>JAQWQE010000048.1 GCA_029244925.1 Gammaproteobacteria bacterium | reverse complement strand
GGATATTGGCTTGCAGACACATTAGTTCCAGACGACAGCGGTTTTCCCAATTTATCTCAATCCATTAGGGGCAAGCCAGCCGAGAAAATAGTTAAACACTGGTATACGGGAATATATACAGAGTAGTAACTCTTTTTTAATGGGACAAAGCTTCTATGTTTATATGAATTTCTTAGTATGACTGCTGGTGAAGTATAGATAATCGTATAGGAGAATAAAAACCCTAAGCCGATTGTGCTTCCTTCCAGTTGACATCTTCATCATCAAAATCTTCCCACTGAATTACACCAAGCCGCTCAAATTTTGGCCTAACTGTTTCGGTTAATAAACCGACTCTTTTTAAGCTTGGAATTACTCTTTGAAATATGAAGGTCTGAAAATCTCGTCTCGCTTTGATCCCGTCATTATATTTTATTGTTTCCTCAAGATCCCAACCAAAATCATCAAACACCTCATTCGGATGAAAACGATGACGCATAATCAAACAAGCCTGGTAAGCAAATTCAGCTCTTTGTTCAACTTCATCCTCAGATAATCTTTTAATATGCTGCTCTAGGTAGTGAATTCCAAACGTCACATGTCTTGATTCATCTTGAATAATTTTTTCAATTAGCTGATGAAGTAATTTATCTGGATGAGTTTGAGGAAAGGCCTTAAACGCCCCAAGAGCAAGTCCCTCTATAATTAATTGCATACCAATAAACTTTAAGTCCCATCGCTCATCGGTCAAGATTTTGTTCAACAACATCTTTAAATCAGGCGTGATCGGATACATCTCTTTATGGCGTGTTTGAATATATTTATTAAATGCCTCAACATGTCGTGCTTCATCATAGGTTTGAGTGGCCGCATATAATTTTGCATTGTACGTAGGGGCGCAGGAACATAACTGACTGGCGACTAATAATGCACCCTGTTCACCATGAAGGAATTGGCTTAATGACCAAGCCGCTAATTTATGCTGAACATTAAGTTTTTCCTCATCAGAGAGAGAAAGGTAAGGTTCATAGCCCAAGTAAGATTGATGAGCTAAGCCATAATCTTCGAGTCTCGCTTTATCCTTATCCCATTTTTGAGACCAATCAAGATCTATCTCAACATCCCATTGTCTTTTTTTAGCCAGCTGATAAAGCCTATTGATTTTGTCATCAGCTGCAGTGTAATCCCAGTTGTAAGATCCCGTTAGAGGGGTGTGGAATATTTCTTTGATCTCATGAAAGTCTTCATTTGTTAAATAAATTCCAGATTTAAAATCGTGCACTTTAGCCATACCCATAAAGTCTACAAAAAAGAGCTTAATAAATAAAGAGGGACCCTTAGTGTCACCAGAGCACCAAAACCGTTATGAGTTCCTTAACGTAACAACCGGCGAAGTATAAATCGTTTTTCGGATCGCAAGGGTGCCAGCTATAGAGATAGACAAAACACCCACAGTAAACCCAAGACCCAAAACAAATATATTGGGTTTGTAGTTGAGATCAAACACTTGGGTTGAGAGAAACCCCGAGAAAAGCGTTGCAGCAAATACAGCTGTAAAACCCGATAGTAGCCCCAAAACCAAAAACTCTGCAGCGGCTGACTGAAAGATTTTAGATCGTTTGGCACCTAGAGTATGAAGTATAGCGCTTTCTTTTTTGCGCTGGTCAGCACTAGAAAAAACTGAAGCAATCAAAGTTAGTATTCCGGCGATCAAAGCTAGGATAAAAATATATTGAACCGCCAATGAGGCGCTACCAATAATCGATCTTACTTGTTGTAGAGCAGCATTCAGGTCAACGCTTGTTACTGTTGGAAATCGCTCCACAAAACCTTTGCTGACTTGATTGTTATCGGTTGGTATTTTAACACTGGTAATAAAGGATTGTGGCAGGTCTCTACCAAGCTCTGGCGATAACACAAAAAAGAAGTTCGGCGCAAAACTCTCCCAGGTCACTTCCCTAAAATTACTCACAATGGCTGTAAAGTTAGTCCCACCAGCAGCAAAATTCAATTGATCTCCAATTGATAGGCCCATCGAAGCTGCAATTCCAGAGTCAATAGATACCTCCATCTGGCTCCCAGCATCATCCGTCCACCAAGAGCCTTCAACCACTTGATTGTTGTCTGGTATAGCATCATACCAAGTAAGATTTGACTCACGATCAATCATCTCACCCGACTTCATCAACCCCCCTTCTTTGGGTTGAACTGATAACAACCTACCTCTAATTAGCGGAGTAAAGACTGTAGCTGAATCCAACTCTTGATCTAAATACGCTTTGATTTCAGGCAACTCATAATCTTGAATGTTAAAAAAGAAATAGTTAGGCGTGTCTTCACTGAGCGTTTCTTTCCAAGAGTCAATGAGGCCAGTTCTTGTTTCAGCCAACACCATTAAGAACATCAAAGAAAGGCCAAACACGACAATTTGTAGGACGCTTTCGCTGCGGCGGTGAACAATGTTTTTAAGCCCTAACTTCCAACCAATACCCGATGAGGATTGGAAAAAAGACAACAGGTAGACCATCAAAGAACCAATAACATATAAGACAGAAGCAAGTATTATCATGGCACCCATGATGCTTGATACAAGAAAGATATCTTCAAATAAAAGCAGTAAAAAAACCACCAAAGTAAATAAGGCGACCGCGTATATCGCGAGATTGTTTTTTAGTTTAAATTGAAAGTCGTTTCTTAAAATTCGAATGGGTTCTGCCTCACCTAAAAGCTTTAAGTAAGGAGACGCTGCACCAAACACCAAGCAAAAAGAAGTCAGGAAGGCAATACCAATTGGTTTGAATGAGGCACTCGGCAGTTCTGCATCAAGCAGATCTTTTAATACACCAATAAGGATTGATTGTAATAAATAACCAAAAAACAAACCCACACTAGTTGCAATCAAAATCATTAAGATAAGTTGTGTAACTTGCGAGGCTACAATGAAGTTTTTTGATGCACCAAAAACCTTCATTAATGAGGTGTTGAGCAAGTGCCTGTCAGCATAACGTCGAGCCGCAATCATGGAAGAAATAGCCGCAATAATAATAGTAAAGAGTCCAGCTAGGTTAAAAAACCGAGTAGAGCGATCAAGCGTTCTGCCTAATTGATCCCCAATACCATCTATTTTTTGGACACGGATTTCTGCCGGAACAGGTTCGATGTTTTCCAAAAATTCATCAATGTTGTTTTCAGAACCTGAGAAGAGGTTTCGGTAAACAACTCGACTTCCTGTCTGTATCACACCCATGACATCAAGGTCATTAATATTAGCGATCACGGTTGGCGAGAATGCAAGAAAACCTACGTTTCGATCTGGAAAGTCCTGCAAAATACCTTCAACAATAAAAGTGGCCTTGCCAATGGCCATTTCATTGTTTTGTTCAAGCCCCAGTTGTTCCACTAATTTTGGTTCCACCCACAAATAACCTCTTTTGGGCGAACCCGCATGTTCAATAACCTGACCATTAAAATCTGTAATCACAAGCTTGCCCCTCAAAGGGTAAGAAGGGGTAGTGGCTTTAATGGAGGACAGAAGGTTGTCTTCATTAGCAATAACCATGCTTAAAAAAGAAACCGTTTCAGCGACGCCTAAGGACTGAGTTGCTGCTAATTCTAAGTATTGGGCACCTAAATCAGAGGCAGAACGAAAAGAAAGATCTGCAGCCAACACAACCGATGCTTGTTGTTTGATTGAGGATTTTAATCGATCGCCTAGGAAGCTCACACCAGAGATAGCCGTCACAGCCAAGACAATTGAGAAAGCCAAAATGAGTAAATCGCCACTGGTTAGGTCAGACCAAAACTTTCTCAACCCGTGGTTAAAACCTTTTAGCATATAAGTTCGCCCTCGGCTAGTTCATGTAGGGTGTTACATTGATCCGCTAAAATAAGATCATGGGTCACAATAATAAGGGTGGTATCCATTGATTGATTCACCGAAAACAAGAGCTCGCTGACTGCTTTTGAACTGCTTTTATCAAGATTGCCCGTTGGCTCATCGGCAAAAAGAATTTTTGGGTTGTTCACCATTGCACGGGCAATTGCTACACGTTGTTTTTCTCCCCCTGAGAGTTGATTTGGGAAATGCTGCACTCTTTTTTCAAGCCCAACACGAGCTAATGCATCTTTTGCTTTCTCTTGAGCGTGCTCCGAACCACTAATTTCTAGAGGCAACATTACATTATCTAAAGCGGAAAGCCTTGGCAGTAAGTGAAAAGATTGAAAAACAAAACCAACATCTTTTCCACGAATTTGAGATCTCTTGTCTTCGTTCAGGGTTGTAATTTTTGAGCCAAGCAGATTAATTGAGCCCTTAGTGGGTAGATCAAGCCCCGCCATAATAGCAAGCAGAGTGGTTTTCCCAGAGCCGGATGGACCAACAATGGAGACGACATCACCAGAGCCTATAGACAAATTAATGTTCTTTATTATTGTCAAAACACCCTCAGGGCTGTTAACTTCTTTGGTAATGTTTTTAACTTCTAAAATTGAGTTTTTCACAAGGCATTTTTTATTGTTTGTAGCCATTGTACTGACACTACTGCCAACAGCAAATTTTGCTGATGAAAACGACCACGAGTTTCAAAAAATACTTGTTCTGGGTGACAGTTTGAGCGCAGGCCTGGGTGTCAATTACGAGCAGACTTGGCCCTCTTTGCTGCAAAAACGACTGCTTAAAAATAATTTGAAATACAGTGTTGTTAACGCAGGAATTAGTGGGGACACAACATCTGGAGGGCTTTCACGATTGCCTAAGTTAATTGACAAACACCAACCCAGTTTTTTAATCTTAGAACTGGGAGGGAACGACGGTCTAAGGGGCATCTCTTTGAAGGCGGTTAGGAAAAACATGAGAGGCATGATTGACATTGCTCAAAACAAAAACATCACTGTTGTTTTGATGGGCGTGCAACTGCCGCCCAATTATGGTGAGACCTACACAAGGAGCTTTCAAGATATATTTTCAAGTTTAGCCAGCGAATATAGTTTAGTGCTTATCCAAGGAACGCTTAAACAAATGATCACCGACAACCTGATGCAGTCGGACGGCATACACCCCAATGTGGATGGCCATATTGAAATTGAAAAAACAGCATGGAGCCAAATTTTGCCTTTGTTAACAAGCAACTGAATCTCCTCCATTTCAACAACAGATATGCCCGATGATATGGTAAAATAAGACCATAGAATTTTTTGTTTATGAATGAAAACAACCCTAAATTACTCACAACTGACGCCTTAGTAAGCTTCTTAAAAAAAGCATCGAAAGCATACAGAAGTGGCTCACCAATCATTGATGATGATACCTATGATCATGGGTATTTGGCTGAGCTGAAAAAGCGTGAGCCCAACCATTCTTTTCTGCATGAGGTTGAGCTAGAGCCAAGCTTTGGAGAAGTTAGATTAAAACACCCCATGCCCATGCTCAGCACTGAAAAGTCCTACTCCATTGAGGAGACACAAAAATGGATTGAACGCATTAAAAAAGAAGCCAGTAAAAACAATATTGATCCCAATGCATTATCAATTATAGTCACCGCAAAACTAGATGGGCTTGCCGCCATGAGAAGAGAGGACGGACTGTTAGCCAGTCGTGGCGATGGCATTCATGGAAACGACATTACCTCAGTTTTTGACAAAGGCGTTGTGGACGCTGGAAAAGGCATATCAGGTATTGGTGAACTCGTGATGGAGACTGACTACTTTGACAAACACATTAAACAATTAGGTTACGCGCACCCAAGAAACATCTGTGTTGGTGTGGTGAACTCTGATGAGGTCAACAAAGACTTTATTCAGGCACTAAAAGATAAAGCCGTCCGCTTTGTTCCTTACACCACACTGGATCGATGGGAGGGTAGTTTTAATGACTTAATTGACCAACATGAGAAAGTCCAAGATCAAATTATTAAAAACTGTGTTTACCCCACTGACGGCGTGGTGGCTGAAATTACACACACGAAAATGAAAACACTATTGGGCGCAACCAATCATCATAATCGATGGCAAATAGCGATAAAAAAACGCTCTCCAACCAAACAAACAAGGGTTACAAAAATCACCTGGCAAACCGGAAGAACGGGTAGGGTGACTCCAGTGCTAGAGGTTGAGCCCATTGAGCTTTCAGGAGCAATCGTCTCTAGGATAACAGCCCATAATGCAGGCAATGTAAAAGCTTTAAGATTGGGCGCAGGCGCAGTTGTTGAGGCAGAACGCTCTGGAGAGGTGATTCCAAAAATTGTTTCAGTGATTCAAACCACAAAAAGAACAACCATCATAAATAAGTGCCCCTCGTGCCAGAACGATTTATTTTGGGATTCTGATTTTCTTGTTTGCCCTAACCACGATAAATGCCCCGCCCAAGTAGCCACTTCATTAGGACATTTTTTTAAACTCCATGGCCAAGTGGACGGGTTTGGGCCAAAAAGCATAGAAAAAATGGTTTCATCAGAGATTAATACGCTGAAGAGAATTTTTGCGGCCGATGAAGAAGTGTTTCAGAAAGCTGGTTTCGGAGAAACACAGTCAAAGAATTTAAGAAATGAGCTTGATCGAGCCCTTAATGCTGAAATAGAAGACTGGAGATTTTTAGCAGGCTTTGGCGTTGCCCAACTAGGCAAGGGGGACTCAAAACGGTTACTGCAAAACACAATACTAATGGACTTGTTTGACTTAACTGAACAGGAGATAGGCAATATTGATGGTTTTGCTAGCTTATCAGCTAAGGCAATTGTTGAGGGGTTGAAACAACAAAAAACCACCATTACTCATATGTTAAGTCTTGGCTTTAATTTATTAGAAACACCACTTCTTTCAACGATGGAAAAAATTGATTCTCCCATAACGGGTTTGAGAATTGTCTTTTCTGGAAAGATGACACAAGGGTCGCGAGATGACATGAAAAACAATGCAGAAGCACTGGGCGCAAAGGCTCAAGATGCAATTTCTTCTACGACCAACCTTTTAGTATGTGGAGAAAGTGTTGGAAATAAAAAACTTGAGAAAGCAAAAAAACTATCGGTCAATATTCTAAATGAGAAAGAGTATTTGAGTTTAATTAAGAGCTGACTGAATTGACGCTTGCACGCCTTCCGCTGCTTCTCTAGGGCTTGCAGCATTTTGTATTGGTCGCCCCACAACAATATAGTTCGCCCCTCTTTGAAAGGCTTGCTCAACAGTGACAACTCTCTTTTGATCGTCTGTAGGCCTGTTCTCCACGGGTCGAATTCCTGGCGTTACAATTAACAATTTGTCATCCACCTCACCCCTAATATGCTCAAGCTCCATTCCCGAGGCCACAATGCCATCACAACCTGCAGTAAAAGCTCTGCGGGCTCTTGAGGCAACCAAGTCTTGAACATCACAGTCAAAACCCATGTCCGCAATATCACCCTGGTCTAAACTGGTTAGGGCGGTAACAGCCAGAATTTTTAAACCACCTTTCTCAGCTGCTGCTGCTTCCATCATGCTTTGGTTTCCATGTATGGTTGTAAAGTAAGCACCTCTTTGGCTTAAACGTTTAACCGATTTTGAAACTGTTGCAGGCACATCAAATAACTTTAGGTCCACAAACACTTTTTTTTCTTTCTCCACCAACCAATCAAGGAGGTTAAAGTATTCACCTGTCATCATTAGCTCCATTCCAATTTTATAAAAAGAAACACTATCTCCCAGCTCAGAAACCAACTCTTTGGCTCTATCAACCTCAGGAACATCCAAAGCAAATATTAAACGGTCTTTATTGTCTATACTCACCTTATGCTCCAGTTAACAGCTGTTTGAATTCTTTTTCAGGGTAGTCAGAAGTTAGGTAGGCTTCACCCATGCTCTTGAGAAGCACCAATTGTATTTTTCTGTTTTTTACTTTCTTGTCTTTCAGCATAACGTTAATAATTTCATCACCATTCAAACTGGGAAGCGTAACAGGCAGACCCGCAGCTTCTAATAGTTTAATTATTCGCTTCGTGTCATCGCTTGAAACCATACCCATGGACTCAGAAAGCCTCGTTGCCAAAACCATCCCAATAGAAACAGCATCACCATGGGAATAATGATCATAGCCCATTAAGGTCTCAATCGCATGACCAAAGGTATGGCCAAAATTAAGGATCGCCCTAACAGACCTTTCCTTTTCATCTTGAGAGACTATTTCCGCTTTTATTTGGCAAGAACGCTGTATCGCATGACCTGTAATGCCTTTATCTAGAGCAACAAGCTTAGAAAGGTTTTGCTCAAGGAACCCAAAAAAACCTGCATCATAAATAAGACCGTATTTAATTATTTCAGCGAGCCCTTCTGAGACTTGTTTATCTCCTAGGGTTTTTAAAAAACGAGGATCACAGACCACACATTCTGGTTGATAAAAGCTACCAATTAAATTTTTCCCCAGCGCATGGTTGACTCCTGTTTTACCCCCAACAGAGGCATCCACTTGTGCCAATAATGTGGTTGGTATTTGTATGAAGTTTATTCCTCGCATAAAAATAGAAGCAGTAAAACCCGTTATATCTCCAGTCACCCCACCACCTAGGGATATAAGCGTTGCATCTCTACCAAAACCCTTTTCTAGAAGTTTATCTATAATCTTGTGAATGGTTTTTAATTTCTTTTCTTGCTCACCATCATTAAGAATATAGTAGACAATATTTTTATCTTTGATTGTGTTTGTAAACGCTTCTAAATACAAAGGACCGACAACATCGTTGGTAATAATTGCAACATCATTGCCAAGGATAAAATCAGACACAGCCTCATTGGATAGGCTAGAACCAGTGCCAATAAAGATAGGGTAGCTGTGGCTTTTTAAATTAACTGTTTCTTTATTCATTTATTGCTTCAAAAATTTGTTTAGCGACTGCCTTGGAGGTAAGCCCGTCAGTTATAATAACCCGATCTGCTGATTCCTCATAGAGCGGCTTTCTCTTGATCATAAGCTCAGTAAGTTGTTTTTCAGCATTCGTATTTAAAAGCAGAGGCCTGTTTTCATTCGGGGTTGCCCTTTCTTTTTGTGTTTCAAGACTTGTTTTTAAATAAATAACATAGCCATTTTTTAAAACCTCGCGGTTTGTTTTCAGCTCTATTATTCCGCCACCCGTTGAGATAATAATATTGTCAAGTTGAGCTTTCTCAAACAATACTGCCGACTCTCTTGTTCTAAAACCCTCTTCACCCTCAACATCAAAAATATAAGCAATATTAACACCAGTTTTTGCTTCGACCTCATTGTCAGTATCACAAAATGTTTTCCCTAACATTGAAGCCAACCTTCTTCCAACCGTGGTTTTACCTGAGCCCATTGGACCAATGAGAAATATTCTGTTTTTTAGGTTGCTCATAATAATAAATCTTAATTTGTCTACATCGTATAGTAAGACAAAAAAGGGTAGGAGTTGAAGAGGTAAATGTTTTTATCTTTGGTCAATTGAGATGTAATCTCTTTTTTCGCTACCAAGATAGAGTTGTCTTGGACGCCCAATTTTTAAGGCTGGATTTTCCATCATCTCACACCAATGTGTGGCCCAGCCAACGGTTCTTGCTAGGGCAAAGATAACCGTAAACATTTCTTTTGGAATACCCATTGCTTGATAAATAACACCAGAATAAAAATCAACATTTGGATACAGGTTTCGATCAACAAAATATTGATCGTTTAGGGCAATTTCCTCTAATTGTAGCGCAAGCTCAAACATAGGATTATTATCTTGGTTTAGTTGCCCTAGAACCTTGTGACACTCCCCCCTAATGATCGTTGCTCTTGGGTCAAAGTTTTTATAAACACGATGACCAAAACCCATTAGCTTAAAAGGATCTGATTTGTCTTTCGCTTTTTCGATGTATGTAGGGATGTTTTTAGGCGACCCAATTTCTTTCAACATTCTAACGACTGCTTCGTTTGCACCACCATGTGAGGGTCCCCAAAGAGCGGCTATTCCAGCTGCAATAGCGGCATAGGGATTTGTTCCAGAGCTTCCAGTAAGCCTTACAGATGAAGTGCTGCAGTTTTGCTCATGGTCGGCATGCAACACTAATAGAATATCCAGCGCCTGAGAAAACACAGGGTTGATTTCATAATCTCCACGTCCATCAAAAAACAAAGTTAGAATGTTTTCAGCATAGCTTCGCTCTTCATTATAGCTACCTATTTTTGTTCCGTTGATTTGGTTAAAGATTGTTGCTACCAAGACTGGCATTTTTCCTAGCACGTTAAAAAAGAAAGCTTCTCTGTGGTGGGGGTTCCTAATATCAATGTCTTCATGATAGATTGTTGAAAGAGCTGCTACAGAGCTCATCAGCATTCCCATGGGGTGAGCATTGGGTAAAAACCCAGTGAACAATTGCTTTAGGTTTGAGTCCAAAACCATATTATGTTTTACATTGTGTCTAAATTCCGACAGCTCTTCTTTTTTGGGAAGCTCACCATTAAACAAAAGATAAGAGACCTCAAGATAAGTGCTTTTATTTGCTAATTGCTCAATGGGGTATCCACGATACTCAAGAATGCCTTCATCTCCATCTATGTAAGTTACTTTACTTTCACAACTTGCTGTTGATGAATAAGAGGGGTCAAAAGTAAACAAACCTGTGTCTTTGTTTAGGTTAGCTAAATCAACAACCGAAGGCCCAACACTGGCATCTTTAATACTTAACTCAGAAGAGAGGGAATCGTTAATAAGGCTTATGGTTTTTTTACTTGAGGGCATGTATTGCTATTGAAAAACTCTAAATTACAAACACTAAGAGGATTGAATGCCAAATCGCTTTCTAAATTTATCAACTCTTCCCGCAGTATCAACAATTTTCTGTTGACCTGTGTAAAAAGGATGACAAGAAGAACAAACCTCAATGCTTAGGTCGTTTTTTAATGTTGATTTTGTGACAAAAGAATCACCACAAGAACAAGTCACTTTAATCTCATTATAATCAGGGTGTGTATTTGCTTTCACTTGACCATCCTTTGGATTATTAATTTTGTTTTCTTAAAAAAGCATAAGAACTTTTTAAGGGTGGCAAGCATAACCACTTGGAAATGTTTTTTCAAGGAAATATGAAGTATTTCGAGGCACAGCACTATTTTTTTATCCACAAAATCTGTGGATAACTTTGTGGATATTTATAAAAAAGCATCCTCAGTTCGTTGTTTTATATGGAAAGCTTAAAATTGTACAAAAACTATACAAAAAATATATATCTTTATGTTTATCAATTAGATACAAGGGTGATTTACTGTAATATATGTGAAACATAGCCTATCTATATAAATCAAAATCAATGTTTGTTTGGGGCTGTGCATAATTACACCAATATTTAGCTCTCAATACCGAGAACGACCAAAGACTAAGGGTGTTAAAAAAAAGGAATGCCAGACTCTAGCTTATTGATTTAACGCTAATTTATTATCATGAATATGTTTTCTTTTATTGATTTTCAAGAAAGTTTTTCAGCTTGTTTATGGCAATTGCACGGTGGCTTACTTTGTTTTTTATTTCTTCAGATAACTCTGCTGCTGTTTTTTTTAAAGAAGGCACAAAAAATATTGGGTCATAACCAAAACCATGACGTCCAGTTTTTTTATTTGCTATCTCTCCTTTCCACTCCCCATTAAAATAACTGACTTTTTGTTTATCATGGCCTTCAATCAACACCAATGAGCAGATAAATTTTGCCTTTCTCTCTGAACTTGGCCTGTTTTTTAGCGCACCCAAAAGCTTGTTAATATTTTCTTCATCCGTTGCCCCTATAGAGGCATATCTTGCAGAATAGATTCCTGGTTGATTGTTAATGGACAATACTTCTAGCCCAGAATCATCTGCAATCACAGGTATAGAGATATTCTTGGCGAGTTGGCTTGCTTTGATATAAGCATTTTCTGAAAATGTTTTGCCGTTTTCCGGGACAAAAGGGACACCAAACTCCTCTTGTGTTTTGATTTGGTAATTTCTTCCCAGTATCATCCCAATCTCTTTTGCTTTGTGATTGTTTGACGACGCTAATACTAAAGTCTTAACTTTCATGAAATAAATAATAGAATATACTTAACCATTAATCTCTAATAATTATATATTGAATCAGTTAAATGTTGCCTAAAAATAAATCATTATTAATAATCTCAGCACCATCTGGCACAGGCAAGACAACTGTCGTTCGAAAGCTTATTCAAGACAAGCCCAACATGGTTGCTTCAGTCTCATATACAACAAGATCAAAAAGAGACAATGAAATAGATGGTGACGACTATAGGTTTGTCTCCATCCCTGTCTTTGAGGCCATGGTAGCAGAACATGCTTTTTTTGAATACGCAGAGGTTTTTGGAAACTTCTATGGAACACCAAAAAAAGAAGTTGAAGCATCAATAAAAGAAGGCAAAACTGTGATTTTAGAAATAGACTGGCAGGGGGCAAACCAAGTGAGAAAAACAGAACCTAATTGCTTGACTTTGTTTTTAATCCCACCTTCCAAGGAAGAGTTGAAAAAACGCTTAGATAAGAGGGGGACGGATTCCGCGGGAGAAATAAACCTTAGGTTTAAAGAAGCAATCAATGACATACAACACTCCATTAATTACGATGCTACTTTTATAAACAAGGATCTAGAGCTAACTTGCGATGAGATAATTAATTTTGTTAAGCAGTATAAAGGACTTAAAAAACCTATTAGTGAGCATGAGCTCTCAATTATCAATAGCTTCAAAATATAAAAACAAAGTATTTGACTTATCTTTTCAACCAAGTAGGCTTGTGTCTCTTAATTTTTCATGAGCAGTATTATTATGGCAAGAGTTACAGTAGAGGATTGTTTGGAGCACACAGACGGTGTTTTCAACCTTGTTAATCTAGCCGCAAAGCGCGCAAGAAGAATAGCCAACGGGTCAGAAATCCTTCTTGAAGATGATGAGAATGACAAGCCAGCAGTGCTAGCTTTAAGGGAAATTGCTGAAGGGCATTTAGACAACCCTGATTTTCATAAAACTGAAAATGACCTAGAAAAAGAACTGGCTGAGGAACTAGCTAAAGCTGAACAAGAATAGCTGGTTTAAACCCACAAGCGAGAATGCCCTCCTCTCAAAAGGCATAAAAATATTTTTGTAGCAATGTTTTATAGCCTCGTTAGGTATAAAATAATAGCTCTATGGATAATATTTTAGAATCGGCAGTATTAATGCTGCAAAAAAGACCACCCAAGCTCTTAAAGCAACTTTTATATTGTTTGGATTATCTTAGCGAGGATGATCAGGAGGTTGTAAAAAAAGCTTATGTTTTCTCAAGTATTTCTCATGAGCATCAGTCCAGACAGTCTGGCGAGCCTTATATTCACCATCCAGCTGCTGTAGCAACAACACTCGCAGAACTAAAGTTAGATAAAGAGACTATTTCAGCTGGCTTATTACATGATGTGTTAGAGGATACAACTCTTACGAAAGAACTTTTGCATGAAGAGTTCGGCAGTGAAATACTTTCTTTGGTTGATGGTGTAAGCAAGCTAGATCAAATAGAGTATGCAGACAACAACCAAAGACAAGCAGAGAGTTTTAGAAAAATGATGCTTGCAATGGTTCAAGACATTCGAGTTATTTTAATCAAGCTAGCCGACAGACTTCACAACATCCAAACCTTAAACGCCCTTGATACAAAAAAACAAATGAGGATAGGGAAAGAAACGTTAGAGGTCTATGCGCCTATTGCTAATAGGCTGGGAATTTTTAACATGAAGGTCTTGTTGGAAAAAGAGGCATTTAAGTTTGCTTACCCTTATCGATATAAAATAATAAGCAGAGCGCTAAAAAAGAAGCTTGGCAACCAAAAGAGAATTTTAAAAAAAATATCAACAAGAATTTCTAAAAAATTAAACGAAAAAACCATCCTGCATGACATAGAAGCAAGGGAGAAAGATCTTTTTAGTGTGTATAAAAAAATGAAGAAAAGACATTTATCACTAGATCAAATTGTGGATATGTATGGACTAAGAATTATTGTAGACGATGTTCATGATTGCTATCAAGTACTTGGTTTGGTGCATGAGGTTTATAAGCCAATTATGGGTAAGTTTAAGGATTATATAGCAATACCTAGAGTGAATGGTTATCAGTCTATCCACACAAGTTTATTGGGCCCCGGAGGGACACCTATTGAGGTTCAAATTAGAACCAGAGCAATGCATCGTGTAGCTGAAAATGGTATTGCCGCACATTGGAAATATAAATCCGAAAACCCAAGCGATGCATCGCCTCAGGCTAAGGCCAGAGAATGGTTAGCCTCTATTCAAGAGATCCAAGGCGTTAGTCATCCGGAAGAGTTTTTAGAAAGTGTTAAAGTCGATCTTTTTCCTGATAAAGTTTATGTTTTTAGCCCCAAAGGAAAAATTTTTAGATTGCCTTCAAAAGCAACCTGTGTTGACTTTGCTTATGCGGTCCATAGTGATTTAGGCAATAGCTGCATAGGTGCAAAAATCAACAAAGTACAAATGCCATTAAGGACTGTAATTGAAAGTGGCCAAACCATTGAAATTCTAACCTCTAAAAACTCTAACCCTGACCCAAATTGGCTTTCATTTATTACAACAGCTAAAGCAAGAAACAACCTTAGAAACTATCTAAAAAAACTAACAAGCGCCCAAACAAGCGCATTAGGAAAAAGACTATTTAATAATGCCCTCAACACACTGGGAAAAAAACAAAGAAACATATCAAAAAAACAAATCCAGTTATTGTTAGAGAGCTTAGCCTTTAAAAATATGGATGAGCTTTATGAAAATATTGGTTTGGGAGATAAAAACCCCCTACTGATTGCGCAAATGATGTTGGGCGAGCAACAAGAAAACCATACTAGTTTTGACCATGCACCATTGTTAATCAAGGGAACCGAAGGCGTTTCCATAACATTTTCTAATTGTTGCCACCCCATTCCTGGAGATGCAATTATTGGCCACCTAAGCAAAGCCAAAGGCCTTGTTATTCATAGAAGAAAATGCCTTCATGTAAACTCTTTTATAAAGGAAATAAGTCGTTGGATCAGCGTGGAGTGGGTGGACAATGTGGACCATATGTTGTCCACTGAAATTACAGTACATGCAAAACACCAACCAGGTTCTTTTGCTGAAATTGCAGGGAAAATTGCTGACAATGGTTGCAATGTTGAACAGGTTTCAATTGCGACTGAGTACGAGGATGATACTGTTGATTTGCTTTTTCAAATCCAAGTGGAAAACCGTAAATATCTTGCAGATATTATTAAACAAATTAGAGTACTGCAAAGCGTAAAAAAAGTTACTAGGAGCATGCATTAATGGCAGCCAAAGAAGTAAAAACAACAAACGCACCCCAAGCAATTGGGCCTTATTCGCAGGCTATAAATCATAATGGACTGTGTTTTCTTTCAGGACAAATTCCTTTGGACACATCAGGTAACTTAGTGAAAGGGGGTTTGAGGGATCAAGCAGAACAGGTGTTTAAAAATATAGAGGCTATTCTTATAGAGCAAGATGCCACACTAAAAAATATAGTTAAGTTAAATGTGTATCTAATAGACATTAATAACTTTGATGTGATTAATGGTTTAATGGCTGAGTTATTTGAGACCCCTTACCCTGCTCGAGCACTTGTTGAGGTTTCAGCTCTACCCAAAAACTCATCCATAGAGATAGAGGCTGTTGCCCACATTCCTTTATAATATTAATTATTGACCACTCTATGTCTAATGATTTAAGAAGTTTGAGGGGCGTAGGCCCGGCAATCACAGAAAAACTGTCAAAACTGGATGTTCACAACCAGGCAGATTTATTATTTTTAATGCCAATTCGTTATGAGGACAGAACACTGGTTACACCAATTGGAGCCCTAAGCCATGACCAACAGGTTTTAATACAAGGAAGGGTTTTATTAACTAATATTGTCTACAGGGGAAGAAGAACTCTTTTGTCTCAACTGTCTGATGACACCGGGATGGTGACACTTCGTTTCTTTAGTTTTTCTAATCAACAAGCTAAAAACCTATCTAGAAACACTTTGGTTCGATGTTTTGGGAGGGTTAGAAAGACAACAACAAGCGTAGAAATCATTCACCCCGAATACCAAATTATTGACCCAGATAATATTCCACCTTTAGCTTCAACATTGACCCCAATATATCCATCAACAAAAGGCCTATCACAAGGCAAATTAAGAAGCATGATTAAACTAGCATTGGATTCTCAGTTACACTCAGTTGAAGAATTATTACCTAAAGAAATAGCTGATTTGCTTCATGTGATGCCCTTAAGAGAGTCCCTTGAAGCGATCCATAGTCCGCCAAAAACAGAACAAGAAGAAGGCTTTTCACCTGCAAAACTAAGACTTGTAACAGAAGAGCTTATTGCCAACCAACTAGCGTTAAAAAGAATAAAAAGAACAACACAATTAAATAAAGCCATTGCTTTAAAAAACACAAAAGAAAAAAACAACCTAACAAGGCAACTGCCGTTCACTTTAACTAACTCACAAGAAAGAGTTGTTAGAGAGATAGAAGAGGATCTTATGGTGCCAAGGCCAATGATGAGGCTACTCCAAGGCGATGTTGGCTCAGGAAAAACAGTAGTAGCGGCACTCGCTATTGCTATAGCAGCAGGCAGTAGCGCACAGGCTGCCTTTATGGCACCCACCGAGCTTCTTGCCGAACAACATTACAATAATCTTAAGGTTTGGTTTGATCCATTGGGTATTGAAGTGGTTTTACTTAAAAGTAAGTTGCCCGCAAAAGAAAAAAAACAAATTCTTGGCTCTATTGAAGATGGTACATCTAGCATTATTATCGGCACCCATGCCTTATTTCAGGGGGCGGTTAATTATAATAATTTAGCGTTAGTGGTGGTGGATGAGCAACATCGATTTGGAGTTGACCAACGCCTAAGTTTAATGAACAAATCAATCTCAGACTCTGTTCCTCACCAACTTATTATGACAGCAACGCCAATCCCAAGAACGCTTGCCATGACAGCGTATGGAGATTTAGATTCTTCTGTAATAAATGAACTACCCAAAGGTAGAGGGACTATTGAAACTGTCGTAGTTTCAGAGGAAAAGAGAGAGGGCGTGATATTGAGGGTTATGGATGAAATTAAAAAAAATAGACAAATATATTGGGTATGCCCTTTAATTGAGGAATCTGAGGAGTTAAATTTTGAGGCTGTTGAGACAACCCATAAAAACCTTAAATCAAAACTCAAAAGTTGTAGTATCGGGCTTGTTCATGGGAAGTTAGACTCGTTGAAAAAAACCAAAGCCATGCTTGATTTTAAAAAGGGAAAACAAGATGTTTTGGTTGCAACAACGGTGATTGAGGTGGGTGTTGATGTTGCTAATGCCAGCATTATGGTTATTGAAAACTCAGAACGTTTAGGTCTTTCTCAATTACATCAACTAAGAGGACGGGTTGGTAGAGGAGAACATAAGAGTATCTGCATTTTAATTTATAAAAAACCCTTATCATCTATGGCAAAAATGAGATTAAGCGCTATTCGAGAAAGCAATGATGGTTTTTATATTTCTGAAAAAGATCTTGAGCTTAGAGGACCTGGGGAACTTCTTGGAACAAAGCAAAAGGGAATTATTGGGCTGAAAATTGCTGATATTGCTAGAGACGCTCACTTGCTTCCAAGAATCAATAAACTGTGTGCAGATTTCGAGGAAAACTACCCCAAACAAGCTGAAAAACTGATACACCGATGGGTGGGCAATCAAATCGAGTATCGAAAAGTTTAAAATATAGCTAGACTAGCCTTTTTATATAGCAACTTATGCCAAATATATTTAATCTTATAAAGAGCGGACCTAATAGCAATAACTGGACGAATATTGAGGTTATTGCTGAACAGCATGTTGTTTCTTCAGCCTTAAAGTCTTGGCTCACAGAAACATCGCTTTTGACAAACAAACTCAGAAACAATATTGATAATTATCAGTTTGAAGTCCTCCAAGAGTATTTTGATGAAGATGAGAAAGATAGCAGCAAAAAAATCTTTGTAAGAGAGATCGCTATGTTATCAAACAATAGACCATACATACTTGGGCAAACTAAAACACCAGAAAAAACCCTCAGCGAGCACCCTTGGATTAATACATTAGGAGAAAACACATTAGGGGAGGCCTTAAAAAATGTCGGCGAAGCTGTAAGAAGTGATTTTTCTTATAATTGTTTTTATATTGAAAAAACTGAACTAGAAAACATAGGAATCCAAGAAATAAAACAGACATTAATTTGGGCAAGACGATCCACATTCAGTCTAGGAAATAACAACTTATCAACGGTTGAATTATTTTTGCCAGGAATAGAATGTCTGAGCAATTAAGAGGTTCACCAAAGGCACTGTCTTTTATAAAACTTATACGAGCTGACCGCCCTATAGGGTATTTGCTTTTATTGTGGCCTACTTTATGGAGTTTGTGGTTAGCAAGCGATGGCCAACCGAAACCATTTCTTATTATGATTTTTACCATGGGTGTTTTTGTCATGCGTTCGGCTGGATGTGTCATCAATGATATTTTTGATAAAGATCTAGACAGCTTTGTAGAGCGGACCAAAAATAGGCCTTTAGTGATTAAATCTGTTTCTAAAAAAGAGGCTTGGAGCATCTTTTTTTTACTTATTTTGTTGGCCTTTATTTTGGTTATTCAGTTAAACCAAGAGGTTTTGTTGTATGCAGTCATTGGATTGAGCCTAACAATAATTTACCCACTATTTAAAAGGTTTTTTGCTGCTCCACAAATGGTTCTTGGCATTACTTTTAGTTGGTGTATCCCTATGGCTTATGTAGCCTCCGAAAAAACATTTGATCCGGTTTTTTATCTTATCTGGATAGGTACAATATTGTGGATAATTGCCTACGATACCTTCTATGCGATGGCAGACAAAATAGACGATGAAAAAGTTGGCATTCTTTCAACTGCTCGACTTTTCGGAAAGCATGACAAACTAATTACCGCAATAATGCAGAGCATAGTGGTTTTTTTGTTTTCTTATGCGGGTGTTCTAGCCAATATGAGCCTTTCTTATTTTCTATGTATGACCATTGTTGCTTGCTTGTTTTTTTATCAACAAATATTAATTAAAAACAGAGAGCCAAGCGCCTGTTTCAAAGCCTTTCTGATAAATAACCATGTGGGCGGAGTCATCTTTATGGGCATTTTATCCCAACAACTTTTTTAGTCTAAATACCTGAGCAATATACTTTCTATTTTTTATCTTATTTTGATTGCCTTTCAGAATTGAATTCTTTAGTTTTTTTTATCATAATGCACACGTCTAATTAATCATTTGTGAGGGATTTGATGGCTTTTGTAATCGTTACGACAATCATTGTCATTGGTACTGTTTTATGGAATTTCATAACCCCTTGGTGGTTTACACCATTGGCCTCCAATTGGGGAGCGCTTGACCAAACCATTATAATTTCTCTTTGGGTTACAGGGGTAGCTTTTGTTTTGGTCTCTGGTTTTATTCTTTATTGTGTTGTTAAGTTTAGATATAAAGAAGGGCATAAGTCTGAGTATGAGCCTGAAAACACTAAGCTTGAAGTTATATTGACGGCCATCACAACAGTAGGCGTTATTATTTTATTAGCCCCAGGCTTGATTGCCTGGAATGACTATGTGAATCTGCCAGAAGATGCTATGGAGGTTGAAGGGGTGGGTCAGCAATGGGTATGGACGTATCGCTTTCCAGGAGAAGATGGCGTCTATGGAAACACCAATGGAAGGCTGTTTAGCTCAAAAAATACTTTTGGCTTGGATCCAAATGATCCTAATTCACAAGACGATATTTTAATTCGGTCAAACCACTTACACTTGCCTATTGATGAACCTGTGGTTTTTCAACTTAGATCTAAAGATGTATTGCATGATTTTTATATTCCACAATTTAGAGCAAAAATGGATTTGGTCCCAGGACAACAAACCAACCTTTGGTTTACACCAACTGTATTGGGAACCTATGAGGTTGCTTGTGCTGAATATTGTGGCACCGGCCATTTCGCAATGCGTGGCATTATAACCGTTGATACGATGAATGATTTTCAGAGTTGGCTTACAGAGCAACCCACTTTTTTTGACACCATGAATGAAGGCACTAAAGGCCAAGGCAAACAAATTGCCCAAACGCTTGGGTGCGTTGCTTGCCATAGTGATAATGGGAAAAATGGCATAGGCCCAACATGGAAGAATAGTTTTGGCTCTCAACGGATGATGACTTCCGGAGAAACAGTCATTGTTGATGCCGAATACATTAAAGAATCAATTGTTAATCCGAATGAAAAAACTGCTCAAGGGTATGCGCCAGTGATGCCTGCTTATAAAATGTCAGACGATGAGTTGGACGCGATAGTAGAATACATAGAAACTCTCTCAGAATAAATTTTGATTGAGATGTTTAAGAAGAAAGGAGTATAAATAAAATGGAACAAAGTTCAGCATACGAAGGACAACCATTACATGAGCCCAAGGGCTGGTGGGGACGTTATGTTTTCTCACAAGATCACAAAGTTATAGGATTGCAATATACTTGCATTGCTTTGGCCATTGGCCTTACTGGAATGTTTCTATCTTTATTGATGAGAATGCAGTTGGGTTTTCCAGGATTGTTTGAATCTATTGATGCAGGCAGTTATTACCAAGACGTCACTATGCATGGAATGATTATGGTGATTTACCTGCTTACGGCCTTATTTTTAGGCGGGTTTGGTAACTACTTAATACCACTAATGTTGGGCTCTAGAGACATGGCATTTCCGTTTGTAAATATGCTTAGTTTTTGGTTTTATTTACTCTCTGTTTTAATTTTGGTGGCTAGCTTTTTTGTTGAAAGTGGCCCCACAGGCGCAGGCTGGACGCTTTATCCACCACAGTCAATCTTAGAGGGAACACCAGGGGCTGATGGCGCGGGTATCATTCTTATGTTGGCATCACTCGCAGTTTTTATTATTGCGTTCACTATGGGCGGCTTGAATTACATCACTACAGTGCTTCAATCAAGAACCCGAGGCATGACTTTGATGAGAATGCCCTTGATTATATGGTGTATTTTTCTAGCGACTTTTTTAGGACTGCTTGCTTTCCCAGCTCTTTTGGTTGGAGCAATCATGCTTATTTTTGATCGTGTTTTAGAGACCAGCTTCTTCATGCCTGAAATCTTCAAAGGCGGAGAAGTTTTGGATTATGGTGGCGGAAGTCCAGTCTTATTTCAGCATTTATTTTGGTTCTTTGGACATCCTGAAGTGTATATTATTGCCTTGCCAGCATTTGGTATTATTTCTGAGTTAATCAGTTGCCACGCTAGAAAAAATATTTTTGGCTACAACATGATGGTTTGGGCATTAATCGCTATTGCTGGAATTGCATTTATTGTTTGGGCCCATCACATGTATGTTGCTGGAATGAACCCTTATTTAGGTTTCTTTTTTGCCACAACAACACTGATTATTGCTATACCAACAGCCATTAAGGTTTATAACTGGGTCATTACACTGTGGAATGCGAATATCAGAATGACTGTTCCCATGCTGTATTGTTTAGCTTTTTTAATCACATTTTTGATTGGCGGACTAACGGGCTTATTTTTAGGCAATGTCGCAGTAGACGTTCCCCTTTCTGATACGTATTTTGTTGTAGGCCATTTTCATATGGTGATGGCAGTCTCTCCAGTCTTAGCTTTGTATGGCGGCCTTTATCATTGGTATCCCTCCGTTACAGGAAGAATGCTCGATGACCGCTTGGGCAAAATACATTTTTGGATAACTTTTATTGGGACTTATTTGGTTTATTTCCCAATGCATTATATCGGCTTTCTAGGTGTGCCTAGGCGTTACTATTCAAACGATCAATATGATTTTATTCCCCAATCCGTTAATGATCTCAACCAATTCATTACGATTTGTGCATTGATCGTAGGCGCAGCTCAATTTATCTTGTTGTACAACTTTGTAGTTAGTATTTATAAAGGAAAGAAAGCAGGCAGCAACCCATGGGGCGCATGCACATTAGAATGGCAAGCTCTTGAGTCACCTCCAGGGCATGGAAACTGGGACGTACAGTTACCGGTTGTTCATCGTTGGCCTTACGATTACGGTCTACCTGGCGCAACTGCTGACTTTGTTCCACAGAATGTAGCGGACGAGGATATTACTTAATAATTATGACTGAAGTTATTAACAACGAAAAAGAAAAGTTTATGGGGTTAACCCATGCACAGGTCTTTATGTATTTGTTGATGACGGTGATTTCTATTTTGTTTTTATTTATTACCAATGCGTATCTTTTTAGAATGAATTTTGCAGATTGGCAGTCACTGCCTATGCCTACATTGTTATGGTTTAATTCAGGCGCTTTAGTTTTAGCAAGTGTTGGAATGATATGGGCTAAACAAGGAGCTAAATCTGGAAGCCCAACAAATATCAAAATTGGTCTGACAGCAGCTGGGATTTTTGGCACTTTGTTTACTTTAGGGCAAATCACAGCATGGCAAGAGCTAAATGCCGTAGGGTACTTTCTCGCAAGCAACCCTGCAAATACATTCTTTTATTTAATTACAGCACTCCATGTTATGCATGTTTTGGGAGGCATGGTTGCTTGGCTAAGAGTAAGCTTTAAGGTTTTTCTAGGAAGTGAAAATACTGCAACAGAGCACACAATAGGTTTGTTGGGAATTTATTGGCATTACATGCTACTTGTCTGGGCGCTTTTATTTTCTATTTTATTAACTACATAATTTAAGGACTTTTTTATGTCAAATAATCACGTATCACATGCAGACCTTGTACCTGATAATTTAAAAGGACTCGTTGCAGATTGGTCTTCAGACGTTCAAGCTTTTAAAGTTCGTTGGAGTAAAGCCATGATGTGGATATTCCTTGTCAGCGATACTTTTATTTTTGGCTCATTTTTATCTGCTTATATGGCGGTAAGACTCACGACAATAGAGCCATGGCCTAACACCAGTGAAGTTTTTGCACTCCATGTCGGTGGTTCAGACATCCCATTGTTGCTCATAGCAATCATGACCTTTATCTTAATCAGTAGTAGCGGAACCATGGCTATGGCTGTGACTTCAGGCTACAAGAAGCAACGCGTTAAAACAGGGGTATTAATTCTATTAACCGCCTTAGGCGGAGTTGGTTTTGTTGGCATGCAAATGTTTGAGTGGTCCAAGTTAATTTTTGAAGAAGGCATTCGACCATGGGGCAATGAATTTGGTGCCGATCAATTTGGCGGATTCTTTTTTATGATCACAGGATTTCATGGATTGCATGTTTCCATTGGAGTGGTTTATTTAACTACAATAGCGGTTAGGGTTCTCCAAGGCCGTTATGATCGACTCGATGATTATCAAATTGTTGAGGTGGCAGGCCTTTATTGGCATTTTGTTGATTTGGTCTGGATCTTTATTTTCGCATTCTTTTATTTATGGTAGGAGTTAGCTATGTCACAAGAAGAAAAACCATTTAAACACCCCAGCTTCTATCCAGGAGACGCACCTGAGACCGAGCATCCTTTTAGTTTATATATCAGTGTTTGGATCCTTTTGTTTGTATTGAGCGGGTTTTCATATGGCGTTGATTATGCTGAGGTTGAAGGCTATCTTCGTTGGTTTTTGGTAACAATATTTGCCTTTTTGAAGGCAGGTCTTGTGGTGGGAGTCTTTATGCATATGGCTTGGGAACGCATGGCATTTTTATATGCAATCTGTTTGCCCCCTTTATTTTTACTGGCACTGGTAGGAATTTTATCCGTTGAGGGCGCATGGGTGTATTATGTTCGAAGTCTCTTTATGACATTAACGGGTTAATTAGCACTTAAAACCATGCCATTCTAGCGGATGCCATACAATAAAAAAATAACACTCTTTGCTATTCTTTTGGCATTTGTTGTCATTGTCTTCGGGGCTTATGTTCGATTGACTGACGCAGGGCTTGGTTGCCCTGATTGGCCAGGGTGTTATGGCTTCTTTGGTGTTCCAGAATCAAGCGAGTCACTCTCTGAAGTAGAAAAAACTTTTCCAGGACAAGTTGTTGAGTCAGGTAAAGCTTGGCGTGAAATGATCCATCGTTATATAGCAAGCACCCTTGGGTTTTTGATATTGGTTTTGTTTGGCCTGTCTCTTTTACAAAGAAAAAAACACAGCGAGCACACCTCAATTCGCCTTCCATTCTATCTGTTAATGTTGGTTGCATTCCAGGGTTTGCTTGGCATGTGGACCGTAACTTTAAAAGTACACCCAGTGATTGTGTCAGCACATCTTATTGGCGGGTTGAGCACGTTATCGCTTTTGTTTTATTATTATAAAAAGCTAAACACAGTCAATGCAGTAATAGAAAGACTCAATGGGTTCGTTGTTTTAGGTTTTTGTTTCTTAATTATTCAGATCCTTTTAGGGGGGTGGACCAGCACCAATTATGCCGCATTAGGCTGTCCAGATTTACCTTTTTGTTATGGGCAAATGTGGCCGGATAATATGGATTTCAAAACAGGGTTTTTAAGTTGGCAACCTTTTGGTGAAAACTATGAAGGTGGGTTGCTTTCTCCGCCTGCAAGGACCGCGATACACTTCACCCATCGATTGGGAGCTGTGGTCGCATTCTTTTTTCTTGGAGGCATTGGTTTAAAATACTTAAAAGACAATCATCAAGCAGTCAAATCTGCGGCAAAATACTTTTTAGCAGCACTTATTATTCAACTAACAATAGGTGTGGTTATGGTTTGGACTAGTATTAACCTTTCTCTTGCGACAGCACACAATGCTTTTGCTGCAATCTTATTGTTATCATTTATCAATCTTCTATACTCAATTAAATATAGACAATAAGACCTCTGATATGGAAGGCGAGCAAATACTAGGACAGTTAAATGATCCTCAAAAAGAAGCAGTAACCAGCGGTAAGCAACCCATCTTGGTTGTGGCAGGAGCGGGCAGCGGCAAGACCAGGGTGTTGGTCCATAAAATTGCCTGGTTGATTGGTGTTGAGTCTGTTTCACCGCATAGCATTTTAGCGGTTACTTTTACCAATAAAGCTGCCAATGAGATGAATAATAGAATCAAGGGCATGCTGAATGTGGATACTAGAGGGATGTGGGTTGGAACCTTTCATGGGTTGGCCCATAGGTTTTTAAGACTGCATTGGAAAGAAGCAGGGTTGCAGCAAAACTTTCAAATCCTAGACTCCGATGACCAACATCGACAAATTAAGCGATTAATTAAAAGCATGTCACTAGATGAGGTGTATTACCCCCCTAAAGAAATACAGTGGTATATCAACACACAAAAAGACCAAGGGGTTCGAGCAAATCAATCCAAAATAGATCCATCTAGAAAGGACTTTACTGAGATATATAAAGCTTATGAAAACGTTTGCGAACAGTCTGGTCTAGTAGATTTTGGAGAGCTTTTATTGCGTTGCTTTGAAACACTAGAGAATAAAAAAGAAATTCTTGATCATTACCAATCAAGATTTCGTCACATCTTGGTGGATGAGTTCCAAGATACCAATGAGATTCAGTATCAATGGATTAAACTGCTGTCTGGAAACGAAGCATCCACATTCGTTGTGGGCGATGACGATCAATCAATCTATAAGTGGAGGGGAGCCAATTCTGCAAACATGGCTCGTTTTCAAAGAGACTATCAAGGCAGCCGCCTGATTAAACTCGAACAAAACTACCGGTCGACAAAAACTATTTTGGATGCAGCAAATGCCGTCATTGAGAACAACGATGATCGAATGGAGAAAAAACTATGGACGGAGGCGGAAGACGGCCCATTAATTAAACTTCATGGCAATTATGATGAGTATGAAGAATCTCGCAATATAATAGAAACCGTCTTAGCTAGAAGTAAAAAGATAGCGTTGGATGACATCGCTATACTTTACCGCTCCAATGCACAATCTAGGGTGATTGAGGAAGCTTTATTACAACACAGCATTCCATATAGGGTTTATGGAGGTTTTAGATTTTTTGACCGGGCTGAAGTTAAAGATGTCTTGGCTTATCTAAGAATAGTGGTTAACAATAATGACAACATTGCTTTTGAGAGGGCTGCCAATATGCCACCCAAGGGAATTGGCGCAAAGACTATGGGAGATATGAGGGAGTTCTCTAAAAAAGAAAATATCTCAATGTTTGCTGCTGCTTCTCAAATGATCCAACACTCATTGTTGAGTTCAAGGGCACAAAAATCAGTAATGGAATACTTGCATCAAATAAAAAACATAGAGGAATCCATTAAAGACCAAGACCTGTCTAAACAATTTGAAAAGTGCATTGAATTATCGGGGCTTATTGGCTATCTAAAAAAGAAAAAAACAGAGAAATCAGAAACAAAAATGGACAATATTTCTGAGTTAATCAATGCAGCTTATGGATACCGACCACTTCTGGAAGAAGAGGAAGTGACCCCACTTGAATCCTTTTTATCACATGCCGCACTTGAGTCCACTGACAACCAAGCATCTGAGTTTCAAGAGTGCGTGCAACTGATGACCATGCATTCTGCAAAAGGCCTGGAGTTTAATATGGTGTTTATTGCCGGCATGGAGGATGGTCTCTTTCCACACCAGCGTTCGCAACTAGATCCTGGAGGTTTGCAGGAAGAAAGAAGGCTTTGTTATGTCGCCATCACCCGCTCAATGGAAAAACTTTATATCAGTTATGCAGGACAACGAATGTTGCATGGTCAAACCAATTACAGCCAACCTTCAAGGTTTCTAATGGAAATTCCAGAGGCGTTAATAGACGATACATCTAACAATGGAGTGGCTGCATCCAGGCCTTATTTAAAACCCCAAGTAAAACAAAAAAATAAATCAGGCATGAGGCTTGGGCAGCGTGTTTCACATTCAAAGTTTGGCGAAGGCGTGGTTTTAGCAATAGAAGGCGATGGGGATAACGCAAGAGCTCAAATTAATTTTGAATACGAGGGTATAAAATGGTTGGTTTTGGGATACGCAAAACTAAAATTGATGTAAAATAGGAACTATATATAGCCATGAATATTCTAATATTAGGTGCAGGACAAGTTGGTTCAACAACCGCGAAACAACTTGCAAAAGAAGAAGACAATGAAATAACCATTGTCGATACCGATCTGGAAAAATTAAATAAACTATCCAACACAACAGATCTAAGAGTAGTTGAAGGAAACGCGTCGTATCCTAACATCTTAAAGGCAGCAGGTGCTGATACTGCTGATATGCTGATAGCACTCACCAGCAGTGATGAGGTCAATATGATTGCCTGCCAAATAGCTTCAACTCTTTTCAATACCCAAACAAAAATAGCTAGGATTAGGGCATCAGAGTATTCAGATAATGAGGATTTATTTTCAGAGTCCGAAATTCCAGTGGATCATTACATCAATCCAGAAGAACTAATTACCAGCTATATAGCGGAATTAATTCAACATCCTGGCGCATTTCAAGTGCTTGATTTTGCTGAAGGAAGGTTAAGAATGGTGGGAGTAAAAACAAAGCAACAAGGATTTCTTGTTGGCAACCCAATTCGAGCACTTCATGAACACTTGGGAAATGAGAAGGTTCGGATTTCAGCCATTTATCGCGATGGAGACATTATTAATATTGATGGAAACACCACTGTCCAAGAAAAAGATGAAGTTTATTTCATAGCTTCACCGGATGATATTGATGATTTAATTATAGAGTTTAACCAGGATCATGAGAGGGTAAGAAGCGTGATGATAGCGGGTGGCGGCAAAATAGGTCTAAAATTAGCGGCTCGTCTAGAAAGAAGCAATCAAGTCAAACTAATTGAAAAATCTGTTGAGAGAGCGAAAGAACTAGCTGAGCAGCTTGAAAAGACAATCGTTCTCAAAGGGGATGCAGCGGATGACGTTTTGCTTACTGAAGAAAATATTAACAACACCGATGTTTTTGTTGCGGTTACAAACTCAGAAGAGGCCAACCTATTGTCATCGATGGTCGCTAAAAAACTAGGAACAAAAAAAGTGTTTGCTTTGATTAATAAGACTTCTTATTCTGGACTCGCTGAAGCAGAAACCATTGATGTTACTTTTTCTGCTGAAGAAATTACCATTAGCTCTCTTTTGTCCCATGTTCGGAAAGGCGATGTGGTGAAAGTACACACCCTTAAAAGGGGCAATGCAGAAGCATTGGAGGCCATTGCTCATGATAGTGAGAATTCAAAAGTCGTTGGCAAGTCAATTGAGAAGATAGTTTTACCGGAGGGTTCTTTTATTACTGCAGTTGTTTCCAGTTACGGGGAGATAAGAGCGGTTCATCACACAACTATTATTCAACCTGACGATCATGTTATTGTATTTATTTCAAACAGAGGAGCTGTTGCAGAAATAGAAACTTTGTTTGAGTAGGCAATATTTATTTTTAACAATGATTAAAACATGACATTGAATAATTTAAAGTCAGTACAAAAACTATTAGGCACGCTGGTCATGTTTTTTAGTTTTTCGATGTTATTGCCTTTTATAGCGTCCCTCATAGATGGCGATGCTAATACTGCCTCATCTTTTCTCGCATCCTTTGTATTTACTTTAATTGCAGGTTGTCTTTTATGGTTTCCTAGCAGATCCGCACGAACAGACATACGCTTGCATGAAGGCTTTATTATTGTGGCGCTCTTTTGGATTACTCTAGCTCTTTTTGGCTCCATCCCATTCTTAATGCTGCCAGCAAGTTCCTTGACTATAACGGATGCTATTTTTGAATCAACCTCAGGCCTCACTACCACAGGCGCTACAGTAATGAGTAATTTAGATCTTTTACCCAAAGGACTGTTATTTTATAGGGCACAACTTCAATGGTTGGGCGGCTTGGGTATAGTGGTTCTCGCGGTTGCTATTATGCCATTACTGGGCGTTGGTGGTATGCGACTCTATAAAGCAGACAGTGCTTCTTCGCTCGGCGATGCTAAGTTAAATCCGAGACAAAAAGAAACTGCAAAATCTTTAGGAAAAATATACCTTGCCTTAACACTGACCTGTATTGTCTGTTTTTGGATTGCTGGCATGAGTTTTTTTGATGCGATATGCCACGGCTTAACAACGATAGCCATTGGTGGCTTTTCAACACACGATGCAAGCTTTGGCTTTTATCAAGGCGACCCACAAATTTTCTGGGTAGCATCTGTTTTTATGCTACTAGCCGGCGTTAACTTCTCTCTGCATTTTTTTGCTTGGAAGAATAAAACACTTTCAAAGTACCTGCTTGATTCAGAGTTTAAAGCTTATGCTTCTCTATTGTTAATTGTGGTTTTGTTTTCTGGACTGACTTTAATGTCAGGGGATAATCTTACTTCATTCTCAGAGTTATTTTTTCAAGTGATATCAATTGGAACCACTACTGGATACACAAGCTCGGGCTACTATCAGTGGCCAATCTTTATTCCATTTCTGTTACTAATGTTAAGTTTTGTTGGTGGTTGTGTTGGTTCCACAGCAGGCGGATTGAAAGTGACACGCTGTTTAATACTATTAAAACAAGGCTTAAAAGAAGCAAAACAGTTGATTCACCCCAATGCTGAGATACCCGTTAAGATCAATAAACAAAGCGTTGATCAAAACATACTGGATTCAGTATGGGGATTTATTTCTGCCTATATTGCAGTCCTGGTGTGTTTTACATTAGCAATGTTAGCAACTGGTATGGACGAGATAACTTCTTTTTCAGCTGTTGCTGCCTCTTTAAACAATCTTGGACCAGGTTTGGGTGATGTGATGGTTAATTACCAAAGCCTTCTTACCCTTCCTAAGTGGATCTGTATTGCTGCTATGGTTTTGGGCAGGCTCGAAATTTTTGCATTATTGATCTTATTCCACCCTTCTTTTTGGCAAGATTAATTTTTTTGTGACTTTTATTAATAAGTTTTTTGAGCTCCTAAGAACGACGAACCGCTTGATTGGTGTTGCAGCCAGTTATTTATTAATAGCGATGGTTTTAGTAACTTTTTTTATTGTGCTACTTCGTTATGGCTTTAGTCTCGGTTGGATTTGGCTTCAAGAATCAGTCACATGGATGCACGCAGCCGTTTTTCTTTTAGTGGCACCCTATGCTTTCTCTCAGGATGCACATGTTCGCGTTGATGTCTTTTATCGTCAGTGGAGCCAAAAAACTAAAAACAAAGTGAATTTGGTTGGCAGCCTATTATGCCTATGCCCCATTGCTTTGTTTTTAATAATGAGCAGCTTGGATTACGTAATCGCTTCTTGGGAAACCAAAGAAGCCTCAAAAGACGCTGGTGGATTAATCTATCCTTTTATTCCTCTGCTTAAATCATTTATTCCTGTAACCGGTTTTCTGCTTTTCTTTGAGGGGCTAGTTAGTGCAAAAGACTCTTGGGATAAAATAAACAATGATTGAGTCTGTTTTATTATTTTTTACAGCAATTGTTTTGCTTCTCGTTGGTTATCCTGTCGCTTTTACTTTAGCCGGCGTTGCTTTATTGTTTGCAGGTTTTGGCCTAATCACTGGCAACTTTGAATCCGGCTATTTAGCCGCTCTACCCAGCCGATTATATGGGATTATGACAAATGAAACCCTGATTGCAGTGCCTTTGTTTGTTTTTATGGGAATTGTTCTTGAGAGGGCAAAAATCGCTGAAGAATTATTGGAAACACTCAGTTCTTTATTTGGTCGTTATCGAGGCGGGCTTGCTTTGTCAGTTACATTGGTTGGTATGCTTTTGGCCGCCAGTACAGGCATTGTAGGAGCAACTGTTGTAACCATGGGCTTGCTCGCATTGCCTTCGATGCTTAAAAGAGGGTACGCCCCTGAAATATCATCAGGAATCATTGCAGCATCTGGAACACTAGGTCAAATTATTCCTCCATCAATCGTCTTGGTTTTATTGGGCGATGTATTGTCTTCTTCTTATCAGCAAGCCCAGTTAAAAATGGGTATTTATTCTCCCGATACAGTTTCAGTGGGGGATTTATTTGTTGGAGCAATCATACCGGGTTTAATATTGGTGCTTCTTTATTCTATCTATATAGTGTGTGTTTCTTTTTTTAACCCCTCTAAAATGCCACTAGGCTACCCATCAAAAGAAAAAGGATTGGCATTATTCCAGAAACTCTATTTTGTTCTAGTACCACCTCTTTTTTTAATTTTGGCAGTTCTGGGATCTATCATTGGCGGGGTTGCAACAATTACTGAGGCAGCTGGCGTAGGAGCTGTAGGAGCTTTATTTTTAGCATTTATAAAAAAACAACTGAGCATTAAAGGTTTGCAAGAGGTTACTTTGGAAACAGCAAAACTCACAAGCATGGTTTTTCTGATTCTTATTGGCGCCTCAATATTCTCTCTTGTTTTTAGAGGGTACGAGGGCGACGAGCTTGTTCAATCATTTTTAACCTCCGTTCCAGGTGGCGTTGTGGGAATCTTAATAGTGGTAATGGTTGCTATGTTTTTTTTAGGGTTTGTTTTAGATTTTATAGAGATTACATTTGTTGTGGTCCCTATTGTGGCCCCAATAATCTTAGCATTTGGTATAGATCCAATATGGCTAGGGATCATGATAGCTGTTAATTTGCAAACTTCTTTTTTAACACCGCCCTTCGGGTTTGCTTTATTTTATTTAAGGGGAGTAGCGCCGAAAGAAGTGGCCACCTCTTCTATATATAAGGGAGCAATTCCTTTTGTTTGCATCCAGGTTTTGATGTTAATTTTATTGGCATTATTTCCAGAGTTGGTGACTTGGCTACCAGAACAAATATACGGCTAGCACCACTTAAAAACTACCTTGTACTAGGATTATTAGGTTGCGCACTTTTAGGATCATGGGTGAAAGGATATATTTGTTGTC
>JAQWQE010000044.1 GCA_029244925.1 Gammaproteobacteria bacterium | reverse complement strand
AGAGAATATGATGAATACCTAATTCAAGTTCCCTGATTTCATTTTCTATAATTGACAGGTCACCAACAATTATCCATGTCCATATATTCGGATCAATATAAGTATTGGTTGCCTGATGTATATCGTCAATTGTGATTGCCTGATATGTTTCAGGAAGACTCTCAAGATAATTATCACTTCGATTAAATGCGACTATACCCGATAGTCCAACCATCAATGCACCAAATGTTTCAAATTCACCTATTAAGCCTAGTGATCTATCTTTAATAATGACTTCAAGCTCTTCTATCTCAGCAGGTCTTGATGTTAAGTATTCATCATATTCTCTAATGATTTCTTGAATTGATGGAACTGTCTTATCAGTTTGAACTGGTGCATAAACTAACATGGGTCTTGGTCCTTTGAATCTTGATAATCTTGTTCTTGCTCCATAAGACCAACTTTTATCTTCTCTGAGGTTCATATTTAATCTCGAGGTAAAGCTACCTCCAATAACTGCATTCATTAACTCTATATCTTTCTCAACTTTAGAGTCAGGAAATGGAAGCAACTGGCCTGCTACAATCAATGATTGAACGGCACCTGGTTTGTCAACTAAATATATCTTTCTTTCAGTTGATATTTGATAGTTTTGAATATCAATTGCATTATTTTGATAACTTTCAGAATCATTCCAATTACCAAACTTACTCTCCAAAATAGCTGTTATTTCTTTTAAGTTAGTATCACCGACTACAAGAATTGTGGCATTACTTGGGTTCATGTTTTCTTGCGTATATTCAATCATATTTTCTTTCGTCATCCATTGAATTGAATCCCTAGTGCCATTGCCACTGAATGGCTTACCATATGGGTGATTTTGACCATAGAGTAAACCTGGAGCAATATTAGAGACGATTCCATTTGGCGTAGATAGAGATTGGTCAATTGAGGCTAACCATCTAATTTTCTTTCTCTCAATTTCTTTCTCATCAAAAACAGCTTCAGTCATTACTTCATATAGAAGATCCAATGAAGGTATTAAATTTGATTTTAATGAGGAAACATTGATGCTTGATGAATCGAGACCAACATTGGTATACAGATCAGTTCCTAATTCCTCCAGCTTAGAACTTAGTTGTAATGCATTGTATCTTTTTGTCCCTTCTGTAAGCATTGACATGGAAAAACTAGCCAAACCTGGTTGATCATTAATATCACTGGAATGACCACTCTTGAACTGTACTGATAAATTAATCATAGGCACATCATGTCTTTCAGCTAAAACTACTTCTAATCCATTGGACAATTTTGCTCTTTGAATATCGGGTAAATCTAGAGTTGGAAATTCAGTCGGGAATGGCAACTGACTTCGATCAACCGTAGACTCGGCATTAAAAGATCTTTGTGCATTGGGAATCACTGTTAAAACGTAATCACCATCGGATAACCATTTCTCAGCAGTGGCTTTTAAATCCTTTGCTGTAGCATTGAATACCATACTAATCAGGTTCTTATAGGCACCAGGGTCTCCTTGATAAACCTCGCCTTTAGCTAAAATATCAGACTTACCTCCAAATCCACCAACTCTTTGTAATCCTTTAATCCAGGAAGCTCTCAAAGAAGTTATAGTGTTATCAAGGCGTTTTTTAGTTGGACCTCTTTTGATGAACTCACGAAGAGCTGTATCAATTCCTTTTTCCAGCTCTTCTAATGATTGACCATTGGATAGATCGGCAGCAATCCAAAATTGTCCTGCAATCTCTCTATCGTAGTAGAAGGCTGAAACATTAGTAGCAAGTTGTTTTTCATACACCAAAGACTGGTATAAGCTTGAATTCTTTCCGCCTGCAAGCAGACTGGCAATCAACTCAAGATGGGCTTCGTCTTTTGTCCCTTTTTCAGCTGTATTCCACACTTTGTAAATTCTCGTATTGGGAACACGGTCATACATAACTTCTCTGGTTTGGCCTGTTCTTTTAGCAATCCATTTCTTTCTTTTAATGGGCTCAGGTCCAGCTGGAATATCACCAAAATATTTGTTTACCAATTCTTTAGCTTCCTCTACATTAATATCACCGGCAAGAGACAATACAGCATTATTAGGTCCATAATAAGTTTTAAACCATAATTGAACGTCTTCAAGAGATGCTGCATTTAAATCAGCCATTGAACCAATAGTTGACCATGAATAAGGATGGCCTTGTGGGAAAGTTGCCTTTCCTGCTTGAAGAAAAACTCTTCCAAAAGGCTGGTTCTCACCTTGTCTTTTTTCATTCTGAACCACACCTCTTTGTTCATTTAACTTTTCTTCATTAACCACCCCTAAGAGATGGCCCATCCTATCGGATTCCATCCAGAGTGCTAAATCTAAGGCTGGAGTAGGCACATTTTCAAAGTAATTAGTTCGATCAGCATTGGTTGTTCCGTTCATATCAGTTGCCCCTACCTGCTGAAAAGGCCCAAAATATTCATCGTTATAATTTTCAGTACCATTAAACATTAAATGCTCAAATAAATGTGCAAATCCAGTTTTCCCTGGTAACTCATCTTTTGAACCAACGTGATACCAAACATTAACAGCAACTACTGGAATTTTATGGTCCTCATGAACAATCACTCTTAATCCGTTTGGAAGTGTGAATTTTTCATAAGTTATCTCTGGTATATCTTCACTGGCAAGTGATGCAAAACTAAAGCTGATAAGAGAAAGAATGAGAAAAGTTCTTTTTATTGAAAACATAATATATATTAACCTTGATTAAATTGTGCAATGATAATAACGGATTTAGCACTCTTTGGTAACTATTTAAATGAAAATAATGACAGATCTATTAGAAAGATCATTAGCCCTTTTAGGGTCTTTAATCATTAGCTTCAATCTCTCGGCAGACATATCACATGAAGAATTTTCTAATTCCATTGATGGCTTATTTGACTCTAGAGAGAATAAACCTGGTTGTGCTGTTGGTGTTATTAAGGATGGAGAATACATTCATAATAAAGGCTATGGAATGGCCAATCTTGAACACGATATTGCTATCACTTCAGATACCATTTTTCGTATAGGATCAGTCAGCAAACAATTTACAGCTATGTTGATAGCGTTACTTGAAGAACGAGGAAAACTGTCTTTTGATGACGAGATGAAACAATACATTCCAGATCTTTATAATTATAAGAAAAAAGTTACTATCAACCATATGATTCATCATTTCAGTGGTCTTGGTGACTATGAAGACAATGATTACCCTGATACATTTAAGAATGCAATTGATGAGGAATTTAGATGGGGCAATGAAGATTACTTTAGTAATGATGAATTCCATCAAATCATTAAAGATTTGCCACTCATTAGGGACCCAGAAAAAAAGTTTTGGTATAGCAATACAGGTTATGTTCTTCTGAGTCTAGTTGCTCAGAATATAAGTGGAATGACTTTAAGGGAACTGGCTCAAAAAGAAATATTCAACCCTCTTCAGATGAATGATTCGATTTTTAATGATGATGTTAATCTAATTATTAAAAATCGAGCCGATGCTTATTCACCGAGAAAAGGTTACAAAGATGAATATAAGATCAATGTGACTAATTTAAGTTGGATTGGCGATGGAGGACTTTACACATCACTTAATGACTTTATCAAGTGGGATCAGAACTTTTATTCCAATAAATTAGGTATGAAGAAATCATCGTTAATCAAGACCATGGAGCAGTCTTATCTGGAAACTAAAGTAAATAGTGAGAATCAAAATCTAGAAAATGAAAAAGAAGACCAGTACACCTATGCATTTGCCCAAAATCTTTCATACTTTAATGGGTTGAAAAAGTGGTCTCACTCAGGATCATGGGTAGGATGGCTAGCTCACTACACTCGTTTTGAAGAAATTGGCTTTTCAATTGTTGTTTTTTGCAATACAGATGAAATTGATGCGACTGCAATCAATAACGACATTATAGAACTTTACTTCCAACTGGGTAAAAATTAAAAGGCGCTCTTTCCTGTTAGATTTCTACCTACAGTTAACTGATGAATAGTCTCTGTTCCTTCATAGGTAATAACGCTTTCTAGATTTAACATGTGTCTGATTGGAACATATTCAGCACTGATGCCTGAACCTCCGAGCATATCTCTACAATCTCTAGCAATATCAAGTGCCATCCTAACATTATTCCATTTGGCTAAAGAAACTTGAGTTGGATTCATTTGATTCTTGTCCTTGAGTTGACCTAATCTAATAGAGAGCAAGCTAGCCATAACAATTTTTCTTTGCATATCAGCCAATCGGATCTGAATACTTTGATTTTCTGAAAGTGCACGATCGAAAAGGATTCTGCTGTCCGTGTATTCCAATAATTGTTCTAAACAATCTTCTGCTGCCCCTATCACTCCCCAAGAAATTCCATATCGTGCTTGAGTCAAACAACTCAAAGGTCCCTTCAAACCAATAACATTTGGCAATACACTATCATTAGACACTCGAACATTGTCTAAAAAGAGTTCCGATGTTATGGATGCCCTAAGAGAGAATTTATTCTCTATTTTATTAGCAACAAAACCTTTGCTGGATGTCTCCACAATAAAGCCTCTGATCCCTTCATCAGTCATAGCCCATATCAAAGCAACATCAGCAATAGAGCCATTGGTAATCCACATTTTTGAGCCATTGATAATCCAATCATCACCATCTTTTTTAGCATGAGTTTTCATATTAGAGGGATCCGACCCGCCATGAGACTCGGTCAATCCAAAACAACCTATGGATTCTGCTTTGGCTAATCTTGGAAGCCATTTTTCTTTTTGTTCATGACTACCGTAGGTATAAATTGGGTACATAACTAAACTGCTTTGAACAGAAACAAAACTCCTAATTCCACTATCTCCTCTTTCCAACTCCTGACAAATTAGCCCATAAGATGTTGCATTCATTCCAGCACATTCATAACCTTCAATTGAACTTCCAAGTAACCCTAGTTCTGCTATAGGTTGAATTAAATCAGATGGAAATCGATGTTGTTCGAAATGTTCCTGAATTATAGGTTTAACATTTTCTCTCACAAAGCGAGAAACGTTTTCTTTCACCATTAGTTCTTCTTCAGATAACAATGAAGCTGTATCAAATAAATCTATACTCATGATTGAAAATAATTAATGATTAAAATATTTTATGTTTGCCTTTAAGGATTTCAGTAAACATCACCCAATCTCCCATAAAACTATATAAGGGAAAATAAAAAGTAGCTGGCTTATTCTTTTCAATAAAGAAATGACCGAACCAAGCCCAACCATAACCGGAGAGAAATGCGTAAGCAAGATACTTGATTTCTCCAGTAAAAATAAGATTAATAAAAAAAATAAGGAAGAGCGTTGTGCCTATAAAATGCACTAGCTTATTGTATTTATTTTCGTGCTCTCCAATGTAATAAGGGTAGAACTCTTTAAAACTATTAAATTTCTTTTTCATGGTATCTAAAACCTAAGATATCACCTTTTCCTCAGTTTTTCTGCAAGACGAAGCAGAAGTTTTTCTGTGGATTCCCAATTGATGCATGCATCGGTTAGAGATACTCCATACTTTAGATCTTTTAAATCTGGAGTTATTTTCTGATTTCCTTCTTCAATATTACTTTCTAACATGAAACCAATAATTGACTGATTGGATTTTAAAACTTGGTTGATGCAATTATCAGCTACTTTTGGCTGAAGTGTGTAATCCTTATTTGTATTTCCATGACTGCAATCAATCATAATTCTTTTTGGTAAATCTTCCTTTTCAAGTTGTGATTCACATGATTTCACACTCTTGGTGTCGTAGTTTGGTTTAGTGCCACCCCTCAAAACAACATGTGTATATTGATTGCCTCTTGTTTCATAGACAGTTACTCTTCCACCATCGTTTAAACCTAGAAAATGATGTGACTCTCTGGATGATTTAATGGCATTGATTGCAACAGACAAAGACCCATCTGTTCCGTTCTTAAATCCAACAGGAGTAGAAAGACCACTTGCCATCTCTCTATGGGTTTGCGATTCAGCTGTCCTAGCTCCAATAGCAGTCCAACTGGTTAGATCGCCTAAATACTGCGGCATAATAGGATCCAGTGCTTCAGTGGCTACTCCTAGGCCTAGTTCATTCAGATGTAGACACAAAGACCTTGCAATATGAATGCCTTTATCAATCTTGAAACTATCATCAATATCGGGGTCGTTAATTAATCCTTTCCACCCTGTAGTGGTTCTTGGCTTTTCAAAATAAACACGCATCAGAATAAGAAAGCTATCTGATACTTCCTTGGCAAGCTCTTTAAGTTTGTCAGCGTAATCTTTCGCCAAATCAATATCATGGATAGAACAAGGCCCTACTACCACAGCAAGTCGATCGTCCTTGCCATCCAGTATTGAGATTAAGTCTTTTCTTGTTTTTAGAACTGTCCGACTAGCTTTCTTTGTCAAAGGAAGTGTGTCCTTCAGATCTTTTGGGGAAGGTAACTTTTCTTTAGCTATGACATTAATATTGTGTATCTGATTTTTCATATCTAGTTGTTAATTATTGCTACTTATTAATTATATAAAAATATTTTTAGCCCTATTTTCTTGCTATAAGGATTCTAAAGTCATTTAGTGTAATAAATCCCTGAAAATAAATACATTTTTAAAACGTATGTTTTTTAAAAAATATTTATAGTTTTAGGTCATGTTGGGTTTTTTGGATTAATTGTTGGCTGCACATATAACCAGGAGTGCCTGCAATAGAGCCACATGGGTAGGTACTTGCCCCGCAGATATATATATTCTCATAATCACCCAATTGATAGAAGTTAGTTGTTGGATCAGCAGAATAAGTTCTATCAAAATATGATTGACCTCCGGCTAGCACTGTATGATCAATATTGCCTTGAGGGAAATAAAATATATTTTTTAAATCTCTGGGTGTTAGCAGTTTAGTCCAAATACAATCTTCAGGATTTTCAATATATTCTAAAACTTTAGTCTTGATTTCATTTTCAATTTTAGGAATTTCATCGCCTTGATTCTTTAATGAGATATTTTTAAGAAAAACAGCCAATCGATCATATTGTGCATTGTTTTGCATATGTCTCATTGCAGCGCCTTCACAATAAATTTGCATAAATCCAGGAGCATAATCTGTATCACTGTCCAAAACTTTTAAAGTCGCTTCTTCAAATTCTTTTGTGTTGTCGACTGAAAATAGAAAACGAAATGAACTATCAGGGCCAGATTTCCACTTTATAGGTTTTGTGAATATCATGTTCATCTTTCCACTGCTTCCTATCAAGTTTTGTCCTTCAATTTTTTTTATTAAATCAGAATCTAACATCATTTTGGCAGCAGACAATGGATCTGTTCCAAACAATAAGTAATCAAAATCAATATCGTAATCTGCATTATCTTGCTTATAGGACAATCGATTATTATTCGTATCCACCGATAGTATCTCAGCTGATAAAATAGTTTTAGACCCCAATTCTTTATTGATATTGTCTAGTTCTTCCGTTACCTTCCAAATACCTCCCTTAACAAAACCATAATAGCCTTCAAAAATAGACCCAGAATCCATTAAAGGTAATGTAAATGCTGAGTATGGATCGTGTAATGAAACAGGACCACTCTCTGAAACAGTCATTGCCATATAGGTTTTAGTCCTCTCACTCGTAAAGTAATGATCCAATAATGTTTGGGCATCACCTTTAATCCATAATTCTGTAAGCTCATTTCCTAAACTCTGTATGGCATCTTCAATCGTTGGTATTTCAGCTTTATAATAGCCCTCTTGGAGGAATTCAATTATCTTGGATTCATCGTATCGGAATGCACTAATATTTCCTTTTTCGCCCCATTTCTGAGAAAGTTCATAGTCTAGTTCTTCTGGATTTCTAAAGATTTTAGTTGGTTTTTTATCGCCTGGAAAAAAAACTAATTTAGGTTTCATTGGGACATAGGTTTTAATACGATTTGAAAGGCCAGTTTGCTCAAAAACAAACTTTTGCATCAAACCTAGGACAGAAGCACCTAAGGCATATTCATAATGTGATCCATTGATTAGTGCAGTGTCAGAAACACAAGCACCGCCCACTCTGCTTTTCTTTTCAATTAAATGAACGTCAAACCCTGATCGACTAAGATAATTAGCTGCTATCAGCCCATTAATGCCCGCACCAATGATAGCAACTCTAGTTTTCATAATAGAAAATATAAAAGAGATGTCATTCCAATCACAATGAGCCATAGGATTACAGCGAAACTGATTGGTTTATATTTAATTTGTTTTATTTTTGTAAAACTAATTTCTGTGCCAATAAAAAATAAGCCCAGTAAAAGAAAAGCCTTACTGGTGTTTTTTAAATAATAAACAGTAGTATCAGAAAAACCAACTAAAGAGTTAATTAGAATGAACAAAACAAACAATAATATAAAATATGGAAAATTCGAATGGCCATCTTTTTTATTAAAATACCAAGATGAAAAAATTAGCAATGGAACAATCCATAGTGTTCTACCAAGTTTCAAAATAGTGGCAACTTCCATTGCTGGTTGGCCAAATATTGATGCAGTTCCAATTACGGACGCTGTGTCATGAATTGTAAGAGCTGCAAAAATACCAAATTGTTCTTGTGTCAAACCTAAAGCACTTCCAACAATTGGAAAAAGAATAATTGCGACTAAATTAAGCAAGAATATAATTGTTATGGAGGACGCTAGATCTTCCTTTTTTGATTGAATAATCGGTGCCAATGCTGCCATTGCAGTGCCTCCACATATTGCTGTCCCTGATGCCAGTAAAAGTAAATGCTTCTTCTCTATCTTCATAAAGCTACCCAATAGAATGCCAATCGTAATGACCGCGAAAACATAAATCGATACCAAAGGAAAATAATCAATACTAATGCTAGCAAAAGAAGAATAACTGATGGTACCACCCAAAAGAATAATGCCAGTTTTAAGAAGCTTTGAACCCAAATCTTTAGGTATTATGATTTCATTTTTCTTGTTCAGAACGGCAAAAAGAATCCCTAAAATAAGACTGATAGCTGGATTAAATACAACAAGAGATGTGGCTACTAAAATTACAATATATAAATAAATCATTTCAAAAAATAAAGTTTATTTTCTAATAAGGAAGTTACTTATGGAACTAGGGTTAAAAATTTTTACAGTGGCCTTGTCTTCACAATGAATTTCACCTTCGACATCGATCACTCCCACAAGTCCTCTGAGCTTTCTTGCGGCTTTAGAAAAATCAGTATTTTTTACCACTCCTCCATTGGTCTTACTGTATATTTTTGCTATTTGTTCTGACATATACTGACATGGAGGATTATACTCCTCCACCATAAGCACCGCACCTGATGGGAAGAATATTTGTGTCCCTTTTGACAATTGAGAGAAATCTGGAATTCCTTGAAAACATAAGTTAGCGCCTAAAACACTAGGCAATAACGGAGTTGAGAGTTGCATTAACTTCTCAATTATTCTGAGTTCTTCAATTGAAACTGCTGACCACTGCCTATCATTTCTTCGAGCTGTTCCTTCAGGAACTGATTCTCCTTCGAAAGCAGTTCTGCTGTACCCTTGATGTTTGTCATTTGGAAACCCATCCAATTCAACAAAAATACTTTGAGTAGACTGTTTACTCATGTCTTCGTTATTACCAACATGAATGGAGAAAATAGAGCCAGTTACTTCTTTCGTTTTTTTCATTAATTTAGAAATTCGGTAATGATTTTTGCATTTAATTCTGGTTCCTCATAAAACTGCCAGCTCCCAGAATTAGGTACTTTTTTTATTGTGCTTCCTTTTATTCTTCTTTGTAATCCTGCCACATCCCCTGCATATTCATCTTCTTCCGCCTCAAGTAATAGTGTTTCTTTGTACAAATCATCAAGGTTAGGTTGGTAACGGTAAATGGCATAGTGTAAGTCAAATTTTCTTTGACGATTTATTAAACTAGTGAGAAAAGGTTGAAATGTCATCTCTGGTGTGGTCTTAGTTGCACTCATTCTCCTATATACAGACCAGGTTTTTTTTAAAAATTCTCCATCCGTATCTACTGGCAAGTCTCGAGTCATTGGTTGATCAATAAGCTCTTGTATTTGTTCTTCTGTGAGATTTTCTTCTCTACCAGCACCTGAGAGAATCAACTTTCCTGTTCTCTCTGGATACCTTAAACCTAAGTTGATGGCAACTACTGCGCCCCCATGCTGTCCTAGGATATGAACTTTTTCTACACCAATCACATTCAAAACATCAATTACGGAATCGGCATACTCATCTACATTCAGTTCATACTTAGAAGTATCAGATTGGCCATGATTTGGTAAGTCAATTCCAATCACTTTAAAAGTATCGGCTAAAAAAGGTGCAAGCGATAAATATTCTGCAGATGTTTGTCCTGATTGATGAACTAGGAGCAGAGCTGGGCCATCTCCAATAGTCCAATGATGAACCCTTCCAAACTGTGTATCAGAATAATCTCTTCTGATTTCCCCTGACATACCAGGCATTTCTGCATTTACTGATAATCCGAAAAAACTATTCAAAAAGAATGTCAGTAATGTTAATAGCTTCAGTTGTTGCATGTTTTTCCTTATTGTTTATTTATTGGTGGGATCAATGGATCCATGATTATTAATTTAACATAATTAGTTGGTATTTTATTGAACCTCATTTGGATCATTTTTAAAGATTGCATCTCGTGTTCCATCCTCATTAGTGGTCACTAGCAATGGTTGCCATTCTTCTCCATCACAAATAAATAAAATACAACCTTCAACTTTGATATTGCCATTATCCAGAAGTTTCAATTTAGCCTTGTAGGTTTTACCAAATCTAGGATCATAAATTTTACCTCCTTTTAGTTCACTCTTTAAAACAAGTTCTTTTTTAAAACCAGTTATAATATTAATTCCAATCAACGCTCTAGATTTCAAGTCATCATCAGGATTATTCTCATCAAGAATTTTTTTAGGGTCCTCACCGTCTTCAACAATAATATGAACTATTTCTCCACAGATAAAATCACCACAATACTTTATTTCAATGATTGAATCTCGAGCAAACCAGAATCCTAATAGTGTTTCTTCAGCTGCCTCTAAATAATGTGAAAAGCATAGAAAAAGAAGCAAAAACTTTACCTTTACCATGAATGCCTTACTTTCTTAAATAAGATATTTGCATGATTACACCTAAAGAGTATGTTGCTAAGAAACATATGTAAAATTTCAAAAGTAAGGGGTCTTGAATGTCATTAACGATAGGTGCGTCAATAGGCAAGCGGCGTAAGCCATCTGTTATAGCTGGTATCATGTGAAATAAAAGCGTTCCAGAAAAACATACAACTTGTATATAAGGAGATAAATTTCCAAACAGTTTATATTTCTCAGCACTTACTCCAACGAGAATGGCAAGTAAAGTCAAAATAGCTAAAATATGTGCCATATTAAATCCACCTTGATGGTAAATACCCAAAGCAGTCAAAGCTGTTATCAATGTTGTGAATAAATATATTTTTCCAGATTTATACTGGATTTGTATAACTTTGTTTTTTGCTAATGTATAGAATCCTATGAGTATTGCGAAAACTCCTAGAATTGTATGTAGCCATCCAAGTAGTGTTATTGTCGGCATAATTTCTCCTATTTTCTTTTTAACTTATTGTTTATTTTTTATCGTATCTGCCTGGAGCAACATTGGACTCTATGAGTGCTAATGCTGAAGATGGTAATATTTTTAATAGAAAGACTAGGAATCTATACGTTTTAGTTGGTACACATAAATTTTTTCCATTAAGTGTTGCTATAACTGCCTCCTCAGCTATTCGTTTTGCACTAAATTTCATAAAGCCAGGTACTTTATCCATTTCATTCTGAACGCCACTTGATTGATGAAAATTAGTTACAGTAAACCCTGGACAGACAGCTGTAGAAGTAATTCCTTTGTGATTGTAATTTGTATTTAAAGCATCACTGAATCTATTCATAAAGGTTTTTATGGGTCCATACAAAGCTTGAATTGTTGAAGGTGGTGCAAACGCTGCAACAGACGACACAATCATTATTCTTCCATAACCATTTGATATCATATTAGGTAAAAATACTTTCGATAGAGCGATTACAGCTATACCCAAGACTCTAATAAAATCCTCTTCGTCTTCCATTGAAGTTTCATGAAAAGCAGTAGGTATTCCATAACCTGCATTATTGACAAGACAATCAATTTGATAATTATTAGATGTACAGAAATTATAAATAATTTGAGGGGATTCTACTTTGCTCAAGTCAGAGCAAATAAAATCCACTTTTATTTTATGTTTATCTGAAATCACCTTTGAAAGTTCTTTTAATTTTATTTCATTTCTTGCAGTAAGAATTAAATTAAAACCTCTTTTAGCTAAAGAATTTGCTATTTCTAGGCCTATACCCGACGAAGCGCCAGTTATTAATGCATAAGAATCTTTCATATTAATTTATTAAGGTGGATTTTATGTATTTTCCTTTTAATCTTCCATTATTGCAAATGTGAATTGTGGCAATAAACTTAACAGTGCTATTTAAAATTAAAGATCTCCATTGTCGTCATTTTTTGTTCATAACTTTATGAATGATCCTTTAATGGTCTTTGGCCTCGACAGTATCCCTGATGCATCTCTCCCTTCTCACAGACCACAACCATTGCTCTCCAATTCTCAACAAAATGATCAGCATCTTTCTGACCTAAAAGTTCAACCATAAGTGGATAGAGTCTTCCTTTGATAAGTTCATATTCTTTAAGAACCTCATTACGATACCAGTCAGATGCATTGTTTATGATGATTTTAATATAACCAATCTTCTTTAAATGAGTTTTATATTCTTCCAATGTTTCTAGTGCGTAGGTAAGACCTTCCATTTTGAACCAGTAAATCATATCTTCAGACAATGGTTCTTCTGATTTGGTCCAGTCATAACATGTGAGGTAACCTCCAGGTTTAAGCACTCTATAACATTCACTGAAGATATTAGCCTTATCCTTTACTTGTGTGATTGCACCTGATGAAACAACAATATCAAATGACTGATTTGGAAAATCAAGAGCCCCTGCTTTGACAGTTCGAAACTTACATCTATCCTGCAACCCCATCTTAGTTGCTGAATCTTTAGCTCTCTTGATAAGTGGGGCCTCAAGATCGATGCCGACAACATCTGCACCAAATGCATTGGTCATCTCAAAAGCTGGACCTCCTAAACCACATCCAATATCAAGAATTCGTTTTCCTTCTGTTTCAATGCCATTCAACATCTTTTTGACATTACCCGCACCCCCAGGAGCCATGTAACCTTCTCCCCAAATCAGCTCCAACATAGTGATCATATTGCCGTAATATTCGTCTTGTTGATCCATTATTTGTTATTTTCCCAATTCCTTTATGGCTCTCCATGCCTGCTCAATTGCTCTATTCAAGAGGGAACTATTGACGGAATCGCTATTGGCGATGGTGATTCTACCGAAGGGTTGACGTCCAATGGCTCCCGGGTTGCCATAGGAATAACCATGAGCCCAACGATTAACAGAAATACTTTCAACATCTCTATCGAAATTAAATACATCCTTCGGGAGCATGCCTCCTAAATGCTCTCTAATCTCTACTTCGTAATCTCTAAATTGCAACCCTAACATCCTGTATCTTGCTTCACGTAACTGTTCAATCCTTGGTGCACCCACAGTTTCTCCAAGCAGACAGCATCTCATGTGTAGGATACAAGGATCATCTGGAGTCTTAGTGTACTCATAGCCTCCAATACTAATGGGGAAATCCATCCCCACGGCTTGATGCATATTTCCAGGTGACATAGCCATACCAATTCCCATCTCTTTTAATGCCCTCCAGTTCTTTAAACCCACGGTGGTAAATTGCAACGGAATTTTCGACAATCGTCTCAATGCTGCATCTTGCTTTGTGGGAAGGTCTGAAACGATGTGAGGAATCATCATATTGTAACAAGCCATCACGACACCCTTGGCCTTCACCTGATAAGACTTATTGTCATAGATATAGTTGACGAAAACATCGCTTGAACTATATGGGTCACCGCCATGGTGAACGTTCACAACAGTGCTGTTTAGTCGAACACGAACACTGTTACTGGGTTTATCTAACTCAGCATAGTTAAAATTGGATAACACAATCTCTTCGACGTTTTCCCCTGATCCCACATCAGGAATCATTTTTTTCACTAACATACGTGCAATAGTGGCATTGCCATCAGGGAAGTGATGTATGAAGGGCTCTTTTACCGAGTAGGTATTTGTATTCTTGATATACCCACCATCTGATCCTACTTCATTAAGCGCATCTCTCCATGAAAAATAATTTAGGCCCAATGCTCCACTTTCCAATGCTTCTTCCATGGTCATCACATCTGGTGCACCCCCATAGTCAACGACAGAATGCCTTGCCATTCTCAGCACACCTGGGTCATTGACTCCTAATGTATTTTTTAGGTAATCAAAGTAGGAGTGAGTACGCATGTATTGCTGCCATTCCTCCTTTGGTGCTTTCAGTGTCTTTGGATCACTCTTTAATACACGCAGCAACTGTTGTTTGCCTTTCTCACTCAATGGAGATTGTTTTGCAGCTTTTTCATACGATAGTGTTGGACGTAAGAGTCCTTCCACAAAACCTGGGTAATCACAAAAAGGATGCTTCACCACTTTGTTTTCACCAAATATTCGCTTGTTGAAATACGTCACTGCACCTAGGTTATGTCTTGTGAAGAAGTCAGCATCATATGCTGTCTTAAATCGATCAAGATCAACACCCAGATCTTTTAGAAGATTGAGAACGGTTTCACTAAATTCATGTGGATATTCAAACGATTCTGAACCACCCTCGCCCAATCTAGTGTCTCCATCTATCTTGTGTTCATTGCGTTTAGCATGGCCTCCAAAATCATCATGGTTGTCAAGTATGAGTACCTTCTTATCTCTTCCATGTTCTTGCTGATAGAAATAGGCAGCCGAAAGTCCACTGAGGCCACCACCTACTACAACCAGATCATAGTCTTCTTTCAAATTAGTGGTTGAACCCCAGTTTTTTTGTTTAGCCCATGCTTGGCTGTGTGCGTTTTCTTTTGATCCGGGATGACTGCCACGAAGTCCAGTAAGCGCTGGGGGGTAATATGATGGTTTGAGTGCAGCCATTACCTCTTGACTAGTGCTTTTAAAAGGAAGCATGGAGGCTCCAGCCGCCATTAAAGTTCCATTAATAAAGTCTCTTCTTGCAATTTTACTCAACCTACTGACTCCTAATATTTCTATCTAATATATCCAAGTTCAAATGGGTTTTTTTTAAATTTTTTTATTCTTTTTATTGGCATCATTCTTAATTTTTAGGGGATGCGGTTTTGACATAAAAATCTGCCATGGAGAGAGTATCCCAATCCACCTCGATACCTAAACCAGGACCATCTGGAGCAACCACCAGCCCTTTATCAAGTAAGTTACCATTCATCATCCCGAACTCATAGGCCTCCTTTGGCATTGAAGCTTCGAAATACCTAGTTCGCTGATTGGCCAGCATCAGGTGAAGGTTGGTTGCCTGTGCCAATGAGTGACCCCAGCTTTGGATTTCGATTGAAAGGCCAGCATCATTGGCAATCATCAAAAGCTCAAGAGCCTTCGAAATTCCACCGATTGTTGTGGCATCAAATCTACCTGCATCCCAAGACTCAGTTTTAATCCCCTCTCTTATAAACTCAGCAGAATAGATGTTGTATCCGGCAGGAATAATTGGTAACGCAAGTTTGTTTTTGAGTTCCTTGTATTGGACCAGAAGCTGGTCATCAATAGGTCCCTCGAGCCAAACGAAAAGACGCTCATCCATTTCCTCTCCCAGCCTTAGTGCATCCTCAAAGTTGTAAGCTTCTTCGAGATCAATCATAAAGCGATATGGAGAGTCTGCAAACGTCTGTTGGATCAACTTCACGAGTTTGGAATCCTCTTCAACCTGCCCCCAGACATGAAACTTAAAAGTCATGTATCCTAGTTTCGCATATTCTTTGACTGCTTCAATGTACTCGGGGAGCGAATCATAGAAAGGTAGGCTCGCATAAGGTTCAATTGAATTACGCTTTGCCCCCAGTAATTCATAGAGAGGACGATTTGCTCTGCGAGACGCTAAGTCCCAAAGTGCTATATCGATGCTTGAACGAGAAGCATCACTCATTTCTGGTCTCGTTCTGTCAAACATCATCCCAACCTCAACCGGGTCGAGTGATTTGAGGTCAAGAAGATTGTTAGCGACACTTTGCAATTCCAATAGGTGTTCTTCGCTGAATTCTCCGTTATGTTCAGAAACAATACCTGATATACCCTCAAATCCATCTGCAGTCGTGATCCTTAAAATGTTGTTGATTTGTTTCCAAACTTCAGACCCACCATAATATCTGGCATCCGTGTCATCAGTTCCAACGGCATGAATCTCAACACCGACAATTCTAGTCTCATCCGAGAATTGGAAAAATGGCTTATACTGTTCAGCATTCTCTCCTGAAAATGCCGTCAAAAGCTCAACCGCACTCTCATAAGTTTTTTCTGACAAAGGGGAAGACTCAGTTCGGGCAACCAGCAGGCAAAGTGAAGCAAGGATCATCCGAGTATAAAACGAATAAAGACTTTTTCTCTCTAATCGGATGCTTTCCATTATTTAGAACTTAAGTTTGAAACAATGTATTTATATGCTTCATCTACATTACTGGTAAGAAAAAAAAGATCTAAGTCCTCTCTGTTAATCGTTCCAAATTCAACTAAAGTTTCAAAATTAATTAATTTGTTCCAGTATTCTTCCCCAAAAAGAACTATAGGCATTTTTTTCTTAATTTTTCCAGTTTGAATAAGTGTAAGAATTTCAAAGAATTCATCTAAAGTTCCAAAACCACCAGGCATAATTACGAGAGCTTTTGCAAGATAAGAAAACCAAAACTTTCTAGTAAAAAAATAATGAAATTCAAAATCTAACTCTGGACTAACATATGGATTAGGGATATTTTCAAAGGGTAAGGAAATTCTAAGGGCACTGTTTTTACCATCAGCCTCACTTGCTCCTCGGTTAGCCGCAATCATGATGCCCGGACCTCCACCTGAACAAATGACATATTTTTGATATTCCTCATTTAAACTCTTAGACCATTTGTCAATTTTTTGGAGAGTGTTCTCGTAGCATCATAGTACTCAGCCAATTTAAGGTTTTTATTACTTCCTTCTTCATTGCCTAAATCCTCGGGTGAAGGTGCTCTTGCTGAACCAAAAATGACAATAGTATTCTGTATATTTTCTTCTTTAAATTGTGCTTTTGGATAAAGATATTCAGATAATATTCTTACAATACGAGCATCTTTACTATTCAAAAAATCTAAATTTTTATAGGCTTTTTCTGTTTGAGTCTTTTTTGTTTTTTTAGTTTTATTCATCACCTAATTATACCAAAGGGTAATCTCCTCATATATTCATAAAAGAAATATTAGCATGTTCAAGTCTTACCATTTGGTTTACCTTGAGTAAATAGATTTCAAAACCCTCTCGGATAAATACTCAATTGTTGGTCGTGGGAAATCAAATACATTCCATCCATTAAATACCACTACAAGATCATGTTCAGGAATGATAAGAAGGTACTGGCCACCATAACCACTGCCACTAAAGATCCATTTTTCTTCACCGTCATTATAAGAATTAGAGTGATCTGATAGAAATGGTACAAACCACCATTGGAAGCCGTACTTTCGACTACTGCCTTCAATTAAAATATCAGGAGACATAGTTAATTTTACCCATTCTTCTCTTAGAATTTGTTGATCATTCCACACCCCATTATTGAGATACAAAAGACCAATTTTGGCAAAGTCCCTTGAAGATAAATACAACCCTCCTTCAGTATCAGTCAAACCTGTAGGTGTTTTTTTCCAGTAATAATTCAGGATACCTAGTGGCCTAAAAAGATATTTTTCTGCATATTTCTCAACTTGCATCTTGGTGGCTTTTTGCAGGATATTCGATAAGAGAATGGTTATACCGCTGTTATATACAAATTTACTTCCTGGCTTATGCTCCATGGGTAATGACAAGATATACTCAACCCAGTCATGGCTATTCTCCATGGTTGCTGCATCATTTAATGGATCCGTATAGGCATAACTAAATTCATCCCACTTAATGCCTGCTGTCATCGTCAATAGATCTCTAATAGTAATGGATCGTTTCATTTCATCGCTGAATAAATGTTTATGCTGAGGGAAAAAATCAATAATTTTAGTCTCTAGACTATCTATCGCTCCACGTTCAATGGCAATACCAATCAGAGCTGAAGTAACACTTTTACTGACCGATTGAATGGTGTGGAGATTTGTATCTTTATAAAAAGGATGCCAATCGGGGTCAAAATAATTATATTGAGGTGTAGCTAAAGTCCCATAGTTTTTTTGCATGATTTTGGCTTGCTCATACTTAATGTCTTTAGTGATCTCAAAATAGTCAACCTGATAATATTTTTCAAAAACAATATCATCGTCCTTGATAACTAAAAAACTATCGATATAGCCATGTTCAGAATTTTTAAATTCGTTATGAAGCTCTTTTAGTACAATGGAATTTATGCCTTTTGATTCTGGAGTTGATAAATTCCAGACCTCTTCATCACTTGATGCATGGGTGTTATCGAACATCATAATAAAAAAAAATATATATATTGGTAATTGAATAAACCTTTTCATATTTATAAATAATATTTCAATAAAGGTTAATTGACTGGTCTAAGCGGTTCGATATGAAGCCTCCAATCGTCATGATCATCAGATCCCTGGGGTCCGATTAAACCTTCAGCTGACTTAAATAGTATTTCTGGTTTATATACGACACCTCCTTTAATTACTAATTTAATATTCCGTGTAACTTTAATATCTTCAAATGGATTGCCCTTGATGACAAAGAGGTCAGCCAATTTCCCAGATTCTATAGAGCCAAGCTTATCTGCAACACCAAGCGCGTTTGCACCGTTGATGGTTGCTGCTTTTAGAACTGTAACTATCGGTATTCCTGCGTGTACCAGTGCTAAAAGTTCACGATGAAATGCAAACCCTGGTAGTAAAGTTGTATAAACAGGCTCATCGGTGCCTACAATAAGTAGATTCTCACCGCCAGACTGATAGAGCCTATTTAATTCAAGTACACGTTGTGCATATTCAACAACATCAGATTCCGGTAGAGGATCGCCTCTTTGTTCAAGTAATTTTTGTGCGTAAGGAGTGAAGTATTTTGCCTCATTGGTCCAAACCATGTCAGCGCCAAGCTCTTCTCTAAGATTAACTCCGCCATACATCTGTAGGTTAGCACCATAATAAACTTGGTGTTGCAGAATCAGATCAATGACTTCCTCCATATCAGCACTTTCTGCGCCGCCACTGCCCAATGTAATCTGATGCTCAAGTCGATCTAACCCCATCATGATTGCATCTCTTGGGTGAACATCATACTGCCATTCATAATTAGCCAGGTGTCCTGTTGTTGTCATCCCATGTTTATGTGCTTGCTCTATAATAATTTTTGTTTCACTGGGTGTTGCTTGTTTAATTTTGATGCTAACAATCCCTCGTTCTGCCCATTTATCAACTTCAGCCCGTATTTCTTCTTCTGTAATATCATTTGGCCAGGCAGAACAATCGTCCTCAGCTGTTTTAACACTATATTCACATCTGAAACCACCAAAATAAGGACCCGATGAAAAAAGTCTTGGACCAATTGCTTTAGAGTTATCTATCAGGTCTCGCTGCCTAAGTACTCGCTCAGAATAGTACTCACCAGCCGACCAAGTAGAAGTAACTCCGTTTGCTAAGAATATAATGCCATTATTGACAACCTCTTCCACGCGACCTTCATCAATAAGATCAAAATTATAGTGTGCATGTAGATCAATCATGCCAGGTAAAATTGTTTCGGCATCTGTCAAGTCTATTACGTTAGCTGAAGAAAGAAGTATCCCTTGTAAATTTTTGTCAATTTCAACAATTTTACCATCGCGTATCACAATTCCCTTATTTTGTCTGCGATTGTTACTTATGCCATCAAACAACCAACCACCACGGATCACAATTTCGTCTGAGGGTGCTTCTGACCACTGTGCAAATGAGTTAGAAGAAAACAAAAACAGTAAAGCTGATATGAGGCGGAGTTTATTCATTTCCTAGTTATAACAGATTTATGAATTTTTCTGAATGGGAATGAGTGTTAGAGCTTGATAAAGTTATAACTCTATTCAAAAGTGATTAACAATAGATGTTAAAAATGCTTTTAATAGTGCCTCTCTATATCCTCTATTCCCCCTTTAGATAATATATGAAATCATCGTATGAAACCGGTTCGCTATCATGCGAACCAATCATGGTTTTGGGTTCAATCCCATAGAATTGAATAGCCCGATACAATTCTTCAATCGAATATGTAGGCTTTCCGCTGTCTGATCTTCTTTTTCCAGCTTTTAACATTCGAGCTAAAGCCCCAATGTATAAATCCCCTAAATAAAGGATACCTTGATTTTCTACTTCTAAGATCAACATGTCTTTACTGTGACGATTGTATACGGGATAAATAGTCACCGAGTTTTCATTTCCTTCAAGCCTCAATGGCTGATTATCAGCAACCGTTAAAACGTTTGTTGCTACTGGATTTCTATCTAACGCATCAGGAAGAATTATTGATTTATTACGATTAAGTACTTTCTTTGCCCAAACTTCAGCATCTTCATGCACAACTATAGTTGCACCTGCAGCAGCATATGTTCTAAATCCAACTGCATGATCAGCATGGTTATGAGAAACAACCGCATAGGTTATTGGCTTGTTTGGAAAATTAAGTTTAATCCAATCAACAACCGCTTCACACTTAAGCTCATCCATCCCTGGCTCAATAATTAATATACCTTTTTCAAGTTCTACAACCATTGTATAGGTGGCATCTGAGGGTGATGGAATCATTAAGTAAACTCCTTGGCCAAGCTTTTTCGCTTCAATTTTTGGGCGAACCAGTTCTCTGGCCTTGGCTGCTGCAGCATATGAATAAGACTGTACAGTTTGACTTAAGCGCTTGCCACGTGAAGCTCTTTCTTTGTTATCAATGTAGACAACTCCTTCAGGTGGTAAAAAAAGATTATCTTCCAGCAAAGTATTAACCTTAATCTTTGATCGGCTAACATCCATACTAGGGGCTCCTGCTAATGAAATCTTGATTCGCATAGGAAAACTTACACCTTCAATTGTTTCCCAATCTGAATAAGTAACCTCTACTTCAACGTCACCATAAACATAATCTTTTTCCATGGTTGATAATTTTTCTATAAGTCCGGAGCTTTTATTGACATACAAGGTGATTGGATAAACATCGTCTTCAACTATTAATTGATGATATTTAGAACTTGGAAAGTCATTATTTTGCCATTCCGAAAACCAGTTTGAATCAACTTCAAAAAAAATACGTTCTTCCACTGAGTCTTTAAAATATTTAGTATCTTTCCATTTTTTTAACCATCTATCATTAGTCACTAGAACTCGTTTTCCAGTTTCTCTGAAGCGTGATAATGTGATAGGAAAAATTTCGTCTGGGCCTACCTGATAAGCATTTAAATCTGGCCTGCTTGTCTTTGGAATGAAGTGCAAACGCTTCTGCATTAGATCTTTGATTAAAAAATGTGGGTTAACTAGACGTTCTGTTTTGGTCGTTACTGTGAGACGTTCAGGTGTCATTGCCTCATTTTCTGCACCTGTTTGTAGAAAAAAATCGTTGAAACCAATTAAATAACCCTGATTGCCATCAACAACAATTTCAGTTACAGGTCGAACACCTCCCGCTCCAAGATATTGACCAGTGTGTAAAAAATCTCCTCTGAAATTATTGTCTTTTACTGAATGAAAGATTTTTGCTTCCGATGCTGAATATCTATGTAATCCAATACCTGGCTCAGGTCCCTGCCCCATTACATAACGAACTCTTTTACTTTCGATGGAAAAAGATGCAAGTGCATCAAGATTTTCTCTGCCTCCAAGGGCTAATATTGCTTGCTCAAAAATTGCATTCTGATCAACACCTGAAGCTTCACTCCTTACATTGGAAGCCATTGCATAAAAGCTTAATGAAATTAAAGAAACAGAAAAGATAATTCGAAAGAACTTTGATGTCATGGGTAGTCACCTAAAAAAATATTAGTTACTGATCACTCTATAAAACATCTAATAAATTTACAATCTTAGTGATCAATTGATAAATAAAAAAATGGCTACTACTTTACTAAAAAATAAAAATAGTGGTAATCAGACTATCTGAAATCATGAATGACTTCCTAATTTGATTAGTAAAAGCATAAATGATGACGCCAAGAAAACAAACTGATAGGATAAATAATATCAATTTATCATCTGCTAATTACGAGGTTTCAATAAAAGATTTGCTAGTACAGTTAGCAGTTGACTCAAATTAAAAAGTACTAATCACAGGTTTATTGGTGAACTAAAAATGAAAAGAAGAGAATTTATAAAGAATACTGTCATAGTTGGTGCTTCAGCATATATGCCTTTGGCAAGAAGCTCTATTCAAGACACAGCTGCCATTTCTATCGCCGGCGAAGAAATAATCTTGCAACGGTCTGAAATCCTTGAATTGATGGATGCACTAGAAGGCAATATTTTGACTGCAGGAGATTACTGGTATAACAAAAACAGGCTGGTCTGGAATGGTGTCTGGGACAAGTATCCAGCATTAATAGCTGAATGCTCCTCTAAATTAGATGTAGTTAATGCACTTAATTTTGCCAGGGAACACAATTTATTGGTTGCAGTTCGAGGCGGTGGCCACAGTATCTCAGGTAAATCCACGTGCGATGGTGGAATCATCATTGATTTATCACGGATGAGAAGAGTATCCATTGACCTTGAAAGGAAAATCGCCACTGTAGAAGGTGGAGCTCATTTACACGATCTAGACTCAAAAACACTACCTCATGGATTGGTTTGTCCTGCGGGTGTTGTGTCTCACACAGGAATAGCAGGACTGACTCTAGGAGGCGGAGTTGGCTGGTTAATGAGAAGTCATGGACTGACCATTGATAACTTGCTTGCGGTTGATATTGTTACACCAGATGGTCAATTACGTCGAGCAAGTTTGGATGAAAATCCAGACCTGTTTTGGGGAATTCGAGGAGGAGGTGGCAACTTTGGTATCGTAATCTCGTTTCAATTTAAACTCAGTCCATTGGGTATTAAAGGCAATGTCATTGCAGGAGCCAGACTCTATGACATGAAATACGCCAAAGAACTTTGGGATTTCTACTATGATTACACAGAAAGCACAATGCCAAGAAACATTGCCATCAATGCTGGGATGTGGAATACCCCTGATGGAGAAGAGGGTTT
>JAQWQE010000013.1 GCA_029244925.1 Gammaproteobacteria bacterium | reverse complement strand
GAGATTTATAATGCCTCCCAGCTATACACCAATTATAGCAATGGCAATTTTCATGCCCTTGATGTCACAAAATAAAACGTTGCAATTATTTCTTCCTGTTTCAATATTATTGCTTTCTGATTTATTACTAGGCTTTTATGGAGAGACAATGCTTTTTGTTTATGGCTCTATGATTCTGATTGGTCTCCTAGCTAGAAAAATAAACGACGGCTCATTAGGGTCATTATTAAAAAGTTCTATCTCTAGTGTTATTTTATGGCATTTAATTGTTAACTTTGGGGTTTATTTAAATGGTCTTGGTACTAAAACATTAGCACAAACTTATGCTTTAGCTATACCATTTGATTTCAGGTTACTGCTCAGTACACTTTTCTTCTCTCTCATATTCTATACAGCATTAAAGCTGAGCAAGAGAACATACTCTCTGAAAATTAGTGATTAACTAGAACTGATACTCTGGCCTAGTAATCTTCCATAGGTAAGAGCTGGAGTAACACCCATACCGTTAACATAAGCATTCCCTGAAGTAGCACCAAAACCAATAACTTCTCCAATTGCATAGAGATTCTTGATTGGTTCTCCTGACGGTTTTATAACTTCAAAGTTTCCATTGATACTCAAACCAGCAAAAGAGCACAAGGTCCATCCACTCATTCTTATGGAGTAATAAGGTCCATTTTGTATTGGTAATGGTCGATATTCACGACCAAAAGCGTCCTCTTTTTTATTTACAAGATTATTATTGTAGCTTTCAATCGTTTCTTCTAGATTTATTGGGTGTAGTCCTGTTTTTATTGCCAAGTCTCTAATATTGTCAGCTTTTTTAAACATGTTTTGTTTTTCAGATTCTTCAATAATTGATTCATTTGTAAAGCCACCCCAATCATAGAACATATCTGGCATTTGGTTGAGCATATTCTGATCCAGAATAGCCCAATGTCTATGGCTTGGTTGTTCGCCTATCAAATGCTCTATGTGATCAATGCTCTTATGATCTTCTTGCACAAAACGCTTCCCTTTTGAATTGACTAAGATTTCCCAAGGTTTTCTTTCAATAACATTTTTTGCCACAGCAAATGGAGTAGAAGGCGCTTTATTATCTGAAAGCACCATACCATAAAGTGGTGAGTATTTTTCTCCACCTCTAAGGTAACCACCTACCGATTGTCCCAGTATTAGCCCTGCACCTTGGCTTTCTGGATAAGCCATTTGGCAATATAGTGGAACGCCATGTAATTCTTCATAGAGGAGTGGATTTGAAGCACATCCCCCTGAAGCTAAAATAATATTTTGACCTTTATACTCTAAGATATCTCCTTTATTGTTTTCAACTATTACGCCTGTGATGTCTCCACTGTTGGATTGGATCAGATCATTAGCACTAGTTTCTAGAAGAACAGTAATGGATCCTTTGTTAATTTCATTATCAACAATAGGTTTTAATACATTTAAAATAGACATTCCACCCATAGGACCTTGCTGATACCTTGCTATCCTAAAAGGATCATGTGCAATTTTTTTCACAGGATGGTTTTCAAAAATACTGTATCCATTTTCTTCCAGCCAATTGATTGTGGGGCCAGCATGATCAGCAAGTGTTCTAGTGAGAATCGGATCAGAGGTTCCATTATTAATCCTCATGATGTCTTCATAATGTTGATCAGGCGTATCTTTTATTCCTTTTCTTTCTTGGAATACTGTCCCTGCACCTGCGATCTGTCCTGTTGATAAGAATAAAGTGCCTCCTAAGATTGAAGCTTTCTCTATGATGAGTACTTTCAATCCTCTTTGTGCGGCAAAAATAGCTGCAGGTAGTCCAGCAGTGCCTCCACCAATTACTATGACATCCCAATGCTCTTTCGCTAGAGCTGATTGGTAGGAAAAAGGTAGAACTGTGGCTGAAAGTAAACTGGTTGTGTATTTGAGAAAGTCTCGTTTGGAAAAATTTATATTTTCTATTGAATCCATCTTTATCGTTCTTTTTTTTATTTTTTTATATTAAGAAGTTTTTATTCATAGTCAACAAAAATAGGAGAAGACCAAGCTCTATGCCCTCCAGGCGCTAAACATTCTTCAGTATAATCAAGACGATAGTCAGCAAAGCAAGGATCAGTAGAAACTGCGTTTCCTTTGTTATCAAATTTTGTTCTTAAATTACCTCCATTGACCAATAATATATCCTCTTCAATTACCCTTGCATAATAGACAGCATCTCTTGAATTATTTTCAAATTCATCATCGGTAAATTCTATATTGCATTCAATTTTATTAGGATCGCATTCAAAGCTTTTCCAGACATCATCAACAAGATTCCTAGGATCTTCACTAGAATTGATTTGTGGCATTATTCGAATAATCTCAATCTTCACTAATTTATGTCTTTCGTCTGATGGGTTGTAACATTCATTATCAGCAAGCTTTTTTAAGCGTCTTTCTGATAAAGCTTCATGGACATAATCAGGGCAACCCGGCAGTTGTTTAAAAGAGCCCATAGCTTTGACGTTAAAAGTTGGATTGATTATTTGTTGAGTTACAGACCCCATTGGTAAACTAACGTCATCTTTAATCAAATCAAACCAAACTAAGATTCTATGACCTGTGGTAGCAAAAACTTCTTTTCGTTTCATTGCATTCCAAATGGATTCACGATCACGTCCTTCTGAATGCACTGCCATTAAACCACCGAGGGTAAAGAAACTCATCTGTCTTTCAGTATCAATGAGTGAAGCACCTTGTAATTCATTGAGTTCTTCGATGGTCCTCAATCTGCTATCTCGTTTTTCTGCTGTTACTGTGTTTAAAAGATTTCTCCATTTTTCAGATGTAGCACCAGTGGCCTCAGTCCCACCATTTCTTAGTAGTTGTTTAAACCCGTGACCAGCTCGTGATTTATGAGTATCACTGGATCCAATAAAACCCCAACGAAATCGTTCTTTATCATCACTGTAATTCTTATTTCTCAAAGCCAGACCAAATTGCACAGATTTTTTAGGTCTGTAATTAAAAGACGGTAAATATGTATTTCTTGCTTGACCAGCATCGAGCCATGATTCATTGTCAGCGCCATGGAGTAATCTTATTCCTGAACCGCCTGGGAATTTATTGAAGTTTTCTCTAGCTTTTGCAGCAAGATCATTACAGGTTGATTCTGATTTTCCTTCATCTAGACACAGTCTTTTTATAATTACTCCTGCTTGATGACATGATGGTAAGTAATTTAATGTTGGTTCTGGGCAAGTCATCTTTCCATTTTCATCGGTTTCTACCTCTAGAAAATCAAACAACACTTCTGAATTTCCATGTCCAGAATATATTTCAACAAGACTGTTGTAATCAGGTCTAATGTTATCGGGTGCACTTGTGTACTCTTCCCAGCTTGCTGCTTGAGGGGTATAGAATCCCCAAGTTGTACCGTGAGGAATAACTTCAACATCAAAACCCCAGTCATCCAGTTTTGCATAAAGCTCTCCTGGTGTAGACGCAGTTTCATAGCAATCTTTTGGAAGGTAATTTGAAGGAATTCCTTTTTCGCAGTTTGGTGTGGATAAAATAGCATCAAGATAGTTTGCAAAAGACCAGTAATAGTCTCTATTTAGAGGGTCTAATAAGAATAGGTTTCTATTTACATCAGCCAATTGGGTTCTTAGGATATTAGATAAAGCTCCTCCTGCAGCAATCGGCCTATCTGGAATCTGGCCTTCTTTGTAATCTTTAAAGATGACATTATGATGCCCATAGTGAGTTTCTGGCGTAGCTCCAGCTTGAGTCCATTCCCAGCCTATAAATGCAACTAAATCAGGGTTATCCTCGTTGCCAGAAATAGCATTGCATTGTCGGATACTGTCCACCTGATCCTTCCAAGTCCTTGGTATATAAGATTCAGCATGATCGGTTAGTACATAAAAATCTAGTTGTGAAATAAATCGTGCATAATCACAAGCAAAAGCAGCTGGAAAAGCACCCCTAGAGCCATGCATCATAGGCAGCGACATATAGAAGGCATCCATCGAATATGTGGTATGGACATGGGTGTCACCCCATAAAATCTGCTTTGTATTTTCTCTTTGATCTAAATTATTTATAGGCCTTGTTTTATTTGTTGCTGATTCAACAGTAAATGGATTGGTATCAAAATAATCAGTCGTGAATTTTTTTGTTGAGTGTGGCGAGATGTTATAAATAAATAAGCTTAAGATTATTCCTAAAGTTAATGAAATAAGAATGAGCGTTTTAATAATTTTTTTCATTTCCTGAGTCCTTTTCTATGCAGGATCTTTTTTATATAAAAGATCTGGTAATGAACCAATATAGACCAATTGCTAATAAGATAGAAGGCAATAGGGCTCTAATTCCAGCAAAATGTTTGTTTTTCATATTTCCCTTCATATGAACATAAATAAACCAAAGGAGACTAAGAACAAGGATTTGCCCTAATTCAACACCAATATTAAAACCCAACAATGCAAGTAAGAAATTTGCTTTAATAATGCCAATTTCGTTCAATATATTTGCAAATCCAAATCCATGAATAATGCCAAAAATAGCAGCTAATACTGGTCTGTATTTGGATGAAACATTTTCATCTTCAATTAATCTAAGGTAGCTGATGGTTAATAGTCCCATACCGATTATTAATAACGAATTGTTAATGTAAGTTGTGAAAATAGATATTACAAAGATGCTTATAAAGAGCATCATTGAAAACACTCTTACTTTTTTGAGTTCCATCATTGGCAGACGGATTGCCTCAATAGCTGCAATAACAATAGTAAACCCTATCAATGATTCTATAATTCTTGTATTTGGTATCAGTAAATTAGATGCTGCCAAAAATAAAGACACGCTATGACCAATGGTGAAACCAGTTGCTGTAAAAATAAGTTCTTTCAGACTTCTGCATAACAACAGTAAAACCAATAAAAACACTAAATGATCCAAGCCGCTAAGTATGTGAGTGAATCCTAAATTGGTATAACCAAATAGAACATCTTTAAAGTTTTCATCATTTAACTTTTGACTGTTTGGAGTTATTTCAATGGAGCGATTATTTTGATTAACAATAATACTTCTACTCTTGCCATCTATAGTTTTGTGAGTTGCATAATGTGTATGATTTGATGACACTTCATAAAATGCATTCATTTCAATGGTCAGTAGGCTATTGGTTTTGATGCTATATGTGTGTTCAATAGCAATAGTCCCTTGTTCGGTAATTAATGCCTTGCTTTTTACCAATGATCCTTCTGGATTAAGAATGATAGAGTCCAATAGGTGTTTATCAAGACTGGCCGATAAATCTGGATAGAGTGTCTTATATTCATTTAACTTTGTTACTTCTCTAGCAGGAGCAGAAAAGGTCATCACAATCTCATCATTTGTTATTAACCAGTTTGAATATGAAACGCTCCTAGTGTGAGCAAATGCCTCTTGTGAAAATAAATTAAAGAATGCTAAGAAAATAAATCCATAAATATAATTACGAGAGGGAGCAATCATTAATATAGATTCTTATTTTTTCTGATTTCAGCTTTTTGTTTTAATTCATCTAATAGAGTCGACATCAGTTCATCTCTAGAGCGTCTCCTGTATTCTTGGAGCACTGCTTCCTTTACTTCTTCATAAGAAGGGGTTTGTTTAGCTTTTCGATCTTTTAGGATTGCTAAGCTATAACCAGATGAAGTTTCTATGGGTAGACTTATTTCATTTAGTTTTAGCATGTCAATAGTCTTTGCAAGTTTTGGTCCAATTAAACGAGGTAGGGTAAAGATTGGAATATAACCATTTGGGGTATTTGATTTCGTAATATTATCAATAGTGTTTAAAATTAGTGTTTCATTATTGGTTTCTACCCAGATTTTTTTTATTGCATTAGCATTATTTAAATTATTAATGTTTAGAATTACTATTTTAACTTGTTCACTAGTGGCAAATATTTCTTGATGCGATTTATAAAATTCTTGCAACGTTTCTTTTTCAGGCATTATAGAAATTGTTTGTTCGACAATGGTGTCAATCACAGAACGGATGATTGTTTTTCTTATGTTATCGTCTGCACTTAAAAAACCATTCTTATAGGCATATTGAACTAGTAACTCTTCTTCAATAATTCGTTCTAACGCTAGTATTTGATCTTTATCTGTATAGCCACCTCGCTTATCACCACCAATTAGATTTATAACAGTGTCTAATTTTTCTCTTTCTATAATGACATCATTGACAGTGGCGATAACGTCATCAGGTAAATTTATGTAATCATTATTTGTTTCAATAATAGAGATAATTGCAATTACTGTTCCAAGGAACATTGATATCAATAATAATTTGGATTGGTTGCTCATCTTTTATTCAAGAAATATTGGTAAAATGTGTCTTTATTTTGCGGAGAATTATTTTTTAAATTGATATCCATTAATCAAGAAATGATACTTTAACAATCAATAATACGCTAAAAATTATTTTTTCTTGACACTTAAAAAACACATAGTATATTTCACTTCGTTACTAGAGAAATTTGCAGCAAGTAGCTAAACAGTTCTCTAAATAAGTTACCATTTTTAAAAAAAATAAAGCACATTCTTTGTG
>JAQWQE010000009.1 GCA_029244925.1 Gammaproteobacteria bacterium | reverse complement strand
AATACTTCATATCTTCTCCTTGATACTTAAAATGGAGCGGGAAACGAGATTCGAACTCGCGACCTCAACCTTGGCAAGGTTGCGCTCTACCAGCTGAGCTATTCCCGCTTTGAGTAAATGTAGTTTAACTGTATAAAAACTATAGATAAAGCCAAATTCATAAAGATAAGTTAAAATAATTTTATGAAAAAAATTATTTTTATGTTTTTGCTAAATATATTCACAATAGTGAATATTTCTGCATCTAATCATAATGTAAATATTAATCATATAAAAAATAGTAGCCCTGAAAATATTTTATTTATTGGTAACAGTTATCTTTATTACAATGACAGTATCCACAATCACTTTAAAAGAATGGTTGAAGAAAGAAACCCTGGATACGATGGAAGTAGTAGCGTTAAATCTGCAACCATTGGTGGCTCAAGATTAAAGCATCATGACTTAGACCATTTACTAGAATCAAAAGCAATTAGTTTGGTAGATGAATTTGATTTAGTCATACTTCAAGGAGGAAGTGGTGAATCTCTCTCAACAAAAGATCGAGAAGAATTTTTCAAAGTTGCAAAAAAACATATTAATAAAATAAAATCAATTGGTGCAGATGCTGCACTTTATATGATTCATGCTTATGTTAAACCTCATAAAAGTTACTCGCCTACTCTGATTCGAGTGATAGAAAGAATGTACACAAAAGCAGGGAAAGATAATAATGCATTGGTGATTCCAGTGGGCTTAGCATTTGAGAATGCCTACAATCAAAAGCCTACTATTAAACTGCATAAAATAGATGGCACCCATCCTGATATTTTGGGTACTTACTTGGCTGCTTGCGTTGTATACGCAAGCATATATAAGGACAATCCCATTGGTATAAGTTATGACTATAATGGTGCGATTAACTCCGAAGATAAATTATTTCTGCAAAAGATTGCTCATCAAACAGTTCAAAAATATTTCAATTAAATGAAAACAGTATTCATCACTGGTGGGAACAGAGGACTTGGACTTGAGTTTGTTAAGCAATACTCTCAACTGGGTTATGGAGTCATTGCGACCTGCAGAAATCCTGACGAAGCTAGAGAACTTAATGATTTGAAAGAAACTTCGACGACAGATATTAAAATACATTCATTGGATGTGACAAATCATCAGGAAATAGATTCATTGTCTCAATCACTATCAAATACACCCATAGATATCATAATAAATAATGCAGGTATTATTGGTCCATTTCCAATATTCAAACACATTGAAAAACAACGTTTCAAAACCATGGATTACTCAGTCTGGGAGGAGGTACTAAGAACCAATCTTTTTGGACCGATTAAAATCTCCGAATCCTTTCTAGAAAATATAAAAAATGGACAAGATAAAAAAATTATCTTCATTTCAAGTACGGTAGGATCTATTAATGAAGGCAAAGAATCTGCTTATGCTTATGCAACAAGTAAAACTGCACTGAATAAAGCAATTTCATTGATGGCAGAAAACTTAAAAAGTGAGCATATTCATGTATTGGCCCTATGCCCTGGTTATGTGAAAACAAGAATGAATGGTGGTGGAGCCAATCTTGAAACCTATGAAAGCATTAAAGGAATGATTAAACAAATTGATGCACTCAATGAATCAAATACAGGTATTTTCTTAAGATACAATGGTGAAAAAATAACGTGGTAATTGATTATTACTTATAGAGACTAATATTTTGAATATTATTTATTTCTTGGTTGTTGGTTTTAATTATTTTGATTGAGATAGGATCAATCGAGGCAGGAAAATAAATTTCTATCTGTGCATTGTTGTTGGGACCAACGCTTCTTTGACCTTCATAGCCCATATGCTGTAAATGAATTTCAAATGGATTACCAATATCAATTGTAAATAGTTCTTTATCCTGATTATCCCTCAAAGAGATTGCATACAGACCTTTATTAACTCTATTTTTATTTTTTTTATAGAAATTCTTAATTCTATTTGTTGCAACAACTGTTTCTATGGGTGATGAGACAAGAAAATACTCGGATCCTGTAAGTATGATTTTTTTATACATACCCTGATTTGAAAGTTCAATATTTTCAATAGAGTTTATATTAGCCATTGATGGAGTAATAACACTGAAAATAATGAACAGGATTGAAATTTTGATTACATGCTTACTCATTGATATTTGCTCCAATTAATCATGAGTGTTCCACTGGTGCATCCATCTGTATAGCCATAATTATATGCTTCATAGGCCTGATCATTAAAATCAAAAGGTCTATTTTGATATTCAAAACCATCAGTGACCTTATTAAATGTTCCCGTTGACCTATCAAATAAACCCAAATAACAATCATTTTCATTATCCAAAAGATCGGGAACTAAAACAATCCCTGTTGTATCTTTTATCTTCCAAGTGTAGGTCACCCAAGCATCAATTATAGGTCTATCAAAAATAACTTCCATCTCATTATTTTGAGATGAATCCAATACATTATCTTTGTACCATTCAACTTTATACTTGGTAGTATCTAATGCACCCCCATCAACAATACCAACCTTCATTTTAAGACCGGTATAGCCAGTATCAGCATCACCTTCAAAGGCGGTAGTATCTCCAAATGCATCTCTAAATAGGTTTTCTGTTGATGCAAGAGCAAAACCTTCAGCTTGAACATTAATATAGTCACTGCAATTCTCTTCAGCAAAAGCTGTAGTCCAACATCCAGGAGTTTCATCTTCACAACGACTGCACCCCATTATCGAATATTGTTGGGGTCTATATGACCCTTCTTCAGAATAATAACTTCCCTCAAACAATCCAGTACCAATCTGACCAGCTGTTGAATGATAGCCAGGTACCATAGTTAAGTCGTTAATAAAATGTTTCCACTTAGTGGATGCTGGATCTGACTCGACATCTAGATTTACATCCCATTTTGTATAACTTGTAATTTCTTCGGTGGTGTATTCTCTCTCTCCATCAGAAGAATACTCATCGCCTAGATAGGCATGAGCATGGCCTAACTCATGAGCAAAAGTACGATGTGTTCTCTCAGAAATGCCCTGAACCATAGTAGGAGGTCTTCCATAATCATAAGAAGTGACACCCCTGCCCTCAAGATTTGGTATCAAGGCTGTAACATCTGGAAAAATATTAGGAAACAATAGTTCTTCAAGAGCACTAAGTTTTTCATTGTCCCAACAAAAAATTTCATCAGACCAATCAACACAGTCACCATCTGCAGTTAAATCAACAAAAGATGAGCCATCTGGATTGATTGGCTCCACTATCATGACATTAAAAAATCCCTCAAAATATTGAGTTGCTGATGAATTTAAAAGTAAATTTATCGACTTTAACATGACTCGTCTAAACTCATCCACATCTGCTTGATTCTCAGCAGAATCAGATAAGATTAGCATATCTGTGTTTCTTCTACTGTCGCTATAGACGTCATAAGAGCCCATTAAATTGTATACTTTATACTTATCTTCAGTCCTATTATTGGTTGTAAAAAAAGAACTAAAAGTAGCTTCGCTGCAAGCATTATCTGCATCACACACTTGTATAGAGGCTGGAAAATACCCCGCATCAATGATTGAACTTACATCCAGCTCAAAATCCAAGATATCTCCATTGACAGGCATTGTAGTAGCTTCTGGTTTCTTTGCAGTGACCGGTATAGAAATATAGTTAATAGTAGCCGAATAAGTATTTAGATCTCTGTCACTATCATTGTCTGTCACGGTCCCAGTGATCTTGACAATTCCATTCTCGGGAAATAATAACTCTTGTTCTGTTGGTGGCGAGTCAAAAATTAATTCAGGTTTATCATTCACAGCATTGACAGTTATTGAAACAGTTGCTGGAGAAGAAGTGTAAGTTTTCGTGATGGAATACGCTTTAAAAGTAAACGAATCAGTACCACTGAAGTCTGCATCAGGTGTGTAACTGAAATCACCTGAACCAGTTAAGGTTAATGTTCCATTGGTTGGATAATCTCCCAATTGTATAGTAATCGAACCGGTTCCATTGGTTGTATATGCAACCTTGCCACTGTATGAATCATCTTCATTGACAGAAAAAGATAACGCAGTTGCAGTTAGAAAAAAGGGACTGGATCCACCGCCACCGCCTCCTCCACCACCACAAGAAGCTAAGATTAGTGTAATAGATACAACTGCAAGTGTTTTATAAAATGAAGAATAAAAGCTCATATTTGTATTGTGAATTCTTTAATTATTTTTTTCAAGAATGATGCTCATCTTTCAAGTCTTTTTCAATGTCCTCATGGTCACCAATCATTATATGAGACTTACTTTTAGTCACATACTTTTCTAGGAAAGGAATGAGTAATAGTGGAATTATACCACCTAGAACAATTCCAAAAGTTCTGGGTCGCATAGTGGGGTCAAGAAGTGACGCAACTAAATCTGCTATCACATGTGCAAGACAAGCTCCAATAATGCCAGCAATATAGCCTTTGGTAGCATTTTTAAGCAGTCGATTAATACTCCAACCACTGTAAAATCCTAAAAGCACAAGACCCACATGAACAAAACCAAAAATGAATCCAGGAAGCATAGTTCCATTTTGCATCAATCCAATGCTTTCAAGCAAATGTTCCATCGGTTATCCTTGTTAATTAAAAACAAAAAATATTATGTTGCTAAAATCTATAAGATATTATCCATTATTCTTCATTGCATGGTTGATTTTATTTCAATCAACCAGTTTTTCCGATGAAATCAATTACCCCGTATCAAAAACATCCAACGTTCAAGACAACTATCATGGAAACATTATCGATGATCCATACCGATGGTTAGAAGATCTGAATTCCTTGGAAACATCAGAATGGATACAATCTCAAAATAATTTCACGGAAAAATATCTAAACACCTTTGAGGAGATAAATCTGGTTAAAGAAATTCTTAGTAAAGCCTATAAAAATGAAACCAGGTCAGTTCCATTTCGAAAAAAATCCAAACATTTCTATTATTTAAATAATGGTGATTGGCAACAAAGTAAATTATTTTATAAAAACAATAATGAGAGTGAGGAAAAGCTTCTTCTAGACCCTAATGTTTTATCCGAAGATGGAACTGTTGCAATAAGCTCTGTGAGTGTAAGTCCGAATGCAAATTTAATTGCCTATTCCCTATCTGATGGTGGATCCGATTGGAGAACTTGGAAAATTAAAAACATTAAAACAGGTGAGACATTAAAGGATTTAATACGTTGGTCAAAATTCAGTAATGCCGAATGGAAAAAAGATAATTCTGGATTTTTTTATTCGGGATACAATGAGCCAAAGAAAGGTGATGAGTTTGAAAGCATCAATACGAATCAGAAATTATTTTTCCATAAAATAGGTCAATCACAAACAAAAGATGAATTAATCTATCAAAGAACCGATCAACCTGAATGGGGATGGGGCACTACAATTACTGAAGATGGAAAATTTCTAATTCTACATGTGAGTGAAGGGACGGATGAGAGAAATCGTGTCTTCTATCAATCCATAGAAGGCAATAACAACAAGATAATTGAGTTAATTCCAGACCTCAAAGCACAATTTAGTTTTATTGGAAATAATAAATCCATCTTTTGGTTTTTCACAGATTTAGATGCTCCTATGGGTAGAGTTATAGCGATTGATATCAATAAACCAGATAAAGAACATTGGTTGGAATTAATACCAGAAAATGAACACGCACTCATTGATGTTAGGGAAATTAAAGACTTTCTGATTGGTCAGTACCTCAACAATGTATCCAGTGAAATTGTTCTTTTTGACAAAAAGACACTCAGTAAATCGTACATGAAGTTTAATGATGAGGGCATCTTTTCTAGCCTTTCAACTGAAGTGGATTCGAATATCTTTTATTTTTCATACACCAACTATGTAACACCCAATCAAATTTACCAATACAATGCTTTGGCTAATACTCTTAAAACTATTTGGATAAAAAATGTACCCGGTTTTGAGTCGGAACAATACCTTAGTAAAAAAGTGTTCTACCCAAGCAAAGATGGGACGCTAATACCCATGTTTATTTCCCATAAAAAAGATCAGACAATTAATAGTAATACACCATTATTACTCTATGGTTATGGTGGTTTTGATATATCGATCTTGCCTCGCTTTAGTGAACGATATTTTGCCTGGATGAAAATGGGTGGCATTGTTGCAGTGCCTAACCTCAGAGGTGGTGGTGAATATGGTGAGCTATGGCATCAACAAGGCATGCTTGATAATAAGCAAAATGTATTTGATGACTTTGCAGCCGCAGCTGAATATCTTCATAAAAATAATTACTCCAAACCAACAAAAACTGTCATCAGTGGCCGTTCCAATGGTGGTCTTCTTGTGGGTGCAACATTCTTACAAAGACCGACTTTATTTGGTGCAACTCTGCCTGCTGTGGGTGTAATGGATATGCTTAGGTTTAATAAATTCACCATCGGTTGGGCCTGGGAGAGTGACTATGGATCTCCAGAAGATGTTGATGATTTTAATACCTTAATTCAATATTCGCCCTATCATAATATTACTGAAGATGTGTGTTATCCACCTACCCTAATAACTACCTCTGAAATAGACGATCGAGTTGTGCCTTCACATTCCTATAAGTTTGCAGCAAGGCTTCAAAAAGCCCAAGAATGCAATAATCCAATTCTCATCCGCATAGAAACAAGAGCAGGCCACGGTGCTGGAACTCCCAAGGACAAGACTATTGATTATATTGCTGACAGTTATGGGTTTGCTCTGCATCATCTATCAAAGAATTAATGCAATAAAAAAGCCCTTCTCTTAATTATTTAGCAGCCAATAGATACGCATCGAATCTCTCTTCAACTATATCTAAAGGCAAAGATCCCTGCTCTAGAATTACACTATGAAAATCTTTGATACTGAAAGACTCTCCTAGTTCTTTTTTGGCTTTCTCTTTTAATTCTAAGATTTTCAGTTGGCCTATTTTATAAGCCAATGCTTGGCCAGGCATTATCAAATAACGATCTATTTCATTAATAATATCTTGTTCAGTTTTAGCTGCATTGTCTTTAAAATAATCAATGGCTTTTTGTCTACTCCAACCCTTATAATGCATTCCTGTATCCACAACCAACCTCACTGCTCTCCACATATCATAGGTTAGAGCTCCAAACTTTGAGAAAGGGTCCTGATAAAGGCCCATCTCTTCACCTAAACTCTCACTGTAAAGACCCCAGCCTTCAATGAAAGCTGTATAGCCAGAATACTTTCTAAAGTTAGGAATATTCTCTAATTCCATGGCTAATGCAATTTGCAAATGATGTCCAGGGACGGCTTCATGCACTGAGAGTACTTCAATTTCATACTTTGGTCTGACTTCAGGTCGATACAAATTAACATAAAAATAACCGGCTCGAGTCCCATCTGGTGAAGGTCTCATGTAATAGGCTGTAGTTGTGTCAGGCGCTGACTCTTTGGGTATGGCTTTAATGCCATAAGGCGTTCTTGGTAAAGTTTTAAAAAGTTTTAAGGTATGTGGGTCAATTCTTTTTGTGGTAGCAAGATATGCTTGAAATAATTCCTCTTCAGTTTCATAGTAAAACTGTGGATCGCTTCTTAAAAAATTAAGAAAGTCATCAAAACTTCCTTCCCAATTAAGAGATTCGATGATTTTTTTCATTTCATCTTTGATTCTTGCCACCTCATCCAGGCCAATTTGATGTATCTCATCAGGAGTTAATGCAGTGGTTGTATGATTGTTGGCTAAATTTTCATACCATTTATACCCATTTGGAAGATTATAAATACCAAAAGTTTCTCTGGCAGCTGGCAGATAAGTTTCCGTAAAAAATTGATCCAATTCTACATAAGCAGGTATCACCTCATTTTGAATGATATTCTCAGCTTTAATTTGTATCTCTTTTTTATTTTCAATTGCATCAGGCATTACTGAGAAAATATTATAGAAAGGACTGTCCTTTGGATCTTTTTGTATTTGTAATTTAATTTGCCTAGAAACTCTTTTCATAAGAATCTTAGGTGCAGTCACACCTCGTTCAATTCCTAATTGTGCTAAGTCAATATGGTCATTGATCAAAGCAGGAAGCTTTGTTAAACGTATCAACCAATCCTGGTAATCTTGCGCCGAAGAAAAATCTAAACTTTCTGCAGTTTCATGCTCCAATTGAATTCCTCCTCGCTGACCAAAGGTGAGTAAATGGGAATCAAATTGATGAGACTTCACATACTTTTTATAGTTGTATAAGAACAGTCGATAATTGAGCTGGGCAGTTTCAGACAATACCATTGGATCAATATTCTTGAGTTTCTGAAGAACTTCTCTCTCTATTTTCTGATTTTGCCTCAATGCTTTCTCAGTGATATTAGGCCAATCTTGATTGGCTGACTTATCGCCTAAATAAGAAGCAAATAAAGGATCTTCATTGACCCACCTTTGCCATTCATCATTGACAATTTGATTGAAGCTTTCTTCTTGATTGTAATTGGCACTACCTATTGTAAAAAACATTACAAATATTATTAAAAAGTGTTTAATCATGCTTAGTTCTCTTGTATTGATGGCCAGGCCTTAACCATATAAATAATCATAGTCCAGAGTGTTAGAGCAGCGGCAGAGATTAAAAATATTTGACCCACAACGTATATTGGTAAACCTACAACTGATTCTTTATACAACATAAAAGCCAAACCAAACATTTGCAATACAGTTTTAAATTTGGCATAGCCAATAACCGATAATTGGTTGCGTTCACCAATTTCAGCCATCCATTCTCGCAGCGCTGAGATAGTAATCTCTCGACCAATAATAATCATAGCGGTGACTGTATTAATGATGGTGGGATCATTCTGTACAATCAGTACAAGCGACACACAAACAATGAGCTTATCGGCAACTGGATCGAGAAATGTTCCTAATTTAGAAATTTGATTGTATTCTCTTGCCACCCATCCATCCAACCAATCGGTAATTGCAGCTAGAATAAATATAAACGATGCTAGAGGTCTTGAGTATTCTAACGATGAAAAGAAAATTACAACAATTAAGGGAATACAAGCAATTCTTATTAAGGTAAGTAAATTGGCGAAAGTAATTTTCTTAGACATAGCTTTATATATTCTTCTAGGTGCTCAGTGATTTATAGACTCTTAATGCTAACTCTTTATTGATCCCATTTACAGTCATCAAATCTTCAACCGATGCTCTTTTAATTTCTTGGAGTCCGCCAAACTGTTGCATCAAGTTTTTTTTCTTTAATGGCCCAATACCTTCTATAGACTCTAAGTCTGATTTTAATAACGTTTTCCTTTTCTTAGACCGATGCCCAGTGATTGCAAACCGATGGGCTTCATCTCTAATGGTCTGCAATAAAAACATTGCAGATGAATTGTTTTCAATTGGTAAGGGAGTTTTATCATTGTTATAAAATATCTTCTCATTGCCATTCTTTCTGGTTTCACCCTTGGCAATACCTAATCGCTTTATGTGTCCAATTCCAAGCTCTTTAAGGGCATTTGAGGCACTGCTAAGTTGACCCTTGCCGCCATCAATGACAATGAGGTTGGGAAGTGTTTTGTTTTCTTTTATTACTCTTGAATAATGCCTGGTTACAGCCTGATAAATTGCAGCATAATCATCTCCTGGTTTTATGCCTGTGATATTAAATCGGCGGTAGTTTTTTTTATTAAGGCCTTCAACATTAAAAGATACACATGAAGCCATGCATTTCTCACCCATAGTATGACTTACATCAAAACATTCAATATTGGTTAAGGGATCATCCATGCTTAGAACTTGAGTTAACTTTATCAACTGAGTTTGATTGTTGACTGTAGAGAGCAACTTCATTGATAAAGACTCCTTAGAATTAATCATAGCCATATTCATCCATTTTGTTCTTTGTGCTCTGTAATTATTTTTTATAGCTATTTTGATTCCTTTTACAGAAGAAAATGTTTCTTGAATTACTTTTATATTTATCAACTTCTTATCAATCAATATCTCTTTAGGTGGTTCATGCATTAAATAATATTGAGTTAAAAAAGATTCCAATACTTCAGATTCATCGGCAAATTCTGTTTTAACTGGGAAAAATGTCCGACTTCCTAATATTCTTCCTGCTCGAACGAATAAGACAGCTATACAGAAAATATCGGACTTTCTAGTTAAAGAAATTGCATCTAGATTTATAGGCTTGCCGCCATCTGCATATTGATGGGCTTGTATTGCTTTCAAAGAACTTATCTGATCTCTAAATATAAGTGCTTTTTCATAATCCTGAAGGGATGAAGCCTGATCCATTTTCTCAATCAATTGATTGATGATATTTTGATTATTGCCTTTGAGGTATTCCATAGCCTGAAAAACACTAAACGAGTAATCTTCTTCATTGATTAAACCCACACAAGGAGCTGAACATCTTTTAATCTGATGTTGTAAACAGGGTCTAGAACGATTTTTAAAAAAGGATTGATCGCAATTACGAAGTTGAAATATTTTTTGTAATTGACTTATTGTACTTCTAACTGCATTAACGTTTGGATAAGGCCCAAAATATTTTGCTTTAGAGTGGTTCTTTTTGCCCCTATGAAAGGCAACTTTAGGATATTTATCAGAAATTGAGACTTCTATAAATGGATAGCTTTTACTATCCTTTAAAAGAACATTAAATTTAGGTTTATGTTCCTTGATTAAACTATTTTCAAGGATTAATGCTTCTCTTTCTGTTTGCGTTATGGTGAATTCAATCTTATGAATTTTTTCTAATATAGCGTCTGTTTTAGCGGTCTTCTTAGTATGGGTAAAATAACTGCTTACTCTGTTCTTTAAATGCTTAGCTTTACCCACATAGATAACAACATCATTGGAATTCAGCATCATATAGATACCGGGTTTTGTTGTTAATCGATTAGCATACTTCTTGAGTGATTTTAATCGCTCTTCCTGTGTCCCTTTCATAATCTATTTTTTCTGCTTCACCAAATTCCAAAGAGTAGTCATATCATCAAAGGATAACTCGCTAAATTCTTTATTTTCCTGCTCTAGCTTTTTCTCCATCAACTTAAACCTTTTCTCAAACTTATTGGTTGCCTTTCTTAATGCAGTCTCTGGATTTTTAGATAGATGCCTTGAAAGACTTACCATGGTGAACAATAAGTCCCCCATCTCTTCCTCTATTGAAGATTGATTCTTTGAATCCATCGCCTCTGTAAGTTCTGATAGTTCTTCTCTAATTTTCAATACAACACCATCCGTATCATTCCAATCAAAGCCTACTGATCGTGCTCTTTTTCCAATTTTAAAAGCAGTATTTAAAGCCGTTTGATTCTTCCCTATCCCATCAAGTATGCTTTTATGACCGCCTGCTGATTTAATCTCCTCCAGCTTCTTTTTTTCCCATTGATCGGTTTGAGTTTTAGCATCATTTATTTTCTCATCACCAAAGACATGTGGGTGTCTCGAAATTAACTTTGTTGAAATTGACTCAACAATGTCATCAAAATTAAAAAGATTTTTCTCATTGGCAATCTCAGAATGAAATATTACTTGGAATAATAAATCACCCAACTCACTCTTTAACTGCTCGTAATCTTTTTCTTCAATAGCCTCCACAACCTCATAAGCTTCTTCAATAGAACAATAAGCTATGGAATCGAATGTTTGCTCAATGTCCCAAGGACATCCTGTCAGAGGGTCCCTAAGCTGTTGTGTAATCTTTTTTAACTTTTCCAAATCATTCTCCACATTACTGTATTAAGTTTTTACAAAACTTTCTAATAATTTGAGCCGTTAAACCCCAAATGTAGTGTTCCTCATACTTATAACTATAGACCGACCACTTGTTACCATCAAACACCCTGTATTCATGAGATAAATTATCTTGATCTAAAAAAAATTCCAACGGCACTTTAAAAAGCTTTTCAACCTCATAAGTATTGATCTTTGGTGTAAATGAAGGGTCTATTCTTGCAACTAAAGGAGTCACAATAAAGCCAGACCCTAGACTGATCTGAGGGTCTATAAATCCAAGTATCTCAGCATGTTCTGATTGAAGGCCAATCTCTTCTTCGGATTCTCTTAGAGCTGTATCAATAATATTTTTATCATGATCTTGATCAAACGTACCTCCAGGTAAACTTATTTCTCCAGAATGATTCTTTAATTGCTTACTTCTTTTGGTTAAATATAGATCAGGATTATTTTTTCCATTGTCTTGTAAACCAAACAGAACTCCTGCATGTCTTAACTTAGTTTTATTGATGTAATTATCAACAATCTCTTTTGGTAATCTCTTGATAACCTTATCAGTAGGATCATCATAGGGATGGGTATCCTCAAATATCTGTTTTATATTATTAAGCATAAAAGAGATGCTTAAAATAGTTACGAATTATCAGTTAGAGTAAGCGGATCTAGTAAGCGTATTAATTCTGACTCATCCAGATCAGTCATTTCGACAGCAACATCAATAATCATTCGTTTTTCCTGATATGCTTTTTTGACAATCTGAGATCCTAATTCATAGCCAATAGTTGAATTCAGTGCCGTTGCAAGAATTGGATTTTTACTGAGAACCGATTCAATAGCTTCATCATTGACTGAAAAACCTTTAATCGCTTTATCAGCAAGAGCAAGACAAGCATTGCTTAAAAGTGAGATAGATTGAATCAGATTATAACCTATTAATGGCAGCATCACATTCAATTGAAAATTACCAGACTGTGCAGCTATTGCAATCGTTGTATCATTGCCAATCACTTGGGCAGAAACCATAGTGACTGATTCAGGAATAACAGGATTAACCTTGCCTGGCATAATACTGCTACCGGGCTGCAGTGCGGGTAATTTAATTTCTCCCAATCCTGCCAATGGTCCACTGTTCATCCATCTAAGATCATTTGATATCTTTGTTAGCATTACTGCTAAAGTTCTTGTTTTAGCGGAAAGATCCAGAGAGACATCTTGGGAGCTAATAGCACGAAAACGGTCAACGCTGGGTTCAAAACTCATACCTGTTTTCTCATTAAGGATTTGGGCAGCTTTTGAGGACATTTGAGGATGAGCATTAACACCAGTACCGACAGCTGTACCTCCTAAGGCAAGTTTTTGAAGATTCGGTAATACGGCTACAAATTGTGATTTTATATCTTTTATTTGCGAAGCCCAGGCATTCAACTCTTGTCCAAATGTTAAAGGCATGGCATCCATTAAATGCGTTCTACCAGTTTTAACAACCTCAGATAAACTAGTGGCCTTAGTCTCGATAACATCTTGCAAATGATCTAGGGATTTCAATAGTTGATCGCTTACCATCAAGGACGCTGAAACACTGATTGCTGAAGGAATAACATCATTGCTACTTTGACCCATGTTGACATCATCGTTTGGGTGAATTTTAAGTTCATCTGTTGAACTTAAATTAGCAATCACCTCATTCATATTCATATTTGTACTGGTACCTGAACCTGTTTGAAAGACATCAATAGGAAATTCATCAGAATATTGTCCGTCTGCAATTTTTAATGCAACATCTCCTATAACTTTTGCTTTTTCTTGGGAGATCAAATCTAATTCTGCATTGGCGGAAGATATAGCCCACTTGAGTAATGCCAGAGAGCGAATAAATCCTGAAGGCATTTTAATTTGACTGATCTGGAAGTTTTCAACCGCTCTTTGTGTTTGTGGGCCCCAATGACTTGCACTAGGGACTTTCAGTTCACCCATACTGTCTTTTTCTATTCTGTAATCTTTATCTGACACATCTTTCTCCATTTATAATATACATGATAATACAAAGAGAATAGCAGTCACAAAAGAAACTTTCGTGTATCATTCACTTTTGAAAGATGAGGTGGTTGCAATGAAAAAAAATCAACTGCAAGCAATATCTCCAATTGATGGTAGATATTCAAATAAATGTGATCATTTAAGAGAGTTTTTTAGTGAAGCTTCTCTTATGCACTATAGGGTTAAAACTGAGATCAAATGGCTGCAATACCTAGCCAATAACAGTGAACTTAAAGAAATACCCCCTCTTTCATCTGAACTCAACACTCTGCTAGAAAATATTGATGAAAATTTCTCAATAGAAGATGCATTGGAAATTAAAGGAATTGAAAACACCATCAACCATGATGTCAAATCCATTGAATATTTTTTACAATCAAAAATGAAAGAAGCTGAGGGTGGCGCTGACTATCTGCCTTTTATACATTTTGGATGCACTTCTGAAGATATAAACAATATCTCCTACGCTTTGATGATAAAGGAAGCTATAAAAACAGAAAGAAACTCCTATCTAGAACTAGTAGACGGCTTAAGAACTCAAGCGCATGAATGGTCAGATTGTGCAATGCTATCAAGAACGCATGGACAAGCAGCATCTCCAACGACGATGGGTAAAGAATTTGCCAATGTTGTCTACAGATTAGAATTACAGTTAGAAACCTTGGATAAAATAGAGTATCGAGCAAAAATGAATGGAGCAGTTGGCAATTACAATGCCCATCAAGTTGCTTATCCTGAAATTAACTGGATTGACCTGTCACATGATTTTATAACATCCCTGGGATTGACAAATAATCCATACACCACTCAAATAGAACCGCATGATTGGATTGCTGAAGTCTTCCATTCGTTGATTCGTATCAACAATATCCTGATGGATTTCAGTAAAGATACATGGCTCTACATCTCAATGGGTTATTTTGATCAAATAAAGAAAGATAAAGAAGTTGGTTCATCAACAATGCCGCATAAAATCAACCCCATTGATTTTGAAAATGCTGAAGGAAATATTGGAATAGCTAATTCACTGCTTACTCATTTAGCATCAAAATTGCCTATTTCAAGAATGCAAAGAGATCTCACCGATTCAACAGCATTGAGAAATGTTGGTTCTTGCTTTGCATATACAGCAATTGCTTTGTCTTCACTGAAGAAAGGCTTGTCTAAGATTAGAATCAATGAAGAAAGAATTAATGAAGATTTATCCACCAATTGGGAAATTTTAACAGAAGCTATACAAACTGTTTTGCGACGAGAGAAAACAGAAGATGCTTATGAAAGTCTTAAGAAACTCAGCCGTGGAGAAAAGTTAGATCAGGAAAAACTCATTCAATACATAAGTTCACTAGATCTGGATGAAGCAGTTAAGCAAGAATTAATTAATCTTACTCCAGAAAGTTACATCGGATTTGCAGCCACTCTAGCTAAAAAAATTTAGTGTGGATACTGATTCCTTGGATATATTTGAAGCCAATTGGGATCAATTCTCTCAGGGTATCTGTGAAGTAAGAAAAAAAGTTTTTATTCAAGAACAAAATGTACCCAGCTCCATTGAAATGGATGGCAATGATTTGGAATGCTATCAATTCCTTGCAAAATATAAGAATCAGCCTATTGGAACAGCTCGACTAAGAAAATATGGAAAAATAGAAAGAGTATCAGTGATCAAGCAATATAGAGGACTAGGTATAGGTTTGAAAATAATGGAGATAGTCTTAACTAAGGCTAATAGCTTGGGTATAAATGAAATATATCTTCATAGTCAAATGGAATCCAAGGATTTTTATGAAAGCATAGGCTTTATAACAACGGGAGAGAGTTTTCTAGAAGCTGATATTGAACATATAAAGATGGTTTATAATTAAATTTTAGAGTGATGAAAAATAAAGAGTTAGTCATTGTAGGTATGTCCGGAGGAGTTGATTCAGCTGTGAGTGCAGCACTTCTTTTAGAAGAAAATTATCGTGTGGAAGGTCTTCATATGACTAATTGGAATGATGAAGAGCCCTACTGCACTGCATCGCAAGATCTTCAAGATGCTAGGAATGCATGCAAGGAACTAAACATTCCGATGCATCATGTAAACTTTTCTAAAGAATACAAAGAAAAAGTATTTAATGATACTTTGAAAGAGTTAGATCAAGGTTTGACGCCAAATCCAGATGTTCTATGCAATAGGGAAATAAAATTTGAAGATTTTACGAACTATGCTAAGAGATTAGGAGCGGCGAAAGTGGCTACTGGGCATTATGCTCGAATCAAAGAAAAAAAAGGGCTGAAGTACCTTTATAAAGGCATTGATGAGAATAAAGATCAAAGTTATTTTCTTCATGCCATTAATCCCAGTATTTTAGAATCTGTTATTTTTCCACTTGGGGAAATGAATAAAGAACAAGTGCGAGATTATGCTCTTAAAAAAGGCTTACCCAATCATGATAAACCAGATAGCACTGGAATTTGTTTTATTGGCGAAAGGCCTTTCAAAGAGTTCATTAAAACATTTCTTCCACCTAAACCAGGATCAATTATTAATGAAAATGATGAAGAAATGGGAAATCATGAAGGATTAATGTACTTCACCATCGGGCAAAGAAAAGATCTCGGTATAGGGGGTATAAAAAATTTATCAGGAGAACCTTGGTATGTGGCCGAAAAAAGACAAACCTCTAATCAACTGGTCATTGTCCAAGGAAGAAATCATCCAAAATTATGGAGAAAAAGAATATTTGCACAATCCATGCATTGGCTAAACCTTAAGGATGAGGAACTTTTTCTAGAAGATAAAGTTTTAGAATGCCAAGCTAAAACCCGTTACAGGCAAAAAGATGCCTATTGCAAGGTTAAAAAAAATCAAAATGGTCTAGAAATTACATTTAAGAATTCACAATGGGCCATTACTTATGGTCAATACCTAGTTCTCTATCAAGATGATTATTGCTTAGGTGGAGCAAAAATAATGCCTTTCCCAAAATAGAACCATTGAAGACAAAATAAACTTAATCAGATAAAATGGTTCACAAATTAATTCTTTAAAAAGCAAAGTTAAAATTATGTCAGAGAAAATTATCATCAATGGATTGGAATACAAATACTTTGACTTGAAAGCTTTGGATGCATCAAAGATTAATCGAATGCCCTACTCTCATAAAATCCTTTTGGAAAATGCTTTAAGACATGCTGAATCGAACGAAAATAATGACGTTGAAACTATACTCAATTGGGACCCAAATTCTAATTCTTCTGATGAGATATCGTTTACTCCCAGTCGAGTAATTCTTCAAGACTTCACAGGTGTTCCTGCTGTTGTTGATCTTGCTGCAATGCGAAATGCAGTTGATCAAATGGGAGGTAAAGCCAGCATGATTAATCCATTATCCCCAGCAGAATTAGTAATTGATCACTCTGTGCAAGTGGATCATTATGGTCAAAAAGACTCCTTAACTAGAAATAATCAAATTGAATTTGAAAGAAATCAAGAACGCTATCAATTTCTAAGGTGGGGTCAAGAATCTTTTAATAATTTTGAAGTGGTACCGCCCAATACCGGTATTGTTCATCAAGTAAATCTCGAATATCTAGGACGTGTTGTTTTCTCCAAAGAAAGCAATAATGAATTGATGGCTTTTCCAGACACCCTTGTTGGAACGGATTCTCATACAACCATGATAAATGGAATTGGCTGTTTAGGTTGGGGTGTGGGTGGAATTGAGGCTGAAGCTGCAATGTTAGGACAACCCATAAGTATGCTACTGCCTGACGTGGTTGGTATACGTGTTAGCGGTTTACTAAAAGAAGGTGTGACAGCAACAGATTTAGTTCTAACCGTTACAGAGATGATGAGAAATCATGGCGTTGTAGGAAAATTTGTTGAATTTTTTGGAAATGGATTAAATAATCTGCCTGTTTCAGATCGTGCAACATTGAGCAATATGGCACCAGAATTTGGTAGCACTTGTGCTATTTTTCCTATTGATAATGAAACCATTCGTTACCTAAGGCTAACGGGTAGAGACGAGGATCAAATTCAACTGGTTGAATTGTATTCGAAAGCTCAAGGTCTTTGGAGAGAGGATGATGAAGAAGAAGCTCATTACACTGATGTCATAGATTTAAATCTAGAAAATATAGAGCCATGCCTTTCAGGGCCTAAGCG
>JAQWQE010000061.1 GCA_029244925.1 Gammaproteobacteria bacterium | reverse complement strand
CGATCCTGAATATCTTTGGAATTATGAAATGGGAGTGAATATCCGTTATCCTGAGTCTAATATGAGTTTGGATACCGTGGTTTTTTATTCCGATCGAGACAATCAACAGATCTTGTCTTCCACTCAAGTTGATCCCAATGATCCCAATACTTTTTTGTTTTTAACTCAAAATGCAGCAGCAGGAGAGAACTATGGTGTTGAAATGAATTGGACTGCAATTCCAACGGATGGCATTAATCTTTTTGCTTCTCTGGGTTTGTTGCGAACAAAGGTCACTAAATATGGCTCTCAAACTGATTTGGAGGGCAGAGATCAAGCCCATGCCCCTCGAACCACATACGCAGTGGGTGTCAAATGGAAGCCAACCAATGAGGTCTATGTCTCTCTTGATGTCACTGGAAAAAGTGGTTTCTATTATTCCGATTCTCATAATAATAAATCCAAATCTTACGCCTTAACCAATTTTGTGATTGGCTATCAGCAAGCTCAGTGGAACTATGAATTTTGGGCCAGAAACATATTTGATAAATATTATTCCGTTCGGGGATTTTATTTTGGTAATGAACCACCGAGTTTTCCAGCAACGCTGTATCAAAGGCAAGGTGATCCAAGGCACATGGGCGTCTTAGTCCTATATGAGTTTTAAGACTGTAATAACAAACCTACCTGAAATCATTGCGGTGATTTTGGCGATTGTTTATTTGCTATTGGCGGTGAAACAGAATATTTGGTGCTGGACTGCCTGGATCATAAGTTCCTGTCTTTATTGTTACATCATGTATAGCGTTGGTCTTTATATGGAATCGGGCCTGCAAGTCTTTTACATTGTTATGGGATTCTACGGTTGGTCGCAATGGAGTAAAGCCAAACCAGAGTCGGTTTATGAAGTGTTTACTTGGACTCCGATCCAACATATTTTATCCATTTTATTGATCTTTTTTCTCACCGTTTCTTCCGGCTATTTGCTGGATCGGTTTACTGAAGCGGCTCTCCCATTTTGGGATGCTTTGACTACTTGGGGTGCCATTGTTACCACGTATATGGTTGCTAAGAAAGTCTTGGAGAATTGGGTTTATTGGTTCGTTATTGATTTGATTTCTGTTTTCCTTTTTGCTTCAAGAGAACTCTACTTAACTGCTTTTCTATTTTTCTCCTACCTCTTTATCATTGTTATAGGGTATCGATCTTGGAATCGAATTCGACTGAATAATGTCTGATCTTTTATCCAAACTGGAATCCATTAAAGGATCAATAGAAATTGGATCATTGATCAAAGATGGAGCTGTTTCACAAATATATGCTTGTTCCTTTAAGGGCGATCAGGGTGTGATTAGAATTGATAAAAAGGTTGTGCAACATTTAAGTTTAAATCGAATTAAAGAGACACAACTGCTTCAATCCATAAAGGCTTATGACTGTGTTCCTGAAATACTTTATTCAGATCCTCAACATGGATTGCTAATTACTCGACTGATTGAAGGCCAGACATTGACGCAAACATCCATTCATGAGGCTGGCCATTTAGAGCAGTTAGCACAAGCCATGCATTTGATTCACCATACAGAGCCAAAGATAGAATCCATTGAATTTAACCAGTTTATTCGGAACTATGAAACAGAACTAAAAAACATACAGAATTCCAAACTTCTTGATCAAGGTTTGTCTTTGTTTCGAGAATTAAATCAAAATAAGGAAGTTATATGCCTTTGTCATAACGATCTCAATCATACCAATATAATAATTTCAGATGGCATAAAGATCCTTGATTGGGAGTATGCGTGTTTAAACAATCCCTATTTTGACTTGGCGACAGTGATTGATTTTCATGATTTAAGTGACAGTGAAGTGGAGTTGTTCTTATTTCATTATGATCAAGGATTAAATTCCATTGATACTCAATTGCTAGAGTCCTGGCAACGAATGTCGCAGTATATTAATATGTTTTGGCTTATGATATTGCAGAAATACGATACAATATCGGTTAAAGAAAAATCATGGATGAATGATCTAGAAAAGCATTTGTCTTGAAAAAAATAGGTTGAGAGTTTATGGCTAAAATAAAAACATTCGATTTCGATACATTATCCAATCATGCTGGGCAAAGACCGGATAAGGAAACTGGTGCAAGAGCTGTTCCCATCTATCAGACTGCTTCCTTTGTTTTTAGAGATTCCGATGCTGGTGCAGCGATGTTCAACATTGAACGAGGCGGTCATGTTTATTCAAGAATCTCCAATCCAACCAATGCAGTATTGGAAGAGCGTATTTCAGCGCTTGAAGGAGGCGTTGGTGCCGTGGCAACATCGAGCGGTCAAGCCGCTGTCTTTAATGCCATTGCCACACTAGTGGATCAAGGTGGACACATTGTATCTTCACACGCACTCTACGGCGGAACGCATAACTTGATGGAGTACACTCTGCCTCGTTTTGGGATCACTACAACGTTTGTGGATCCCAATGATATCGAGGCTTTTCGAAATGCGATTAGACCAGAAACACGACTTATATTTGGAGAAACAGTTGCCAACCCAAGAACAGAAGTTTTGGACATTCCAAAAGTAGCTGCAATTGCACATGAACATCACGTACCTTTAATAGTTGATTCAACGACCACCACTCCTTATTTGATTCGTCCCTTTGATTTGGGCGCTGATATTGTGGTTCACTCAGCCACTAAATTTCTCAGTGGCCATGGAACAGTGATGGCAGGATTGATCGTTGATGGAGGTACCTTTGACTGGGAATCGTCGGATAAATTCCCACAAATGACTGAGAAATATGCAGGGTTTCACAATTTGTCTTTTGTTGAGGAGTTCGGACCTGCTGCCTACATTGCAAGAGTGAGGAATGAGGCTGCTCGAGATTTTGGAGCCTGCTTAGCTCCTAATTCATCTTTTTTAGTTCTCAATGGAACGGAAACGCTTTCTGTCAGAATGGATAAACACATTAGCAACACCAAAAAAGTTGTGGAGTATTTAAAAAATCATGAAGTGGTGGAGTGGGTGAGTCATCCAGATCTTGAAGACCATCCAAATCATGAATTAGCAAAAACTCTTCTGCCCAAAGGATCGACAGCTGTTTTCAGCTTTGGCATCAAAGGCGGCAGAAAAGTTGGGCAAATCTTTATTGATCGATTGGATTTATTCTCCAATCTGGCCAATATTGGTGATTCCAAATCGTTAGTCATTCATCCAGCCAGTACAACCCATCAAAGAATGTCTGTAGAGGATCTTGAATCGGCTGGGATATCGGAAGGACTGATTCGCTTGTCCATTGGTATTGAGTCTGCCGATGATTTAATTGAAGATCTTGATAAAGGATTTAGAGCGGCTGCCAAGGCTCTCTAGATAAGGATAAAGGAAAAACCATGTATATAAACGTTGAAAATAAAAAAACTTATATTGCGACTGGAAGTAAGGAACATATCGAAGGAAGCATGGGCATAACTTTTATTCATGGCACCGCTATGGATCATACTGTCTGGACTTTAGCGGGCAGGCATTTTGCCAGACTTGGATTGAATATTTTAGCCGTTGATTTGCCGGCTCATGGACATTCAGAAGGGGATTTGATTCCATCCATTGAAGGTATGGCAGATTGGGTCATTAAGGCAATGGATGCTGCCGGCCTTGAAAAATCAATTATAGTGGGTCACAGCATGGGTTCTTTGGTCGCTTTTGATGTTGCAGCGAGGTATCCAGATCGAATAACGGCACTTGCGATGGTTGGCACTGCATTGCCAATGCCTGTCGGCGATGTATTACTCAATAGTGCAAAAGAGAATAGTCCTCTAGCCAAAGACATGATTAATTTCTGGTCTCACAGTCAGTCTGGCCATTTGGGTGGATCGCAAGTTCCAGGCACTTGGATGCTGGGTAAGTTAAATAGGTTACTCGAACGAGCAGGCCCGGGTGTTATTCATAATGATCTATTGGCTTGTGCGAAATACTCTCAAGGCATGGAAAGAAGCAAAAATGTAGAAGCACCCACTTTACTCATTTTGGGGGAAGACGATATGATGACTCCAGTAAAGAGTGCAAAAGCATTAGCAGATGCAATTCCTCAATCAAGAACAGTTATTCTGCCAAACTGTGGACATGCAATTGTGAATGAAGCACCAAATGAAATGTTGGATGCGCTTGTAACTATAATCTAGTTAATTATCATTTAATTATGCCAGTCGTTGCTCATCCAAAGCTGCCTTCGCTAGATAGACCTGAATTGAAAGAAATTCTTGAGGTTGATGATTTAGATAATGCAAATCCTCCTCGTCATGAACTCCATGTGGCTTTATTGAATTTAATGCCCGATGCAGCCTTGCAAGCTACAGAGAGACAATTTATAAGACTGTTGGGTTCGAATAATGAATTTTTAGTTCATGTTTACCCAACGTCTGTGGATATTTCATCGAGAGGGCAGGAATACCAAAAATACATTAAAGATCATTACAATGAGATTGAATCAATCTATGAAATGCCAATTGATGGGCTAATTATTTCTGGTGCAAACCCTTCAAAACCAAATATGTCAGAGGAATCCTTTTGGCCACCTCTAATCGAAGTAATGCATTGGGCTGATAAAAATGTGAACTCAATTTTATGTTCATGTTTAGCCACGCATGCATTAATGAAAGCCAATTTTAATATTGATCGGAAAATAAGAGACAGCAAATCATGGGGTGTGTTTTCGCATCAACTACTAAATGTGAGTCACCCTCTAATCAAAGATTTAAACGGTGGTTTTATGGGCCCTCATTCTCATTATTACGATATTCCAAAAGAAGAAATTGAGAAAACCGACTTACAAATATTGGCAGAGAATAATGAGGCAGGTTTTTTCTTAGCCTCAACAGAGGATTCAAAATTAGTTCTTTTCCAAGGCCACCCTGAATACGATAAAAAGAGTTTATTGAAAGAATACCAAAGAGAAATTGAGAATTTTGTCAATGGATTAAGATCAGATTACCCTCCGTTGCCAATGAATTATTTCTCTAATGCATCAAAGACATTGCTTGACGATTTTAAGAAAAGAACAGTGGAGACAATGAAGAAAGCAATTCTACCAGAGGATGAGCTATTAAAAGATATCGATGCAAACTGGCAACAGCCAGGGAGAATCCTTTATCAAAATTGGTTGAATATTTTAGTTCAAAAAAGCAACGAGTCTTAATTCTTTTTTATTTTTGCCCAACTGTCTCTTAGGGTAATAATTCTATTGAATTGCATCAATCCATCGTTAGTTTTTTGCTCAAAAATAAAATAACCGCTTCTTTCAAATTGGAATCTATCCCCAGAATTTGCCTCATCAATGCTCTTTTCAACAATTGCATTTCTACACACAGTTAACGAATTAGGATTTATATCGGCTTCTGACTTGGGTTCAGAGTGATTGAAGAGTGTTTCAAAGAGATTCACACTTGCAGGCCTATTTTCTTTCGCTGACACCCAATGAATTGTCCCTTTGACTTTTTTCTCTGATTGTCCGGTACCACTCTTTGTATCAGTGTCATAAGTGCAGTGTATCTCTAGAATATTTCCAGCCTCATCTTTGATAACTTCTTCGCATTTTATAATATAGGCAAAACGAAGTCTCACTTCTCCACCAGGCTTTAATCGAAAGAATTTTGATGGTGGATCTTCCATAAAGTCAGTTGTTTCTATATAGAGTTCTTTTCCGAAAGCCATTTTTCTTTTTCCCATCTCTGGATTTTTTGGATGATTGACTGCATCCACGTATTCAACTTCATCTGAATCATAGTTCTTAATGATAATTTTTAGTGGTTCAATGACAGCCATTCGTCTTGGGCTATTAATATCCAAATCTTCTCTTACTGAATTTTCAAGAAGAGCCATTTGAATTGATTTATCTTTCTTAGTGATTCCAACTCTACTGCAAAAATCCCTAATTGATGAAGCTGTGTAACCTCTTTTTCTCATTCCCGATAATGTTGGCATTCTTGGATCGTCCCAACCAGTGACTGTTCCATTTGAAACGAGTGTTGCCAATTTTCTTTTGCTGGTCAGGGTGTGTTCAATATTCAACCTGGAAAATTCGATTTGTCTCGGCTGACTAGGCAATTCTAATTGATCTAAAAACCATTCATAAAGCGGTCTATGATCTTCAAATTCCAGCGTGCAAAGTGAGTGAGTAATCCCTTCGATTGCATCTGAGAGTGTATGTGCAAAATCATACATAGGGTAAATGCACCAATCGTTTCCGGTTCGCTGATGTTCAACATGAAGTATGCGATAAATGATTGGATCTCTTAGATTAATATTCGGTGAAGCCATGTCTATTTTTGCTCTTAAGACGTTCTCTCCATTTTCAAATTCTCCACTACGCATTCTTTCAAACAATCCCTCATTCTCATTAATGGAGCGATTGCGGTAAGCACTTTCAATACCTGGTTCACTTAAGGTGCCTCGAGTGTTTTTGATTTCATCCGAATTCTGACTGTCCACATAAGCATTTCCATCAGCGATCAATTGCATTGCATATTGATAAAAATCCTCGAAATAATCTGATGCATAAGTCAAAGACTCCTCATACTCAAAGCCTAACCAATCGATGTCTTCTTTAATCGCTGTGACAAAGTCTTCTTTCTCTTTAGCAGGATTTGTATCATCAAACCTTAAATAACATTTTCCATTAAATTCTTTTGCTATTCCAAAGTTCAAGCATATAGATTGGGCATGTCCAATATGAAGAAAACCATTGGGCTCAGGTGGAAAACGCGTGCATACTTTAGAATCATTTTTACCTTGTTTTAAATCGGCATCAATAATATGTCTGATGAAGTTTTTACTTTTGTTTTTGGAATTGGTGTTCATAGATTTTATTGTTTCATCTCAGCTTCCCAATCATCCACCGTTGTTTTTTTGCAAAAGAGCCTACCGAATAATAGTCTTCCTATCACTTTGGTTTTTGTTAGCCAAGCAATTTGAGCACCATTCTTATTATTCTTTAGAGTTTGCTCAACCAACCAGGGCGTTACAACCTCTACTCTGTCTGCTAGAACATTGAGAATTTTTTTAGCTTTTTCCCAGTTATCACCACTTTCTTTTGAAGATCTTACCAGTAGATCTGTAGCAACTATTCCTGGACTGATCGAGCCAATAATAATTGGCGTATCTTTATACTCATTAGCAGCAGCTGCAGTAAAATATCTTAAAGCTCGCTTGGTAGAACCATAAACAGATATACCTTTTTGTAACTGACCATTGCTTCCAAAGCCCTCAAACATATAAATCTGACCAGAACCTTGCTTCAACATTTCTTTAGCTACCACTTTTGTGCAGAGTATGCTGCCGGTTAAATTGGTATTGATTGTTGTTAAGATTTCATCAAGTTCTAGATTTTCAATGCCAACTCTAGAAGTAGATACACCAGCATTGTTAATCCAGATATCAATTTTGCCAAAGCGATCGAAACCTTTTTGCCATAGATTTTTTACTGAATCAATGACTTGCACCATACAGGGAACACCAATCACATTATCTTTCATAATTTTAATTGAATCAAGAGCTCTGGAAACTGAGGATTCACTGGTTCCTGAAATGATTACTTGATGACCTCGATTTAGAAATTCTTTTGCCATCCCTAGTCCTATTCCACGTGAACTTCCAGTAATTACAACTGTCTTCATATTCAACTCCATCAATAATTAATCTTAGTATTCTATTACTTAGATAGGCTTTCTTAAAGAAAAGTTAGCGATAACCACGATAATAGGTAATACCACTATAGCACCAAGATACAATGGAGCTGATGCTATAAAGTTTGCATACAAGACACCAGAGAATGCTGGACCAATGATTCTACCCATGGCTGATGCTGATTGGTATTGCCCTAAGAACTTTCCTCTCTCATAAGGTTTTGCACGTTTCGAAATCAAGCTGGAAAGGCTGGGATTGAAAATAGCAGCACCCATGCCATAAAAAGATAAACCAATCCATAGGGTAACCTCATCCAAAGACAAGCCAATAAGAATAAGGCCTAATGCAACGGATAATGAGGCAATTTGAACTAATTTTCTTTCTCCTATTAACTGAGTCATTGGCCCAATAAGGCCTCCTTGTATTACCACACCAATAAAACCAAGTACAAAGAAAACAGTGCCAATATTAGTTGGACCATAATCAAAAATACTGTTCGACCATAAAGGAAAAATAGCTTCCATTAATGACATAGCTGTATAAAAAATTAGACCACAAATAATAAGAGGAAAAATTGTCTTCTCAGGAGAAAATGTTCCTTTTTCAAATAAATTTAGCACTGATCCAAATGGTCTTCTATCCACTACAGGCAGACTTTCTTTTAGAAAAAATATAGTAGCAAGCATAGCAATAAGATTAATTCCAGCTCCTGAGAGTGCTACTAAAATATAGTTCGCATTGGCAACATCATTGCCTGCTAACAAACCGCCAATTGCTGGCCCGGTCATGAAACCCAAGCCTAATCCTGCACTGACTTTACCCAAACCTGCTGAGCGGTTTTCATTGTCAGTAATATCCGTGACATACGCAAATGCAATAGAAATATTTCCAGCCATGAAGCCTGAAAGGATTCGACTCAATATCACCGTCGTTATCGTTGGAGCAAAAGCTAGGATAATGTAGGAAATAGCAGAACCAAAAAGAGTCAATACAAGTACTTTTTTTCTTCCTATGGAGTCACTTACTCGCCCCCAAAAAGGTGCAGCTATGAATTGACCAACTGAAAAAAAAGCCATACTCAGAGTAATGATTTCTGGTCCAGCGCCTAATCTTTCTGCATAAAATGGAAATAATGGCAATATAATGCCAAATCCCATTAAACCAATAAAGGTTACTAAAAATATTATAAACATATGTTATATATATAAAAATATAAAATTAGCTGATCTAGAGCTACTTAAATAATGAGTTATAGTTGTATTTGAGCAACAAATATCTAGAAAAGGTTTACAAACTTTAACATTAATGACTGTTATTGAAAGAAAATTAGAATTATGATGGGGTAATACGTGTTTAAATAAGTATTAATAGTATTAACTTAAATTGAATCTAACTCCAAATTTTATACGGAATAGAGTCACAAGGGTTAAAATTGAATTTTTAAATGAAATACAACTGAAAATCCAATAGATGAGGAAAAAAAATAATGTTTAAAAAAATAAAAATACATACAGGAATAGCTTTGGCTCTCCTTATATCATTGCCAGTTGATATGGTGTCTTCACAATCTGTTATTGAAGAGATCACCGTTACAGCTCGTCAAAGAGAAGAATCACTTAGAGAGGTGCCAGCTGCAATTACTGTTCTAACAGAAAGTCAAATTGAGAGATCTGGTATTCAAAGAGCAACAGATTTTATTGCTTTGACACCAGGCGTTACTATTGTTGATACCGCTGAAGTTGGCGACACTCAAGTTAGTATTAGAGGCTTGAATGGTGCAAGAGATGCTGAAACTAGTTTTGGATTAATTATTGATGGTATTGTCATGACCAATCCTGCAGCACTCAATAGGGAATACCTAGGTTTGTCACAAATTGAAGTACTTAAAGGACCACAAGGTGCACTTTATGGACGGAATGCATCAGCTGGAGCAATCATTATCACAACTGCTAAACCAGGCGAAGAAAGAGGCGGAGCTATTAAAGCAAGTGTAGGCGATGATGCTACTTATGCTATTACTGCTCGTGCAGATATCCCTATGGAAAATCACAACTTAAGTATTATTGCCAATCATAATTCAACCGATGGTTTTAGAGAAAATACTTGGATTAATTGTGACGATTGTGTCGATAACTATGAGTCAACTGATGTCTACGCAAGAATGACTTGGGACATGGATGAGAACACTTCCATGGATGCAAAACTTAGATACGGTGAAGTTGATACGTCATCGATTGTTTTTAATGCAGTATTCCAGTTGCCAGCCTTTGAGGCATATTTGGGTATTCCTACACTCTATGAAGATGTTAATACGCATACATTTGATTTTGTGAGTAATTTCCCACATACCAATAATCAAGAATCTTTAGAGTTTTCTTTGAAGATGGAAAAAGATTTGGGGTGGGCCAATTTGACAGCTTGGACTTTGTATAGTGATATTGAAAATGAATTTGCTGCTGATGGAACCAGTGGTGCTTTTGGATTCTTTTTTGCTGATGCATCATGTTTGGCATCATTGGATGAAATTGTTTCATCAGGCCAAGGGTTTTCACTGCCTTCACCACAATATATTGCCACATCAGATCCGAGTGTTCCCAATGGTTTATTATTAGGACCATACACACCTACAAGATGTGATGGAACTCAATACCAAAGAAGAAATCAGGATGATTTAAGCTTTGAAGTAAGAATTAGTTCACCAAGTGATCAAGCGATTCGTTGGAGTATGGGAGCTTATGCTCTTAATGTAAATCGTGAGGTAGGGGTTAACCAAGGAACGGATTTAGGCAATGGCGTGGTTATGGCTATGTACGATCCTAAAGGTGGATTGAATCCAACTGAGCAAATGGTTTGGGATGATTTTTCAAATAATGTTCATGCTTTTTTCGGATCCGTTGATATTGATCTAACCGATACAATCGAACTCTCTCTAGCTGGTCGTTATGACAAAGAGAAAAGACAAGTGCACAACTTAGTGCCAACCAATGTAACTTCAACTTACATTGATTGTGATGGATTTCCTTACACAGGTGGACCATTGAATACAGGATTGTGTAATGCAAGTTCCATTCCTGATCAAGAAAAGACGTTTGAGCATTTTCAACCTAAGATTAGTTTATCTTGGGCAATTGATGATAATGCTTCATTTTATGTGAGTTGGGGCGAAGGGTTTAAGAGTGGAGGATTTAATAACTCCGGTGCTCGACAAACTATTGATACGTTTATCAACCCACTTAATCCATCATCACCGATAAATCTACAAGATTCTTATGACAAAGAAGTGAATGCATCTACGGAAGTAGGATTTAAAGCTCTGTTGGCTGATAACAGAGTTAGTCTTGACTTGTCAGTTTATAAAACAAATGCTGAAAATCTTCAATTTTTTGAATTCATAGTGGGACCTTTTGGTCTTTTAAGAATTGTTGAAAATATTGATGAATCAGAATTGTCTGGTGGCGAAATAGCAGTTACAGCAATCGTAAATGATAATATCAGTGTCTATGCTTCAGGAGCTTATATTGATAGTGAGGTTACTAAGAATTCAGTTAGAACTGATAGTGTAGGTAATAATGTACCTTACCATGCTGACTACACCTTCAATTCAGGACTTTCTCTTGATTACCCAATGTCCAATGGCATGAATTTCTTTGCACAAGTTGATTACGCCGTTGTTGGACCAACATGGTTTCATCTAATGCAGACCAACAATAGTAGAAATTCATTATTTGGCGCACCTATGGCTTATGATAAAACCGATCGTGCAAGATACGATACAGTTAATCTAAGATTAGGAGTGGAGCTTGATAATATGACTATTGTTGCTTTTGCTAAAAATCTAACTGACGAAGATTACTTAGCTGAGGTAATTCCTGCAGCTGAGTTTGGTGGTGTGTTTGCACATCCCGGACCTCAAAGAAGATTGGGATTAGAGATTAGTTATCAATTCTAATTTAATAGTTTGAGTAAATTAAAAAGCCCCTTAACAGGGGCTTTTTTTTAGTAAGGTCGTTTTAGATAATTACCTTTGGGCTCACCTAGAACTTGGCCTTCATCATAGATTCTATCGCCTCTTAGGAAAGTTGTCGTAACTTTTGCATTCAGTTCTTGTCCTTCGAAAGGGGTATAACCTTGTCCTGATTCAGATTCTTCAGCTCTGATCGTCCAAGTCTCATTTGGATCAACCAAGACTAAATCAGCATCCAAACCTATTTTAATATCACCTTTACTAGGCAGGCCATATCTTCTTGCTGGATTCAAACTGGTTAATTCAGCCATTTTATTTAATGATAATCCTCTTTTAGAGCCTTCACTGACCAAAGCTGATAATAAGTATTCCGTTCCCCCAAAGCCTGACTTTGCTAACCAGATGTTATCCGCATTATTGAGGTCTACTTTGTCTTCATGTTTGCAACAGGCGTGATCACTGACAATCCAATCTATATCTCCATTCAGAACACTGTCCCATAAAAATTCAACATCTTCTCTTGGTCTAATCGGCGGGTTTACTTTTGCCAAGTTTCCAGTTGAAGCATCCACATCAAGTATTAAATGCCCAATGGTTACTTCTTTTCTGAAATTAATATGAGGAAAGACAGTTTGCATTTGCATAGCAGCATCCACCGCTTTCTTTGAACTCAGATGCAGTAAATTAACATTCGGCAGTTGTGTTTCATTGGCTAGATAGGATGCTATGAATATAGCTAAACCTTCTGAATGAGGTGGTCTTGAAGCACTGTAGGCATGTAGGCCTTCCAATTTATTTTCTTCTTGAACTAACTTTGTATAAGCAGCCATGATTTCAGCTGTTTCACAATGAAGACTCAAGCTAATGTCATCTTTTTTATCTGGGTACATTTCAATGGCTTTTTGAATACCTCTCATTACAAATTCAAAATGAGCTATATCGTATTTTTCATTTTCATCAATCATTAAGAATTCATGCTGGCTTGAAGATGCACCATGCAGGCCATGGCCGCCATAAAACATAAATATTTTAAAAGATGTAATCCCAAATTCATCGATAATACTTGGTATTTCATCAATGTGTCATCGATCCATTGGCGCAACATGATAGGCGTAATCAACAAAGAAATTATTTTTCGATAACTCAAGGACTTCAGGAAGGAAATCCTTATAAGGTCCACCCTTATTTAGATAGTAGCCTCCAGTCCTCATATAATTAAGACTTGAAGTAACCCCGCCCATTGCAGCAGCTCGGCTTTCAATGATGGCATCTTCATTCAAGGGGTTATATATTCCAGTATGCATATGAGCATCAACCAATCCTGGAAAAGCTAGTTTATTATTGCCATCATAAACATCCTTAGCTTCCTCAGTGTTGATATTGGGTTTAATTTCTTTAAACACTCCATCTTTAATAGCTATATCAGATATTTCTATTTCATCGGAATTAGGTTTTACGACTTGAATATTTTTTATAAGCAGATCATATTTCTTTTCTTCACTCATTAAATTTCCTTTTAATATTATATTGTTTCATCAAATCCCAATGCACCAGGATTGATTAGATTTTTGGGATCTAATTGTTTTTTTAACGCACAGAGAAAATTTCTTGTTTCTTTCGTCCTTGTTTTTAGATAAGGATAATCTTTTCCAATCTGAAAATGAATAGCACCATTGGCCACACACATGTCTTCAATTCTTTGTTTTATTTCATACACTAATTCCATTCCTTGAGGATTGGCATCATGAACAGGCACATCATCTAAATTTAAAGGGTAAACCTTCTTATGGTAAATGGTTTGAGCATCTTTCCATAGAAAAGTTGGTTCATATAAGAAGGCATTACTGTCTATGAATGAAAACATCCGATTCATTGCTACACCATGCTGTTCCATTTTATCTTTGTATTCCAACATCAATGATTCAAAATCATTATCGTGCTTCAGTACTTTTGAAAAGGGAAGAACACTGTGTGTGGGTTTCCACCTTTCACCATTAGGTCCAAGTATGGGAGTAAGTTCCATAAATGGATTAGCATGCAAATAAACAGGAATAGAGCTCGCCACTTCCTTCCCATATTGTTGAGCAATCCTTCTTGCTTCAGCTATTTTAATTTTAGCTTCTTTGTTATTGATGCCTTCAGTAGTAAAGTGTCCTGAGAATGCAGCGTGCTTTAAAAAACCCCTTCCTGCAAAACCCATTTTTACTATTTGTAGTAAACCATCGAGTGGATTTTTAGATGAAAGAAAAACAGATTTAGCAGCCACCAATGGGTTTGCATTTTCCATTTCCATAATTGCTGTTTTTTGTTTTCTTGGATCAAGTCCGTGGTTATCGGATACAATTCCTATTTTTTATATATCTCTCATTGCTAAAAAAAGATTTTTAAAATCTGGAAAACCAAATGAGATTGCAGCGAAGCCTTCAGGCTTCTTTCTCAACTTTAATGTGATCCTTGTTTTTACACCCAAAGCTCCTGAGTCGCCTAGGAATAAACCACCAATATCAGGCCCATAATGCCTAAAGAATCTTGAACTATTTTCATTAGCCCCTTGGGAGCCAGTTTCAATGACTTCACCAGTTCCGATAATCACTTGAAGGCTTGAAAGTGAATCTGCTGATACAGCATTATTTGTCCCATGACTAAGCGCGTGAAATGACATGGAGCCAGCAATGGTTGCGACTCTTCCTGAAAAAGGTCCCCAGAAAGGAGTTCTTAAGCCTAACGGACTTAAGGCTTCATAAAGCTCAAGCCAAGTCACACCAGGCTCAACAGTAACGTACATATCTTCTTCATTAATTTCAATTTTCTTAAGATTCTGACTATCAATAATTATCGTATTACTATTAATAGGAAGATAGCCACCGGTATAAGATGCTCCACCGCCTCTGACAATTAACGAAACATTATTTGCAATACAAGCTTGTACAATTTTTATAAGTTCATAGGAGTTATTAGGCCTAACTACAGCTAATGGTTTCTCTTTAGATGATACGAAGACATCGGTTGAGTAGAACGATAAAGTTTCTTCATTTTGAATAAAATTATCTTTGCCAACAATGTCAGAAATTTGGTCAAATGCAATATCAACTGAATTCATTTTTCCCCTGCTTATTATATTTTTCAAAGGAATGATTATATCCTTTGGATAACTAGCATGTTAAATTATTTGAAAATATTTTATTAAAAAATCACACATGAAAACAATAAAATTAAAAGGCTATGTCGAATGCAAGTATGGACAAATCCATTATCAAGCCTATGGTAGTGGCCAGCCATTAGTTTTGTGTCATCAGTCTCCTAGTTCACTGGAAATGTTTGCTTCTGCCTATTCACTATTAGCAAGCAAGGGCATACAAGCCATTGGAGTTGACACTCCTGGTTATGGACAATCTGATGCACCAGATGCTCAACCATCCATTAAAGACTATGCTGAATGTATTGTTGAGGTCATCAATCATCTTGGTTGTAAGCCGGTTACTATTTTAGGTCATCATACAGGAGCATGCATTGCAGCTGAATTATCAGTTTTAAAGCCTGATCTTATTTCTAGAGTAATCCTGAATGGCCCTCCAGTGATGACGGCTCAAGAAAAAAAGCAAATAATGAATACGATAAAGAATGCGCCTAGAATTATTCCAATAAAAGATGGAAGACACTTGAAAGATGTATGGGAGAAAAGAGTAAGCTTCACACCAGGATGGACGGACATCAATGCCATGCATAATGGAGTAATTCAAATGCTTAGAGCAGGGCCCAATGACCATTTTGGATTCATAGCAGCTTTTGAATATGATTTGGAACATGCGTTAAGTAAAATCAAACAATCTGCAATGATATTAACGAATACAGGAGATGATATTTACTTTGCTGCACTGAGAGCAAAAGAGCTAAGACCCGACTTTATTTTCAAAGCTTTAACTGATGGAACTCATGATATTGTGGATGAACAAACCAATGAATGGGTTGACCTAATTGTGGACTTTATAAAAAAAAGGTAAAAAAAAGGTAAAAAAAGGTTATACATTTGTGTAGAAACCTATAAGATGCCACTTGTAAAATTAATTAGGAGAAATTACATTGAATATCTACGTTGGAAATATAGCTTGGGGAATGACAGAAGATGACCTAGAAGCACTTTTTGCAGAGCACGGAACTGTTGTATCAGCAAGTATAATCACAGACAAATATTCTGGTCGATCCAGAGGATTTGGATTTGTAGAAATGGAAGATGATTCTGCTGCAGAGACAGCAATTGAAGCACTTAATGATTCTGAACAATCAGGAAGAGCGCTTAAAGTGAATCAAGCAAAACCAAGAGAAGACAGAAGCTAAATCTAGCTTACTTTTTTATTCTTTTTTCATATTGAAGTGTAATGCCCCTCAGGGCATTACACTTCAAGTTATGTATATAGAGGTCTATAATGACTCTTATTTAATGAATAAGCTTATGAAGAGATTCAAATATCCTCCATTTCTGACCCTTCTTGGCCTTATTCTTCAAGGTTTATTAAACGCTTTTCTGCCTCTTTATAGCATTAATTATTTTCCCAACATTTTTAGTAGCACTGTTATTCTTCTAGGTGTAGGCTCAATTGTTTATCTTCTTGGTATTTTTAAGAAAGAGGAAACAGCTATACTCCCTGATGGAGATCCTGAAGTATTATTAACACAGGGTCCTTATAAGTATTCAAGAAATCCAATTTATATTTCTATGACTATAATTTTAATTGGCTCGGCCATGTTTTATAACTCTTTGTCTGTTTTTATAATTCCAATTTTATTTATGATCTTGGTTAAAAAGATTTGGATTGACTATGAAGAGACTAAGCTGAAAAAAATCTTTGGACAGGAGTATCTTAATTATCAAAAGAAAGTTGGACGGTGGATCTAAATGTTTTTTAAAAAATTTAAGAATATTTTTAAACATAGTTATTTAATTTTACTAATTTCTTGTGAAGGTCAATCACCTGAAGAATTTAATCAAAAATTTGAAACTAAATTTAACGATTGTGTTGAAAGAGCTAAAAATAGATGTGATGACCTTAATGAGAATCAATGCTTGGTATTTGCTGAGTCCAGATGCGAAACATTTCTAGGTACAGTGGAAAATCCAATTGTTAAGTAAGATATGGAATTCTAAAACTTATAGCATTAGAAAAATAATCTTATTAATTGATCTTTTGAATAATAAGCTTAGTATTCCTATTAGTTAGAAAAAATTAAGGGGAGATGATGGAAAATATAACTACCAATTCAACTCCGATTTCATGGAAATGCAAGCATACTTGGAAAAGAGCATCTATCAACACATTGTGGTGTCTTCTTGGTTGCTCCATTGGTGACTTTGGTACGATCTACTTCTTTCAAATAACGGGTAACCCATGGGAATTTTCAGTTTTCCTAATTATGAGTCTTGCGATAATGAACGGATTAATTACTTCGATAATGTTGGAGACATT
>JAQWQE010000042.1 GCA_029244925.1 Gammaproteobacteria bacterium | reverse complement strand
TTAAGTCAGGATGATTGCAAAAGATTCTTTGATCTTTTGGAAAATTCAAAACGTCCCCTATTTTATGCTGGAGGTGGAACCATTGCTGGAGATGCCTGTGGAGAATTAAGACAATTTTCAAATGAATTTCAGATACCAATTGTCACAACATTAATGGGAATTGGTGCTTGTGATACTCAATCAGACCTCTCAATGCGTATGCTTGGAATGCATGGAACTGCATTTGCTAATTATGCTGTTGAAGACTCTGATTTTGTGATTGCATTTGGCTCAAGGTTTGATGACAGAGTGGCTGCACTTCCGGAAAGATTTGCGCCTAGAGCTAAAGCTGTTGCACATTTTGATATCGATCCCTCAGAAATTAATAAAGTTAAAAAAGTCAATTGGTCACATGTAGGACTGTTAAAAGAAGCTTTATCTGAACTCACTGCTTATGCAAATAATAATAAGATTAAACCTGATTTTTCAAATTGGAACGAAGAAACTCAATTGCTTAAAGAAAAACATGGAATGAAATACAACACGAACTCAGAATTAATCCAACCAGAAAACGTATTGGATGAGATTAATAAACTAACAAAAGGCAATGCAATTGTATCGACAGGCGTTGGCCAACATCAAATGTGGGCTGCACAGTATTTTGACTTTTCCAAACCAAGACAATGGTTAACCTCAGGAAGCATGGGCACCATGGGATTTGGACTGCCTGCTTCAATTGGAGCACAATTTGCTGAGCCTAATGCATTGGTCATTAATGTAGATGGTGATGGAAGCATCAGAATGAATCTTGGTGAAATGGAAACCATTACAAGCTATGAATTACCCATTAAAGTTTTATTACTCAATAACTCAGGGGATGGAATGGTAAAACAATGGCAGAAGCTTTTTTACAATGGAAGATTTTCAGGCAGCGATAAAACATTGCTTAAAAAAGATTTTGTGATGGCAGCTAAAGCGGATGGTTTTGAGTATGCAGAACGCTTAACCGATAAAGATAAATTACTAGAAACAATCAAGAACTTTATTGAATTTGAAAAGGCGGCTTTTCTTGAAGTCATAATAGACCCTGATGCAATGGTCTATCCTATGGTTGGGCCAGGCATGTCCTATGATCAAATGGTCACTGGTGAATTTATTCAGGGCAGAAACGAAGATCCAGAGATTGATGAAGTGGATCCAAGTGCAATGTTCTAGTTTCCCGTCTGCTCCACCAATTGCATAGAAAAATCTACTTAATTTACCTTTCCCCCATAGCATCAATGCCATAGTTTTCTGAGGCAGACTGAGTGTAGAGAACTTTTTTTCTAAAAAACCTTAACATCCCCATCTCTCCCATTCTGGAAGCTCCAATTCCTGATTCTTTGAACCAGTTTTTTTCGCCATCAAAAACATAAGTGGTAATACCACAATCTTGGATACTAACAGCACCAGCATCAATATGTTGTGCGATGGCCTCAGCTTCTTGGTTATCTCCAGCCAAGACAGCTGCAGATAAACCATATTTAGTATCATTGGCTAATCGAATAGCCTCATTTATATCACTGTAAGTCATGACTGGAATCACAGGGCCAAAAGTTTCTTCCATCATTACTAACATTGAATGATCTACATTGCCAATCACCGTTGGAAGAACCCACTTTCCGCCGCCATGATTCTCTATTGAACCACCAGATAAGATTTCAGCTCCTTTTTCTTTAGCATCATTAATATGAGATTCAATAATATCGGCTTGTTTATCAAAAATCAGTGGTCCTATATGCCCTTCTCTAATATTTGGATAATTAAGAGTAACGGCTTTCGCTAATTGAACTAACTCTGTTTTAAAATTATCTGCTATTGATTCATGCACATAGACTCTTTCAATGGATTGGCAAGCTTGGCCAGTAGCCTGAACTGAAGCTCTAAGTACAATTTTTGCACTTTCTTTAGGATCAGCATTTTCCGTGATAATAACTGGGTCTTTACCCCCCAATTCTGCATAAATAGGAATGAAGTTCTCTGCACCACTTTTGTAAACTAATTTTCCAGTTTTAACACTGCCAGTAAAACAGAGGGCATCTACATTATTGATTAAAGCTTGACCAGTCTCTCCATCGCCTTGTATAAATCGGCACACACCGTTTAATTCAGGAACTTGTTTTAGGGTTTCCTGAAGTGGTTGGATAAAACGTGGGGTAATTTCACTCGGCTTTACAACTACTGCAGAGCCTGCCATCAAGGCAGGTATGAGGTCTATCAGTGTAATCAAAAATGGAAAATTCCAAGGCCCAATAATTCCAACAACTTCAAAGGGTTTGTATTGATGCTGATAAGTAACAGTTGGAGCTGAAGATTGAATGCCTGGCTGATCCTTGAATATTTCATGTCCAATTGTTAACCAGTCCCCAATCATTGTTGTTAATCTGGCAATCTCAGCAGTAGCAATAAAATATCTTCCCGTATCTTGGACCAAGGCTTTCAGCAAGGCTTCATTCGACGAAACGGCTTTAGCCCAATCATTCAAAGTTTCTGCTCTTTGGTCAATGGTCTTTTCAGACCATGCTTGTTGTGATGACCGTAAATCACTGACAATCTCTTCTATCTCATTATTTTTAGTGACTTCAAAAGAATAATCCATCTCGCCCGTCCTTGGATTTCTCGCTTGTATTGTTCTACCCTGTAGATCTTGATTGGTCATAATATAGTCCATTTCTTAAGTGTTTGAGAGTGTAAGATTACTTGTAAAAAGCTATCGCATCAATACTTATTTAATGAGATTTTGATGTTCTACTGGATCTATATTTCCCCCGCTTAAAATTATGAGTGTATTTTCCATAGGGGTTACAAAACGACCAGAAAGTATTAATGCCAAACCAACGGCACCGCCAGGCTCTATAATTATATTCCATTGATTATAGGCAAACTGAATTGCATCTATTACTTCATCATCACTCACTGTAAAAATATTTTTGAGGTGATTTTGATTGATAGAAAACGTTAATTCTCCAGGTATTGAAGCCATTAATGCATCGCATAAGCTGGATTGATTAATGTCAATCTTAATTCGCTTACCAGCTTGCAAAGATTGCTGTGTATCATTTAAGAATTCTGGTTCAACGCCAAAAATATTGACGTGATTTAAACACTCAGATAAAGCAATGCTGCATCCAGCTATTAAACCCCCACCACCAATTGGGCATATAAAATTATCAATAGTCTCTTCAATTAAAGAGAGTTGCTGAATAGCTTCCAAAGCCACAGTTCCTTGTCCCCTTATGACATCAAAGTTGTCATAAGGGGGAATGATAAAAGCATTCTTTTTTTTAGCATAATCCTCTGCAATTGACTCCCTGCTTTCATTGTAACGATCATAAAATATAATCTCAGCTCCTAAATCTTGAGTTCTTTTAATTTTTATTTTAGGTGCATCATTGGGTATAACAATTGTAGCTTTTAGACCAAGCTGAGATGCTGCAAGTGCCACACCTTGAGCATGATTACCTGAAGAGCAAGCAACCACATTTGTGTAAGCATGAGTTTTTAACATTTGATGCATGCAATAATAAGCTCCTCTTAACTTAAAAGAACCTGAATATTGTTCGTTTTCAGCTTTTAAATAAATATTCCCGTTAACTAAATCATTTAGTTTTTTTGAGGACAAAATAGGAGTTTCTCTAGCAATACCCTTTAGAATATTGCTCGCGTTGTAGATGTTTTCAATTTTAATCATTGGATTTGATTTTAGTGTTTACTTTATTTAAAACTAATTTAGAATTTAGTGTCAATCAATTAATAGGTGGAAGCAAATGGAAAATTACATAGTGACTATTTATGCCAAGGAAGATTATGCTGATGAAGTTGGTGAGTATTATAAAGGCCTGCAATCAAAATATGAATCAGCACCTGGTTTCATTAGTAGAAAAATTTTTAGAGCAAAAAATGGTGCTATGGCCGCAGCAGTAAAGGCCACCTATTCTGAAGAAGAACTTGCAGCTGGCGGGGAAGAAGACCATGATCATGGTCAACATTTCGTTATGATTGAAGAGTGGGAATCCATTCAAGATCGAATTAACTTTGGAAGAACTTTGAGCAAAGAACATCATATGAAAGTTATACCCTATCTACTTCCTAATCACTCGCATGAGTTTTATGAAGATGTCTAAGAAATAATATTATCAATCTTCTTGGCACAGATAAAATCGTTTTCAGATAAACCACCAATTGAATGTGTTGAATAAGTCACTTTACAAGATCCATAGTGTACTTCCATTTCTGGATGATGATCTTCTGTATCAGCAACCCAAGCTACTGCATTAACAAAAGAAATAGTCTTGGTATAGTTTGAAAATTTAAATTCTCTAACAATCTCTTTGGCATCATGGGATATAACCCAACTTGAATCTATGGCTTCTCCAATCTGCTTAGCAGCAGTCATATCCAATGGCTGAACACCTCCTTCGCATGGAGTGCAATGTTTCTTTTCTAGATCATCAGCTGACATTTCATTCTCCTTCACTTAAAAAGCATTAAAATATTATCTATTCCTATGATTAAAATTGCTAGTGTCAAACCCCAAATAAAACATGCACAAATAGAACTGATGATAAAAGTTTTAGAAGGCATCTTTGCCAAACCAGCAATAAAAGGTATGAAAGGTCTAATAGCTGGTGTGAGTCTGCCAATTATGATTCCTCCCCATCCATAGCGATGAAAAAATACCTCTCCTTTTTTTATTTGATCCTTCCTATTTTGTAAGAATTTCTTTTGTTTTAATTTAGGACCAAAAAAGGATCCTAAATAAAAACTTAAAAAATCACCTAAAAAAGAACCCACTCCTGCATCTAAACTATTTGTAAGTAATTCCACGTCAGCCTCGTTAAGCGTTATTGCCAAAAGTAACAATAATATGCTTGGCCAAAAAGTTCCTAAAATTATAAAAGACTCAGAAAAAGCTACTACAAACATGGCAAAAGCAGAAAATTCTGGATTAGCCAGCACCCAAAACTCTATTTGTTCATAGGATATTCTCATAGGATAATAGACACTCTTTCTTTTAAAAGTTATTAATACGATTCTACAACAACAGCGCCATAATTCTCACTTGCAAGAACTCTTAACATATTTTGGAATTCAACTGGAT
>JAQWQE010000031.1 GCA_029244925.1 Gammaproteobacteria bacterium | reverse complement strand
AATGCTATATATGTCGGTGGAGATATGTTCTAAGACTTATAATAGGCAGAGTATAGATAGATTTGGGTGAGGAGAATATGAAAAAGACGGCGCAGACTGCAAAGCCGTTAACACGGGTTCGATTCCCGTCCTTGCCTCCATTTTGGCCCGAGTGGCGGAATTGGTAGACGCTACGGACTTAAAATCCGTTGAGATAACTCTCGTGCCGGTTCGAGTCCGGCCTTGGGCACCAAAATGTAGAAAAACAATATTTGCGTAAAAAAAATCCAAGTGAGTTATTTTTACGAATCATCAAAGATGAATCAACACAATTAACTTATGTCTGAAAACCTTAAAAATGAAATGAAACTCTACAAGTCTGAAGAGGGTTTTGATAAAATAATGGATTGGTATGATCGCGTGCAAAATGAGATTACTGTAGACCATTATTCGATTTATGCAGATACAAGGTTTGGTAAAACTCACATCATCACCGCAGGCGATGACAATTCTAAACCTGTAATTCTCATTCCAGGTGTAGCAGGTTGTGCACCTCTTTGGAGAAACCAAATCAATGAGCTTTCAAAGAAGTTTAAGGTTTTTGCACTTGATATTGTTGGCCAGCCAGGAAAAAGTGACCCGAACCCACTTTCAGTTTTTAATGATGATTACACCAATTGGTTGGAAGACGTTATTTATTCTTTGAAATTAAATAGACCTCATATTATAGGGGTTAGCACTGGTGGTACTACAGCAATGGATATGGCTATTTCAAAATCTGAATTAATCGACAAGGTTGTTATGTGTGGTCCTACAGGTTTGGCGAGAGCAAGACTTCCATTTCATCAATGGTTTTCAAGAGCGATGGCTAAACAAAAAGATGCCGATGTCCTGGAAGGAGATTTAACGGCATCCTCTTTCTCAAAACCACGTTCAGGAAAAACATTTGGTTAATTTGATCGACAATTAGCAAGAGGTATGGCGCTTTGCACTCGTTTTTATCGTGTTGATAAATCATTGGGTATTTATAATGAAAGTAACTCTAGAGTCAATTACATCAAAGCATTGAAAGTGATTGCTAAGTTTTTCTTCTCGGTGGATAAGAAACGTTTAGTAAGTTTTAAGAATTCAGGTTTATTAATTTTTGGTGAATATGAAGTTTTATACAATCCAAAAAAGATAAGAAAAAAAATAAAAAAACTTATTCCTAATATGAAAGTTGAAGTAATTAATGACGCAGGCCATGCTGCTATTTACGATCAACCAGAAGAAGTTAATCGAAAGGTCATAGCATTTCTAAGCGAATGAGGTTCTATTAAAATATGAAAAAAACAATCAATAAAGCTTTACTATTCTGTTTAACATTGGCTCCCTTTGCAGCTCAATCCCATGAAGCCAATTCTCTTCCTTATGGCCCTTTTCTAAGTGGTATTACTCATCCTGTATTAGGGTTTGACCATTTATTAGCAATGATTAGTGTCGGCATGATCAGTGCACAAATTGGTGGCAGAGCAATATGGAGTGTGCCAACTACTTTTGTCGTGGTTATGTTTATTGGCGGCTTAATAGGAATCAATATTGAAGGTTTGAGAGGTTATGAAATTGGTATAGCGGTCTCTGTTCTTCTATTAGGAAGTGCTTTGGCAGCTGATAAAAGAATTTCAAATAATTTTGCAATGATTGCTGTTGGAGTCTTTGCTATTTTTCATGGTTATGCCCATGGCGAAGAAATACCTTCGGTCGCTGAACCCATTCCTTATGTCAGCGGTTTTATGATGGGCACTATAATGCTTCATCTAACCGGACTTGTTCTTGCTGATATCTCAACTCATTATAAATTAGGAAAGACTATTTTAAGGGTTGCTGGTTTAGGCATAGCACTTTCAGGGTTATATTTTTTAACCTCTGTATTTATTTAGTCGATAAGGACTCACTATGAAAAAAAGATTAATATTATGGGAAATTGGCAGCTACGTATGGATAGCTATGGCTGGTTCAGCACTTCATTTCTCATTTGAGTTAAGCGACTTCTGGACACCTTTGGCATTCCTATCATCGGTCAATGAAAGCACTTGGGAGCATTTAAAAATGTATTTCTGGCCAGGACTGGTTTATGCCTTAGTTCAATATACTTACACCAGGGATATTGCAAATAACTATTGGTTGGCCAAGCTAGCATCATTGATTGCACTTCCACTGGGAGTTATTGTTTCATTCTATGGATACTTATCCATCTCTATTCCTATTTATGGAAAGGGTTTTTTTGAATACGACATAGCCACTATGTTTTTTGGACTTACTTTAGCTTCTGTAGTGGCTTACAAGATTATGGTTAGGCCTCAATTTAATCGTCCCTCAAAACGATTAATCATTACTGGGTATGTGTCATTGGTATTTATGTTCTCTACCTTTACATTCTACCCTCCAAAAATGTTTCTATTCGAAAACTATTTTGGTTATGTCTATAGTGGAGAATACGGTATTCTAGAAGATTATGAGCCCTACAGAGTGTTTAAGAAAAAATAGAACTAGCTCATTTCAAAACTATAACCAATTCCATACACAGATCGAATATGTTCAGAATCAGGCTTAATGGCATGTAATTTCTTTCTTAGATTTTTGATGTGTGTGTCAACCGTTCGATCCAGAACAATTCTTCCATCTTCAAATATAATATTCAAAATTTGATCTCGATTATAAACTCGACCTGGGTAGTTAATAAACATGGATAAGATTCTAAATTCGACTGGTGTCAAGTCCAACTTTTTTCCTTCTAGAACAATGGAATAGTTTTCAGCGTTGACCACAAAACCTTTTAAAGGATCTGTATTGATGTAATTAGGATCGGTTCTTCTCAAGACAGTTTTAACTCTTGCTACAACTTCTTTAGGGCTAAAGGGCTTACAAATATAATCGTCTGCTTCCAGTTCCAAACCAATCAATCTATCCACTTCATCAATCATAGCCGTGACCATAATAATAGGAACTTTAGAGAAAGTTCTGATTTCTTTACAAATGTCTTTACCATTTACATTCGGTAGCATCAAGTCAAGCAATATCAGGTCAGGATTGTTTTGTTTAACCCATGGGACAACTTCAATTCCATTTTCAATCATTTCTGTTTTAAAGCCATCTCTTTTCAGGTAGTCCGATAGAATATTGGCTAATTTTTTTTCATCTTCAACTATCAGTATTGTTTGCAACATTAATCAACCTTACTAAATTCTATGACAATTCTAAGTCCACCAAGGTCCGATGGGCTAGCCTTTATGGATCCTGAGTGAGCATCAATAATTTCTGTACATATTGCCAGACCAAGCCCAGCACCACCTTTTTCTCTTGATCTTGATAACTCTTCTCGATAAAAACGGTCAAAGATTTTATCAATGGAAGATTGTTCAACACCAGGAGCAGAATCTGCAACTGTGATCACTGCATTGTTGTTTAGTGTGGTGAGGGATATTTCAATGATTCCTGGAGAGTCTGTGTATCGAAGAGAGTTTTCCAATAGGTTAGTAAATAATTGAGTCAATCTAAGTTCATCACCAAGCATTATAGTGGATTCATTTATTTCAATTTTTAATTCAATCTTTTGGGATTTAAATCTCTCAATGTAACTTTGAATTGTTTTGTTTAAGATTTCTTTTAAATCGATTTCAATCATTTGATACTTCATTGCACCAATATCAGATAAGGTCAATTCATAAAGATCATTAACCAATGTGGAAAGTCTATTGACCTCATTACTTAGTGACGAGAGAGCTTCTTCATCAAATTCTCTAACACCATCCTCTATGGCTTCCAGTTCACTTTTAAGAATTGCCAATGGAGTTCTTAATTCATGTGAGATATCAGCGAGCCATTGTTTCTGTGTTTCAGAATTTTTATCGAGTGTTTTTGCAAGCACATTAAAATCTCTCGATAGTTTCCCCAGTTCATCTTTATTTTTAATATTCACTCTTGTCTTAAATTCACCACCAATGAGTCCTTTTGTAGCTCTTGCTAATTTTCTAACAGGGCCAGTAAAGTTAAGCGTTAGTAATAAAGAGATCAATGCTGCTATTACTAATGCAATTGCTCCTACTGAATATAGGGTTGATCTGGTTGCTTGTTGGAACCTTAGGTCTTCTTGTTTGCTTAAAAAGGGCGCCGGTATTAACGCCAGTGTTCCTATTATTTTATCTTTATAATTTAGAGGGACCTTAATTGATTTCTTTGGTAAGTATTCTACACCCGCTATAACTTCATTATCTTTGTTTAGAAGAATCAAGCGACCTGGAAGTGAGTTTGAAACCTTTTTATTTTTTCTTATTTCATCGAAGTAATAACGGTATTCTTTTTCAATAATTGATGATCCATCGGATCTAGAAGTGATAATATTCTCATCAAAACGTCCTCTTTGGTCCAGTATTACATTAGCGATTCTTGGATCAGATTTTATAAATCTCCAGGTTCTTACTTCCCCATAATAGTCTTCAAAAACTTTAGCAGATCTTTCCATTTCTTCAATTTCTATTTGACGAACATACCCAGTAAATCGTTCTTCAAGGTTCCACGATATGAACCCAATCATCATTGCGATAACTACTATGAAGCTAGCAGAAAAAGTAATAAATAGTTTTGGAAATATCTTCATATTGATTGTAATTATAGATAATTTAAGTGCTGTGAATCATGAATTCATCTTTTCTTCATATTTACTTCATTATTTAGATGAATAATTACTACCATGTTATATAAAACTTCAGGAGTTTAGAAATGAAACAAATCATTACAGTAGTCTTGACCGTATTTATCTATATAGGATCAATCGGTCTAATAGATACCTCTATAGCTGCAGATCATCGTGGCAAAGGCAATCCTAAAATTCTATTTCATGGAATAGATATGGACAAAGAGCAACGTGAGCAAGTCAGGGGCATTATGGGTCAGCAGATGGAAAAAGGTAAAGCCATGAGAGAGTCCATTAAGAAAGGGCATGAAAGTGAAATCGAGGCTATGAAAACAGAGACTAGGGAACGTCTAGCGAGTGTTTTAACCACTGATCAAATGAATCAATTTGATAAAAATGTACAGCGAGCTGAAAAGAAAATCTCCAATAAGAGGGGTAGAAAAGAACACAAACACGAAAAAAAGAGGGGCAAAAAGAAACACAAACATGAAGGACGAAATAATAAACATAAGAAAGAAATGAAGAAACATAAGAAAAAGAAAAATCAAGAATTATAAGATTTGCCAGTAAGGCAGAACCAGGGCTGGAATGAGTCGACCCCCTAATGACTTATTTCAGCTTTTTTATTTGAATCTATCAAGCAAAAAATAAATGTCTGTATTAAAATTACCTCCTAGCTATTTAATTTAGGAGTATGACAATGAAATTGTTTGAATTAAGGTCTTTTGGAGATGATGGTTTAACAATGACAGAAAGAGGAGATCCTAGTCCTTGCCTGGGAGAAGTCATTGTAAAAATGAAATTCGCATCGATTAACTTCCGTGATTTTATGATTGCAAAAGGTTTTTATAATCCTAATCTGAGCTTACCATTAATCCCCTTATCTTGTGGTAGTGGTGAAGTGGTTGCCATAGGCAATGATGTAGTTGATCTTAAAGTTGGAGATGACGTGACTTCTGTTTTTTGGCAAGACTGGAACAATACTCAACAAACAAGACTTGTTAGTACCGGTTCTGATGCCGCAGGAGTTTTGACTGAATACGCCGTCTTACCAATGTCAGCTGTGCTGCCAATGCCTGAACATCTCAGTCATGCTGAAGCATCAACTCTTCCTTGTGCTGCAGTAACTGCCTGGACATGCATACAAGCAGCAAGCATTAAAGCCGGCGATACCGTTCTTTTGCAAGGCACTGGTGGAGTCTCAATTTTTGGTTTACAAATAGCTAAAGCACTGGGAGCTAATGTCATCATTACATCCAGTAGTGATGATAAATTAGACCGAGCAAAAGCACTGGGTGCAGATCAAACCATTAATTATAAAGACAATCCAGATTGGGGTCATGAGGCATTCAAATTGTCTGGATCTGGAGTCAATGTAGTCATTGAGATAGGAGGTGGAGGAACCTTTGAGCAAAGCATTTTTGCTCTTTGCAATGGTGGACATATCAGCTTGATTGGAGCACTCAGTGGGATAAAAGCAGAGGTTAATCTTCTCCAAATGGTGGGTAAGAATATCAACACTCATGGCATTACAGTGGGTACAAAAGAGGATCATCAAGCGATGAATGAATTTTTTATAAAACATGATATTCATCCGATTATTGATCAAGAAATGAATTTCAATCAAGGTGCTGAAGCAATTATGGGTATTGCCTCTGATAATCATATGGGAAAAATTGTGGTCAATATTGATTCATAATAATAAACAAAAACGAAGGCACATTAATTGAAAGAAAGTATGCTTCAAACTGAGTCGTTGGAACTGTTTCGAAATGATGTTCCAATTTACTCCAATATTTCCTTTAACCTTATTCAAGGCCAGCATTTAGTCTTTAGTGGCTCTAAGGGCAGTGGCAAAACTTGTTTAATTAGAACTTTATGCTGTTTGACCAATCCATCATCAGGTTGCATTAAATGGAATAAAAGCAATGTGTATTCTATTTATAATGATTACCTTGATCTTATAGCCTATTTGGGACATAAAAATGGATTGATCGATGAGTTAACATTAATGGAGAATATTGAAGTTACTTTAGGTAAGAATTTTGATCGCAGTGAGCTAACTAATCTTTTAGAGAACTTTAATCTTTTTGCACATAAAGATATTTTGTATTCAAACTTATCCAATGGGCAAAAAAGAAAAACAGCACTCATTAGAGTCATTCTATCTTCCAAGCAGTTATGGATAATGGATGAGCCTTTCACTAATCTAGATGTGGATTCAATAGCATTCATAGACATAATTATAAATAGTCATCTCAACAAAGGCGGTATGTTAATTAGTGCATCTCATTCACCTGAGAATAGAATTGATTGTGATTTAGAAATTAATTTAGATGGAATGATTCATGTTGCTTAGAGATATTATTAGAAGGGATGTGAAAATTTCTATAAGACGCAGCACAGATGTCTTAACCGGGTTAATATTTTTCTTGTTAATTGCTCTTATTTTTCCATTAGCAGCAGGTACTGAAAAAGACCTTCTTCTTAAAATAGTAGGACCGGTCATGCTTATTTCAGCACTTTTAGCATCAATGATGTCCATACAGAATATATTTAAACCTGATTATATTAATGGTTCTTTGGAGCAAATGATGATTACTACCAATTCTTTTTCTGCTCTTATTGCAGTTAAAATTATGATGTTTTGGATAATCTTTTCCATGCCATTAATCCTAATCGCTTCTTTCATTGCTTCAGCTTACTATGTAACAGGTTTTTCAATATTTACAGTCGTTCTTACACTAGTATTGAGTACTTTAAGCTTGGTTAATCTATCCGCTTTTGCAGCATCGTTAACGCTTGCAATCAGGAATCCCGGTGCATTAATATCATTAATTGTCATCCCTTTATCATTGCCAATAATTATATTTGGCTCAAAAGCTATAGAGTATTCTATATTGAGTATGGATAATTCTGGGCCACTTTATTTTCTTACTGGTATGATGTTTTTTACATGCACTTTAGGTCCACTTGTGACTGCATCTGCTATTAAAATATCAATTGATTAGGAACTGTCAGAGAGATGAATTTAAAAAGCATTTATAAGTACGGTTCACCACCTCATTATTTTAAGCTGTCATTGCAGTTGGAATATTGGCTTTTGGGCAGTGGAGTAATATTGATTTTAATCGGTATGGTTGGAGGGCTTTTTATAGCACCTCCTGATTATCAAATGGGAGATGCCTTTAGAATCATCTATTTCCATGTTCCCAGTGCTTATCTATCCATGAGTGGATATGCTTGTATGGCAGTTGCATCAGTCATTGGACTAGTTTGGCGTTCCAATGTGGCTTTTTCTATTGCAAAAACAATAGCTCCAGTTGGTGCAGCATTTACGTTTTTAGCTCTAGTTACTGGGATGCTTTGGGGTAAACCCATGTGGGGTACAGCCTGGGTATGGGATGCTCGTCTAACTTCTGAGTTGATTTTGTTACTGATCTACCTTGCTTATATTCTTTTGCATCAATCCATTGAGGATCGAAGTAAAGCA
>JAQWQE010000082.1 GCA_029244925.1 Gammaproteobacteria bacterium | reverse complement strand
GGATCTGATAACCACTCCAAAATATATGGATAAAAGAGGATTCCAGCTGAGTAATCAATTCAGGTTTATGACTAATAAGCAAAAAGGTGAAACGCGTCTTGATTTTCTATTCAATGATAAACAATTAAACAAAGACAGAACCTATATTTCTCATGAGCAGATTATTAACCTAAGGCCCGATTGGAGAGTATCCTTAAAGGGTGAATACACTTCTGGAAATAACTATTTTGAAGATCTAACACAATCACTCAGTACTACTAGCAGAACCCACTTAGTGAGGTCTATAAATCTTGATCATTATAGTGATAATTGGTTTTTAAATTTTGGCATGGATAATCACCAAATATTAGATGACTCTCTTCTCTATAAAGAAAGACCCCATAGAAGATTACCTTATCTAAATTTTTCAGGTTTATGGACGTTGAAGAATACTGGTATTAATTATGGACTGAATAGCCAATTAGCCTATTTTAATAAGAATGGAGCACTCTCTGGTGGCAGGTTGCACATGATGCCCAATGTATCGAAGACATTTAACCTGAATGGCATTCAAATAAAACCCGCTTTAGAGATTGATTTAACAAAATACAATCTGGAGAAAGATTTCAATGAAAAAACACCCAATCTTTCAGCCAAAAGGGCTGTTCCAATATACAGTTTGGACTTGAATGCACTGCTGAAAAAGTCTTGGAGTGAAGGAACATATACGCAAACCATAGAACCTAGAATAATGGGAGTCTACATCCCTTTCCGTAATCAAAATGATTTTCCTGTCTTTGATACCATTCAACCAGATATTAATCACATTCAGCTATTCAGAAAAAATAGATACGTAGGTCAAGATCGTATAGGAGATACATCAAAATTAAGTTATGGAATGACAACAAAACTATTTAAAACAGACAGCCTGAAACCCATTATAAGCCTAACCTTAGGGCAAACTCATTACTATAAAGAAAGAAAAGTAACTCTTCCAAATGAGTTAGAAAAGAATAATAGTTCCTCAGCATATCTTGCAATGATGCAATGGAATATCAATAGAGAATGGTCATTAAGATTAGGTCATATGTGGGATTCAGACATCGGTAAGTCAATGAAAACAGAAACGCGATTTCAATACAAATCGGATGATGCAAAGATCTTTAATTTCTCATATAGATATCGTCGGAATATGCTCAGGCAATTTGATACCTCTTTTTCTGTTCCCATTCGAGATAGTTGGAATATTGTTGGACGCTATAATTACTCAATTATAGATAAAAAAGTCTTAGAACAATTCATAGGAGTGGAATATGAAACATGCTGTTGGGGAATTCGAGCTATCTCTAGGAAGCATTTAGCATATAGAAATGGTGCGTCAGACTCTTCTTTCTCAATTCAATTTATTTTTAAAGGTCTGGGTGAAATAGGTATGCCTATTGAAAACCTATTGGATCGGGGAATATTAGGATATGATGGCACTTAATTATGTTCAAAAAAAATAAAATAGTTCTTAAATTAATTGTTTGTACGGCAATTATTTTTAATACCAATATTTTTTCTCAGACAAGAGAACTGGGTGGGACTGGTGAGTTTATTGATGGTATTGCTGCCATTGTGAATGACGGAGTTATTTTAAGAAGTGAAGTTGAACAACAACTTGAACTAATTATAGCTAATTTAGAAAAACAAGAAGGACGATTGCCACCAAGAGATGTAATACAAGAACAAGTTATGGAAAGACTAATTATTCAAAGGGTTCAACTTCAGCGTGCTGAAAGATTTGGTGTGAGAATCTCAGATGAGGCACTAAATGCTACTATTACAAATGTAGCTCAGAATAATCAGGTTGAATTTAAAGATTTTCCAAAAATATTAGAAGCGGAAGGCATTAACTATAAAGACTATAGAAAAGAGCTAAGAGAACAACTCACCATTGATCAATTAAGACAAAGGGATGTTGCATCCAGAATTTCTGTTTCTGAAAGTGAATTAGAAAGCTTTATGGTTCTACAAAAAGATCAAGATGCTCTCAATTATGGCTACAATCTCTCCCATATATTGATACCTATATCATCTTCTTCAAGCAATAACGAGACAGCAAAAGCAGAACTTTTAGTTAATAATCTTTATAAAAAGATTAGTGATGGCGAGAATTTCGAATCATTAGCTGTGGAATTCTCCAAAGGTCAACAAGCGCTTAATGGCGGAAATTTAGGTTGGATGCAGGGAGAGCAGTTACCTAATATTTTTATACAAGCGGTTAGCTCAATTGAAACAGAACAAATAAGCCAACCTTTCAAAAGTGCCAGTGGTTTTCATTTACTAAGATTGAATGCTATTAAAGGCAATGATCCTATACTTGAAGATCAAATTAATGTCAGACATATTCTAATCAAAACCAATGAGGTATTAGATGATTCTGCTGCAGAAGAAAAACTTAAAACAATACGAAATCAAATAATCAGTGAAGGTGATTTTGGTGCAGTTGCATCAGCAGTCTCAGAAGACAGTGGCTCGGCTCAAGAAGGTGGTGATATGGGGTGGACCGCTCAAGGTTTTTTTGTTCCAGAATTTGAATCTGTGGCAAATTCATTGAATGAAAATGAAATTAGCATGCCTTTTAAAACGCGTTATGGATGGCATATTATTGAATTCTTAGGCAAGAGAACATTTGATAATACTGAGGAGATTCAAAAGAGAAAAGCCATATCAGCTATTCGGAATTCAAAGCTATCAGACGAAATTGAAATCTGGGCACGTGAATTAAGAGACGAGGCTTTTGTAGAAATTCTACCTTTCAATTAGTTAAATATTCTTGACGAAAAGATTATGCTAAAACCGTTTGCTGTTACTTCAGGAGAACCGGCTGGCATAGGTCCTGATCTAACTCTATCCATAGCTCAAAGAGAGGATGCATCTGAATTTGTAGTTTTTGCTGACTTACTGATGCTTGAAGAAAGAGCGAATGCATTAAAACTAAAAATTAACTTTATTCAGTATGATCGAAAACAAAATTATTCGTCGCTACCCAAAGATTCCCTATTGGTTAAAAATTTTGATACTACCAAAAAAGTTCTACCGGGGAAACTTGATCAAAAAAACAGTCCTTATGTTATTGCAATGATTGAGAATGCTACTCAGGCATGTTTGAACAAAGACTTTAAAGGAATGGTTACTGGACCTGTGCATAAAAATATTATTAACCAATCCGGTATAAATTTTAGTGGGCATACAGAATTTATTGCCAATATTTGTAAATCCAATTCAGTAATGGCATTTGTCTCTGACAATATGAAAATGGCATTAGCAACAACTCACATAGCTCTAAAAGAAGTACCTGAAACCATTGATAGTGGCTTACTCATAGAAACAATTGAAATTATTGAAAAAGATATGCAAGTCTTTTTTGACCTCAAAAAACCAACCATAGGCGTCCTAGGATTAAATCCTCATGCAGGTGAAGAAGGGTTATTGGGGAAAGAGGAATTATTAATCATTGAACCCACCATAGAATATCTAAGAAAAAAGAATAAAAATATTATTGGTCCTATATCAGCAGACACTGCTTTTTTACAAAATTTAGATTTGGATATTATTCTAGCTCTTTACCACGATCAAGGGTTACCACTATTCAAATTTGTAAACCCACATCAAGCAGCAAATGTAACGTTAGGTCTACCAATTATTAGAACTTCTGTCGATCATGGCATTGCATTAGATTTAACCGCTAGTAATAACGTGAATAATGAAAGCCTTCACTACGCATTAATGACTGCAAAAAAAATGTATCAAAGCTGTGCAGAAAAAAACTAAACCTGTTATTCGAAAACGTTTTGGGCAGAATTTTTTGCATGATAAGAATATAATACAAAAAATTATTAGATCGATTAATCCAAAAATTGATGATCATTTATTAGAAATAGGTCCGGGTCAAGGCGCTTTAACATTTCCACTCTTGGAACATTTAAAAAAAATAGACGTTATTGAGATTGATAAAGATTTATCTTCAAGACTTCAAGAAAGCAATCATTCCAACAACATCAATATTCATTGCATGGATGCCCTTTCATTTGATTTCAAAAGTGTTGTCAAAGATAATAAAAAAATACGTTTGATAGGAAACCTTCCATACAATATATCCACTCCACTTATTTTCCATATACTGAAATCTAATTCACTATTTGAAGATCTACATATCATGGTACAAAAAGAAGTTGCTGATCGTATGATCAGTGGTGAGAATAAAAAAACATATGGCCGACTGTCTATTGCAATACAGGCTCGTTGTAATATTAAGAAACTTTTTAATATTTCTCCGAATGCATTTTTTCCTAAACCTAAGGTTATTTCTTCTCTCGTTAGAATTACCCCAAACAATAATTTAGATGAAAAAATATTAGATTCATTGGATGATATTCTTAAAACAGTTTTTTCCAAAAGACGAAAGAAAATCAGCAATGGATTAAAAGATTATTTTTCAAAAGAAGAAATTAAAGCAATGGGTATTGATTGTGAAAACCGACCTGAAAACTTAACTGTCAAAGACTATATTAAGCTGTCAAATAAAAGGTGCGTTTAATTGTCCATCTATGCAATAGGCGATATACAAGGCTGCTATGTAGAATTAAGAAGGCTTCTCGAAAAAATTGAGTTTGATGAAAGCAAAGATCAATTGTGGTTAACGGGAGATTTGGTTAATAGAGGACCACAATCACTGGAGGTACTGAATTACTTACACTCTATTGATAAATCAATTGTTGCCGTTCTTGGTAACCATGATCTTCATTTGATTGCTCTTGCTCTTTCTGATAATAAGATTAAGAGCAAAGATGAATCACTTAAACCAATATTGGAATCAAAATATAAAATCAATTTAATTGAGTGGCTCAGAAGTAAGCCATTAATGCATTTTGATCAAGAACTAAACACTGTGCTGGTTCATGCTGGAATTCATCCCAATTGGTCTATAAAAGAATCCATTCTTTATAGCAATGAAATGAGTTCAATCATAAAAGGTCAAGAAGGTCCTAATTTCTTTAAGAATATGTATTCAAACACCCCTAATAAATGGATCGATCAAACCAATCGTAAAGAAAGAAGTAATTTTATTACTAATGCTTTTACAAGAATGAGATTTATCAGTAAGGATACTGAGCTAGACTTTAATGAAAAAGGGTCGCCCATAGACAACGCTTCCAATTTATTGCCCTGGTTTTCTCATCCAAATAGAAAAGCCACTGAAAGTTTGATTATTTTTGGGCATTGGTCTGCACTTAATTACTATCATGATAAAAATATAGTGTGTTTAGATGGCGGCTGTGTCTGGGGAGGAAGCTTAGTAGCTATAAATATTATGCATCCTAAAGTTGCAATAAAAGCTAAAAAACTAGATTGATATAGGAGCAGATATATGTGGATGAGATTGATAATCAAGGAGCTCAAAGTCCTCATAAGCATAATCAAATATTGAGTTTGGTTTTCTCTTTATACTCAATTTTGGCAGTGCGTAGGGCTCCCTTTTCAGTTGCTCGTTGGCTTGATCTAGGTGATTGAGATACAAGTGAACATCGCCACCAGTCCAAACAAAATCACCAACTTTTAAATCACATTGTTGAGCAATCATATGCGTCAATAAACTATAAGAAGCAATATTAAATCCAAGGCCTAAAAAAGTATCGCAACTCCTCTGATACAATTGACAAGACAGCTTACCTTGTGAAACAAAAAACTGAAACAATGCATGGCAAGGCGCTAATGCCATTTTTTGTTTCTTAACATTATCCTGAGGGGAAATACTTTCATCGGGTAGATCTGCAACATTCCAAGCACTGACAATAATTCTTCTTGAAGAAGGATTGTTATTAATTTGATTAATGATTTTTTCAATTTGATCTATCACTCCACCATTACGAGAACCAGGCCAAGATCTCCACTGGTGTCCATAAATTGGCCCTAAATCACCGGACTCAGTCTCCCATTCATCCCAAATATGGACTCCTGCATCTTTTAAAACAGTATTATTAGTCGCGCCATCCAAAAACCATAGAAGTTCATGAACCACGCCTTTAAAAAATATTCTCTTGGTTGTAAGAATGGGAAAGCCATCGTCAAGATTAAATCGCATTTGGTGCCCAAAGAAACTTCGGGTGCCTGTACCCGTTCTATCTTCTTTCACCTCTCCTTTATCGAGAATACTTTGGAGCAAGTCTAGGTATTGATGCAATTTTAACTCCTCTTTAAACGAAATTTATTTTAGACAATCAATTATACAAATTTAGTTAAGTATTTTTCCTAATTTTTGAACTAAACAAGATGTAGAAACCAATCACCAACATTGGGATAGACAAAATCTGTCCCACGGTCAACCATCCCCAAGCAAGATACCCTATGTGATCATCTGGCAATCTAAAATATTCAATCAAAAATCTAAAGCAACCGTAACAAATTAAAAATAATGCTGCCGTAAAACCAGAAGATCTTTTACGGACAGTAAAGACCCAAAGAATTATAAATAAGACCAAGCCCTCTAAAAATGCTTCATAGAGTTGAGTCGGATGCCTAACAACACCATTAACCAAGAATCCCAATTGAGAATCCGTTGGTTTTCCCCATAACTCACCGTTGATAAAATTACCAATTCTACCCAATCCAAGCCCAATAGGTACCAGTGGAGCAACAAAATCAATGACCTCTACAAACGGTTGTTTTATTTTTTTAGAAAATAAAACAACCGCAATTAAAACACCTATCAAGCCTCCATGAAATGACATGCCACCAGTCCATAATTGAGGGAACTGAGTGAGCCAAGATAAAGGGTCTTCTATTAATGCATTGGTAGCATAGAAGAGCATATAGCCAGACCTTCCACCTATAATGACTCCTATAACCGAAAAAAATATTAGATCATCGATTTGATTGTCTTGTATCGGTGACCATTCTTGTTTGACTCTCATTTTTGCTAATGCAAAGGCAATAATAAAACCCATTAAATACATCAGCCCATACCATGCAATCGATAAAGGTCCGATCTGAATTGCAATCGGGTTAATTTCTGGATAAATAAACATCTAAACTACTCTCTTACCAAGGTATGACCATGCCATTGTAATTGGTTGATTTGCCTCTGTTTTTCTTAATAGTTTCATTGCTAATTTCATCGATAACTTTAACCAATCCTGCAGCGCTTTCGTCGGTTGTAATGCCTACTCTAGGATAACCTGAATCTCTCAATAATTGTGTCTCCACCATACCTGGGGCAATCAAAGCCGAAATGACTCCTTTTGGCTTTAAGCTGACATTCATTGCCAGTACTCCCATATTTAAAGCCGCTTTGCTCATGCGATAATAGTAGAAAGCATCCGAATTTAAGGTAATCTGCATAGACCCCAAACCACTTGTCATGGAGACAATTTTTTTCTGTTCGCTTAAGGCCACACTGTCTGCAAATGCTTCGGCTACTTTTAGAGGTCCCAATGCATTAACGGCCATAACTTTTTCAAATAGAGCTTGATCTAAGTTTCCAAAAGATTGGTTTTCGATATTGCCCAATATACCAGCATTGTTTATAAGAATATCAATCGACTGATTCTTATATTTTTCAGCCAAATACTGAATCTCAGCAATATCAGTTACATCCATTTCCTCGATGGAAATACTACTATATTGATTACTTAATTGATTAAGGTCTTCTGCTTTACTTGGATTTCTACAAGTTGCAATAACATTCCAGCCATTGGCAGCATAGTTTTTCACTAAAGCAAAACCAATCCCTCTATTGGAGCCAGTAATCAAAACAGTTGGTTTAACCAGCTCTAAGGTTTTACTTTGATGCCCGTCTGCTAGCACAGAATAATTTCCAAAAGAAATTAAGCAAAAGAACAATGAGATTTTCAATACTTTCAAAACATATCCATCCTTCATAATTTTCTCCGTTATATATAAATACATTCTAAATAAATTTGAGGAATATAAATAATAGATTCTTGTCCATATCCAAATTACAACATACAATGAATTTTTAGATAATGGAGAATTAATCTAATGAGAGATTTTTTAAAAATTGGAACTATAGCCCTAGGGTTACTTACAATTGGTAGTTCAGACATTATGGCAAGCAATCATCACGATGGTGACAGCAATAAACCAAGTGGCACCGGTTCTTGTACTTACACAGCGGAAAATCCTTTTGCTGGAGATCCTTATAAAGCCTGTAGAACAAACATGTCAGAAGAAGCTTGTTATCACTATGCTGAAGAAGGAGACGGTATGGTTACCATACTGGAACCAGTTTATGCAGAAGGAGATTGTTCAAGGGAAGCATCCATTGGATCATGCGAAAGAGGAGGATGGGAAGAATTCTACTACGAAGGTGAATCAGCACCAGAAGATGTCGAGTTTGGCTGCATGTTTGCAGGTGACTGGATAGCGCCTTAATTTAAAACAATATTTAAATCTAGTCATGCATTCTCAACGAATGTTTAGATTAATGATTAGATTTAGGTATCTGCAAATTGGCATCACTAGTTATAAATAAAACAAACTACTTAAGTAAATCAATGACTAAAGGTAAAAAGATAAAGAAGATAGAGGATTCTATTCTTTTTTCTTTGGCTAGAGAAGAAACAGGGGCTTTTGAAAAATTAGTGGATCAATATGGGAATCTTATCTGGTCAATTGCCAGACGATATCTCTCCAATCAAACTGAAGCAGAAGATGCCGTACAAGAAGTTTTTATTGCCATTTGGAAATCAGCAGGAAGATTTGATCCCACTAAGGCCTCCGAAGTCACATTTGTATCTATGATCGCAAGAAGGCGTCTAATAGATCATCTCAGAAAAATATATCGTCATAAAAATTTAGAACCCATAGATGATTGCTTTGATGATGATGCACTTGAGACGAAATCTATACTTGATAAATCTGCAGACGTTCAAATTATATCTGAAGCAATTAATCAATTTGCAGAAGAAGATAAACAACTTCTCTCATTGTCAATCTACCAAGGTTATAGTCATTCAGAGATTTCTAAACTAATGAATATTCCGCTTGGTACAGTGAAAACTAAAATTAGAAGAAATTTGATTCAGTTGAGAGAGACTTTCGATCAAGATCAAAATACAGTAGTGAGTATCCATAATGCGTAGCTTGGATAAAGAATTATTATTGGATCTTCTGGTTGTGCAATCAACTCAGCCTATGTCTGATGACGAAAACATAGAACTTCAAAGGCTTCTCAAAGAGTATCCGGAATACAATAACTATGAATTCGATGAAATAGCGTCTCTCGCTCACATGAGCTATCACCTAAACGATAAAAGAATTCATGATAAATTGCCTAGTGATATTAAAAGTAAGATTTTAAATTCCCAGAAAAAAATTGATTCACTTTCATTTTATAAAATCAAGATAAATGATTTGATGAGATCCCTATTTTATAAACCCGCCTATGCTTGGGCGATCACAGTATTGCTTACAATTGGACTATCATTCTCAATGATTGAATTTAAAAATTATGAGAATAACTTCAAATACTTGCCTCTTAAAAGAGGAGTTCTTCAATTAACATCCAATGATCTAATTGAATACCCATGGTATTCAAAAGAATCTGATTTTGCTCTAGCTAAGGGTGATATTGTCTGGAGTAATAAAAGTCAAAAAGGGTTTATTAAAATATCTGGTATGCCAATCAATGACCCATTACAAAAACAATATCAGATTTGGATCATAGACCCAATCAAATATAAACAACCAGTGGATGGTGGTGTATTCAATATCAAAATTGTTGGTAAAGACATTATCATACCCATTAATCCTAAATTACCCATATCAAATGCAAAAGGTTTCGCTATCACAATTGAGCAACCCGGAGGTGTGGTTGTCTCTTCTCAAAACTTAATCCTAACAGCGCCTGAAGTAAGACCTGAAAGTACATTTACTCTGTAATTATTTAGTGAATTCTTAAGTGGCTTCTGAAAAGTAGGCAGCTTCTTTATAATTGCCTTAGGGGAGAACAACTCTTAAACTACCTACTTCACAAAATAATTCGTGACAAGAAGAAAAATAGATTTTTTTAATGATACTTAAATGAATAAAAGAGAACTCTTTGATTAAAATTCTCAAAAATATATTGTTTAGCTTTCTAATACTATTCGGTATTGCCTACATCTCATTGATAGTTTATGCCTATTTGCCCTATGAAGAGATACCTATAAAGGAGCTGGCATCAGCTAATGATAAATTCATATCAATAGAAGAGAGAGAAATACGTTATCGAATTTCTGGCGAGGATGGTAATCCAAATATAATTTTGATTCATGGTTTTGGTAACTCCATCAATACTTGGAGAAAAGTGATTCCAAAATTAGAACAACATTATAGAGTTATAGTTCTTGATCTGATTGGGTTTGGATTATCAGAGAAGCCAGAATACTATGATTACAGCAATAAAAATCAAGCAAGAACAATAAGTTTATTTGCTGAAGCCTTAAATCTTGGCGAATTTATAATAGGTGGGCATTCCTTAGGAGGAGCGATTGCTGTTCATGTTGCACTAAATAATGAACAAACAACTGGGATGGTTTTATTCAACCCAGGAATTATTACAACGGGTGTTCCAGAATTTACACGCTATCTTAATCTAATTTTTCCATTTGCTCGGGTTTCAGCTAAACAGTTCTCAGATAGAGACTTTAGAGTTCAGTTTTTAAAAAACTCCTTTATTGACCCTTCAATTGTCACAGATGAAGTTATTGATAATATTATGTTGGGTGTTAAAACAGAAGGATATATGAAAGGAACTACCAGTATGATGAATAAATTCTATGTGGCTAATGAAAAAGAATTATTGCCAGAAATTAATGTTCCTACATTGATTGTTTTTGGTCAAGAAGATCGAACCAAGAGTCTTGAAGAAGCCCTAACTCTCAATCAAAATATAAGGGGTAGTAAATTAACACTGATTGAAAAAGTTGGTCATTACGTCCAAGAAGAAGCTCCTTTCTTAGTCAGTGAAAGTGTCATCAAAGAAATCCAATACTTATCGGGTGGTGGTTAACTTAAGCATGCAAGATATTACTTTAGCAAATGAAACGCATCTGGATGAATTGGCTCGATTGTTTAACCTTTATCGAATATTTTATGAGCAAGAAGATGATTATGAGGCTGCTTATGCATTTATAAAGAAAAGAATAATGAACCAAGAGTCCATTATTTTTCTTTCCTGCAAAGGATCTAATAAATACAATGGTTTTGTTCAACTCTATCCTTCTTTTTGTTCAGTCAGTGGAATTCCTATATTGATTCTTTACGATCTATATGTGGATAAAGATCAAAGAGGTTTGAGCATAGGAAGAAGTCTGATGAATCAAGCTAAAATCTTCGCTAGAGATAATGGTTATAAGCGATTGGAACTATCCACAGCCAAAGATAACTTGATTGGTCAATCGCTTTATGAATCACTTGGTTATGAGCAAGACAATGAATTTTATCATTACAGTTTAGAAATTGAAGGTGACTGAAGATTATATCGATGAGTTTTGAAGAAATAAGAATTATCGTTATTGTTTATGCTAGTGCTCTTTTACCTATTATCCTGATCTATCTGAAAAGAAAAGATGCGTTATCTAGCTCGATGATCAGAATCTATATTTTATGCTTCCTATTATGCTCATTAGGATGGGAGTTATGGTTTACCTACGGATGGTTTGAAGGGGATCCAGTTGATGAAAGAAGATCCGATGCCCTTAATCTTGCTATACCTAAACACATCAACTGGTTACTGAACTCATTAGGGGATGCCGGAACAATATGCATTGGTGGTCTTTGGCTGACTTGGATGTTGACAGGTCGGTGCTTATCAATCTTTGAACATTGGGAATGGAGACCCTTTTTTATCTTATTATTCTGGTGCTTAGGTCAAAATATTTTTGTTGAGATGTTCCTTTATTACGATCAACTTTCTGCAACAAAACAATTGTCTTGGGCTCCCTTGGCTCCAACGGGACCATGGTTCAATCCCATATTATTTCACTTCGACGACCGAACGATCAGATTACAAAGTCAGATACCGTGGCTCATAATGACGCCTTTACTCTATGCTCTTAGTATCTATACCTATAAAAAACAAAGAAAGACCTAGTCTTTTATCTCATAAAGAACAATTAGATGGCCATCAGAGCACAAGCAATGTGCTTTAGTTCATGAATGAGAGTATTCCGCAATCCCTGCTAAGCTTCTTTTTGGCTTCTTCAACCCAGTATCAATGAAGCCCACAACAGAACCATCATCCAGCCTAACTTTCATTGCCATGCCTGTAAAAATGTTTGCAGTAAGAAAATGCTCTCCATCATTGGATGCGGTCAATTGTGCGATCCCCCAACCATGCTCTGATAAATCAATCGTTTGTGTGACCTCACCGGATTCATCAAGAATTTCAATATATTCGCCCCTGGAATGCAGCAATCGACCATCTTGGAGATAATTAACAGCAATAGCAACAACTTGATCGCTTAGATCCAAAGATGGAAGCACCACAAGATCCTCCATTTGTTGGTCATTGATAATATCGTATTGCATCACTTTTTTACCAATTTCGGTAGTGTAAGTAATAAATTTTTCACTCGGATGCATAGCAGTATGAGTGATTCCCTTAAACTGATGAAATTCTGGAGAATAAGCCACATCAAACACCTTAACTAATTCCAAGTCATCATTAAATTTATGGATATTGCCATAACCTAAAAGGTCCAATCCTGGTAAACGCCTCATAAAACTTCCAGGATATGGAGTATTGCCAACTAAGGCTTCGCCCAGATAAATATTGCCTTGTGAATCAAAAGTGGCATTGGAAAAAGCTCGATTACCAAAATTATGATTTGGTAGTTGCTTGCCATCAGGGGAAACCCTAACAATTGCATGATTATGCATGTCAAAACCCCACAATACTCCTCGAGGATCAAAAGTAAGACCAATCACCAGATGACCAGTTCCCTCTGTATATAAAATTCCTTTCGGTTGGAGATTCTTGTCGTATTGGAGAATCCTGCCATTGCCTTTATGGTCGTCCACTGCATCATTTAAGTCAGTGCATCCCAAAAAAATATCGCCATACTCAAAAGGTTGCATCGTGCTTATATTTTTTTTATTCATAATTTATATTTTTAAATAATTAAAGCTAAGATAAAGTTTATGCTTGTAGTGATCAAGACTTATTTAAGAGAATTTTATGATAAAAACAACAATACGATATTTCTTCTCTGCGGGACTGTTTGTTTTGATTGCATTTGCAATCAGTTTAATGTTGGGAGCTCGCTATCCACAAGATCGGACTGCTGAAGAGATTGAATCCAAGTACTTACTTAGAAGTTCGTCTTTCATCACCATTGATGGTGTGAAAATACATTTTACTGATGAAGGTAATGGTCCAGTTCTGATTCTGCTGCATGCTAATTATGCGAATCTCATTGATTGGAATCCTTGGATTGAAGAACTAGGTGCAAGTCATCGCATCATAAGATTTGATATACCTGGACATGGTTTATCTTACTCTGACCCCAGTGGTGACTATTCAATACAAAGAACTCTTTTCCTATTCAAAGGACTAATGAACCATCTTAATATTGATAATTTCTCAATAGCGGGTGCCTCCCTTGGAGGTACGATTGGTATTCACTATGCATCTAATTATCCCAATGAAATCAATAAACTCATATTGGTGAGCCCAGGAGCATTGAACGAAAGGGTAAGAGGCAGTAATGAACCAGCTCATCTTCCTAAAATTTTTAATCTCTTAACACAAATTACACCTAGAGCACTTATTGAAGGTTTATTAACCGGTGGTTTTGGAGATCCTTCAAGAATTTCTGAAGAATTAGTAACACGATGGCATGAATTGTTGTTGAAAGAAGGTCAAAGAGATGCGCAGATGGCAAGAATGAAGCAATACATATCGGGAGATATAGACAAGATTATCCAGTCGATTGAATCTCCTGTATTGATTATGTGGGGTAAGAAAAATAAAGTTGTTTCAGTTGATCTTGCGATCGTGATGAAAGATCTTTTGATTAATTCTCCTTCTGTTAAAACTATTATTTATGAAAATGCAGGTCATCAATTGGCACAAGAAATTGGAAGCGAAACTGCCAAAGATGCATTAATATATTTAACAGCAAATAATTAGGAATAAACATATGAGAAAAATACAATTAATCGCTCTATATTTTATATTTATATTCAACATCCCTTTAATGGCTAATAATGATTATCAGAAAATGGGTGAAAATATACTTGCTGACCTAGTCGCTATTCAGTCAACAGAAGACATGGGTCTGGCTACACAAGCGAGTAAGTACTCAGAAAATAAATTACTAGAATATGGCTTCAGTCAGTCTAATCTTCAAGTGGTAGGGCTGGAAGAAGACAAAAAAGGGTTGATAGCTATTTTACGAGGTGAATCATCTATCAATCCAACCATAACAATGGCTCATCTTGATGTAGTCCCATCAGTTGAAAATTCTTGGGATACTGATCCTTATGTTATGACTGAAAAAGACGGTTTCTTTTACGGAAGAGGAACGAGCGATAACAAAGGTGGTGCAGCAGCTTTAATCACTAGCTTTATCAGACTAAAAGAAGAAAATTTTGTTCCGAAAAATGACATCATTATGTTGCTTACTGGTGATGAAGAAACTCAAATGGATGGCATTGAATACTTTAGAGATAATTTTGACTCAGTGAAAAATGCTGCCTTTGCAATGAATTCTGATGGTGGCTATGTAACTGGAACAATGGAAAATCCAGAAGCTTTTCTCCTTCAATCTGCTGAAAAAGTTTATATGACCCTATCTCTCCATACTCAAAATAAAGGAGGTCATAGCTCAATACCAAGAAAAGATAATGCGATCTATGATCTAGCTCGTGCACTTAAGAAATTGGAAGATTATCAATTCCCAATAAGTTTTAACGATACCACTCAACAATATCTAGAGTTTGCCATCACAAAGCTTCCAAAAGACGATTCAAAGAAACTAAGAAAATTACTTGATGTTGGAGAAAACTTTAAATACCTAGATTTAATCAATGAAAACCCAGATCTTAATGCACAATTAAGAACAACTTGTGTCGCTACCCGTCTCTCAGGCGGGCATGCCAATAATGCTTTACCAGTCTCAGCCAGTGCAACGATTAATTGCAGAGTTCTCCCACAAGAGGAGCCACAAAAAATAGTAGATATGATTCAGAAAATTGTTGGCAGTGATATAGAAATTAGTATGGTATGGGTACCGGAAGGCAGTCCGCCTTCACCTGTGACTTTAGAGATTATGAATCTGATTGGAAACTCACTCAAAAATGTATTTCCAAAAGCGGCCATTGTCCCTTATATGTCCACAGGAGCAACGGATGCGCAAGCATTAAGGAATGTTGGTATTCCCGTTTATGGAACAAGCGGCATCATGACTGATCCGAGTGGATTCAGAGCTCATGGCCTGAATGAAAGAATTGAAATTAGTGCTTTTCATTCATCCCTTGATTTTTGGTATGAAAGTATGAAACAGTTGTAGTCATGTCTAATATTAAAATATACAGCTTTGATAAATGTCCCTACGCTCAAAGAAGCAGAATGGCTCTTATTGAAAAACAATTGCCTTTTGAACTGATTGAAATTGATGTTTATAACAAACCCGATTGGTTTTTAGAAATCTCTCCTTATGGAAAGGTACCTGTTCTTGTGGATGAAGGAAAAACCATTTATGAATCCGCAATCATCAATGAATACCTAGAAGAAAAGTACCCTGAAATACCCTTAATGCCTAAAGATTATTTTGAAAGAGCGCGAGCCAGGATATGGATAGATTATGGCTCCAACTATTACTTACCAGCATGCGTTAGACTTCTTAGGGATAACAAGGATGATGCACAACAAGATAAGAATCATAAAAAACTCAGAGAATTATTAATTTATATTGAAAAAGAATGTTTTGAAAAAAACGTTAGTGGAGATTTTTGGATGGGAGAAAACCTTACTTTAGTTGATTTACATTACGCTCCTTTCTTTGAACGATTTGGCGCCTATAAGCATCTCTTCAATGCCGAGTGGCCAAAAGAGTGTGTTCGAATTCACCGTTGGTGGGATTTAATGCAAGAAAGAGAAAGTTACGAAAAAACATACCTTCCTGTGGAATCCCATATAGAGACTTACTCCAATATGATGCAAAGAATGGCGTCTTAGTCGGCTCGCAAAGCTTCAATAGGATCCATTTGTGCAGCTGATTTGGCTGGTAAATAGCCTGCTGTTAGGCCAATAAAGAGTGAGATAATAACCGCATATAAAATATATTCCCAAGCAACTGCAATGGGCATATCAGGATAAATAGCTAAAGAAATTTCAATAGCTAAGAAACCAATTGCTAGCCCCATAGCTGCACCTAAAATTGCTAAATAAATAGATTCCAATAAAAAAACATCTCTAACCCTTCTTCGAGAAGCGCCAATAGCTCTTAAGACTCCTATCTCAGATGTTCTTTCATTCACTGCAACAGTCATGATGGTAAAAATACCTACGCCTCCCACAAGAAGCGATATCCCTCCAAAGGCGGCAACTGTAAACTTCATCCATTTCATTATCTCACCCAAAGACTCCAACATATCAGCTGGTGTATGAATGGTGGTATCGTCCCCGCCGTGTCGGCTAATGAGAAGCCTTTTGATGGATGCAACTGCTTCATCACTTGTTACATTGTCTGTATGAATGACATCAATTTCCTGGAAACCAACTCGATTGAACATATTGTTGAACTTTGCAATAGGAATATAAACGGCATCATCTAAATTCATACCTAAAAAATCACCTTTTTCTGGCAAGACTCCAATCACTCTGAATCGCTCTGAGTTAACTCGAATAGACATGCCCAATGGGTCTTTTGAACCAAATAATTCATCCCTCATATCCGGCCCAAGGACAGCAAAAGCTCTTGGTGTTTTGGGGTTATCATGTGGTAGATAATTACCCATCATATTGTCTGCTCCAACAATAATATCGTAATCCGCACCTGTGCCTATGACCATCGATCGTCTCATACGATCAGCACTCTCAATCTCAGCGCTACCGCCTGAAACAGGGACAACAACCTCAAGAGTGGACAGTTTCTCAAGAGCTGCTACGTCTTCGAAAGAGAGAGGTTTTGTTGAGCCAAAAGTACCCAAAGGCATCCCCATAGTTTCCGTTTTACCTGGTGCGATAGATATAATATTGCTACCAAATTGTGAGAACTGAGAAATAATAAAAACTTGTAGGCCTTGACCTAAGCTGGTTAAGAAAATAACACATACAACTCCCACAGCAATTCCTAAAGATGTTAGAAAACTTCTCATTTTTTGAGAAATTACTGAATAGGAAGAAAATATAAAGAGGTCTTTTACTTTCATATTACTTGTTACCAGTTAATGCTATCACTGGTTCCAGCTTAGAAGCTCTTCTAGCTGGAAGCAAACCAAATATTACTCCAGACATCAATGCTAATATCAATGATACATATGAGGCCCACATTGGTGGAAGAAAATTAAATGTGGGAAAAGAAATCTTTAATACTTGTGTAATACTATGCCCTAAGATTAAGCCCAAAACAGCTCCCGAACCTGATAGTAAAATAGCCTCCGTTATAAACAGTTGATTGATCTGCTTGTTCTTTGCACCAATGGCTTTTAACAAACCAATCTCAGATTGTCTTTGGGAAACTGCAACCAACATAACATTCATAATTAAAATTCCAGCCACAAATAAACTGATTGATGCAATGGAGCCAAGTGCCATAGTCAGCACATTAAAAATGTTATCAAATGATGCCATCACTGCATCCTGCCTAATTACCGTAAAATCTTCTTTACCTCGATGGCGTTTTTTAAGAATTTTTTTCATATCTTTAATAATCTGGTCGCCGACCAGTCTATTTTCGGCCTCAACTGCTATTCGGAATAATGAAGGACGATTAAACAAAGCTGTCGCAAGACTCACTGGTACCACAACTAACTTCTGAACATCGATACCCACCGCTCTTCCTTCAGTGCCAATGATTCCAGTAACACGACATCTTCTATCGCCCAGTCTCAACCACTGTCCAATTGCATTGGATGCCCCAAAGAGTTCTTTTTCAACTTCTTTACCAATTACACAAACCGGTGGGGAGCGCTCTAAAGTACTGCCTGGCAAAAACATACCCGTTTCCATTTCCCATTTTCTTACACTTAAAAAAGACTGAGTTGAGCCTATGATCGGAACATTTCTTTCTAGTCCATTGAATTGTGCTGAGGTCTCTCCAATCACAATCGGTGCTATGTTTTTTACTCCATCGATTTTTCTAAGACTAATTGCATCTTCAATGGTTAAATCCCTGGGTGTTACACCAGCTAAGTCTACGGGTGATCCACCCCCTGAAGTTTCATTTTTTCCAGGTATAACAATAATCAGATTGGTACCCATATCTCTGAATTCACCAGAAATATAGTCTCTAGCGCCTTCTCCAACAGCTGTGAGAAGTATCACTGCCATGACGCCAATCGATGTGGCAACTAGTAACATAATTGTTCTTAGGGGATAGCGAATAAGAGTGCTTAGCGCTAAAAAAATTAAATCGTAAAAACGCATCGTTTACTTCCTGTCATCATCGATAATTTTCCCATCCAAAAGTCTAATTAATCGATCCGACCGATTGCCTAGTTTTCTATCATGAGTAACCACAATGAGTGTCAGGCCTGCTTTATTAAGATCTTCGATCAGTCTAACAATTTCAATCCCTGAAGTAGAATCCAGATTACCTGTTGGCTCATCGGCTAGAAGCACATCGGGCTCCATTACTATAGATCGAGCAATAGCAACACGTTGTCGCTGACCTCCTGAAAGTTGTTCTGGCTTATGATCAGAACGATCATTAAGGCTGACATGTGACAGTGCAATTTCAACTTTTTCTTGACGATCCTTGGGCTTAATGCCAGCCAGAACCATTGGCATCTCTATGTTTTCTGCCGCTGTTAATCTTGGAATTAAGTGAAACGATTGAAAAACAAAGCCAATTTTTGTTGATCTAATATGAGCCATTTCATCATCATTCATTTCAGAAGTATTAATGCCAGATAAAATATAATCGCCTTTAGTTGGAGTATCAAGTAAACCTAGGATATTCAATAATGTGGATTTACCAGAGCCTGAAACGCCCATGATAGATAGATATTCCCCTTTTGTAATCTCCAAATCGATATGATCCAAAGCACGCACAATCTGATTACCAACTTCAAACTTTCGACTTAAGTTTTCTATACGAATCATCTTGATTTATGAATATTAAGTATTTCCCAATTTTTGAATATTAAGAGGTTTCAACTAACATCACGTGGACCAAATGTTTGAACTTCCTCTATTTCTTCTTCTACAATTACTTTTACTCCACCTTCCACCCCTTTTCTATCTATGGATAAAACAATTCTGTCATCAATAGTAATCCCACTAAGCACTTCTGAGTATTGCCAATTGGAAAGCCCCACTTCAATATTTTGTTTCACTAGAGTGTTGTCTTCATTGATTAGATATACAAACTCGTCTCTTATAACTGCTTGAGTTGGAACGCTTAGTGCATCTTCTACTGTATCAATAATAATGGTTATATCAGCGCTATAACCGGGTAATAAAAAATTTTGAGGGTTATCAAAAACTGCTTCAATTTCAACTGTTCTTGCTTGTTTTTCTAGATCCAAAACATAAGGCGCAACCCTTGTAACCGTTGATGGAAATTCTTCTTGGCCAAAAGCATCCATTGTAATTCTCGCTTTCAAGCCTGAAATAACCTCAGGCGCATCAATCTCATCTATCGGTGCTTTGATATAGATACAAGTGTTATCAATAAGATCAACAGTAGGTTTAGTTGCAACACCAACAGGAGAAGGAGTGACATATTCCCCTAGCTCTCCTTCAATTTCAGCAATAATCCCATCGAAAGGAGCAATCAACATAGTTCTTTCTAGAGATGCTTTAGTCACATCAATTTGTGCTTTTGCTGCATTGCAAGAAGCCACACTAGATTGAGCATTACTTACCGCGGTTTCTTTTGATTCTTCAGAGGCTAATCCTTTAGTGAAAAGTTCAGTAATTCTATTGGCATCACGATTCGCCTTATCAGATAAAATACAGACTTGCTCAGCACCTCTTTCTGCAGCCACTACTCTTGCTTTGGTTTCTTTATTCCATAACTCCAATAAAACTTGGTCTTTTTTTACCATATCGCCTTCTTTAACTGTTAATGAGGCAATTTGCCCTCCCATAGCAGGTGACATTTTTGCTCTTCTGCAAGCATCGATAGTCCCAGCCCTTGTGTTGGAAACAGTTTTTTCTACAGTTCTCATTTCTGGTTTAATAGCATTAACCTTAATTGGGTCTTCTCCGCCTCCCGAGAAAGAGACAATGATAATCAACACCACAATAATGCCAGCTATAATTTTTTTATTTTTTGTCATAAAAATCAAGATTCAACTATTAATTTAGGACAATTGTATAGATTTATGGATTATTTTCTATTGAAGATACACTTCGTTACAGAATCATCATAGTTTCTTCACATTCAAAGGCATCCTATTTTTTATTAGGTTACTGAATCATTTTTGCTTGCGAATTTTAATGCACTACCCTAATATCACCCGACTTAGTTAAAAAATTTTGATGAGGAAGATAATGGCACAAGCAGTAATAGTGGATAGCGTAAGAACAGGGCTAGCAAAATCATTCAGAGGTGGTTTCAATCAAACCCGAGCAGATGATATGACCGCTCATATCATAGATGCTTTAATGGATAGAAATCCAGAAATAGATCCAGCTTTAGTTGAAGATGTGATTCTGGGCTGTGGATATCCAGAGGGACCTCAAGGCAATAATATTGCAAGAGTGGCAGCTGTTGCATCTAAACTCTCAATTAATACAGGTGGTACTACAGTAAACAGGTATTGCTCATCTGGTTTACAAACTATAGCCATGGCTGCAACTCAAATCCAAAGCGGTTTCGCGGATTGTATTATTGCAGGTGGTGTTGAATCAATCAGTACCACTCAAGGTCACATCAATGAATACATGTTCGAAAATGAAAAAGTAGCAAAAGAAGTACCCGGTGTTTATCACGCCATGGGGACGACTGCTGAAACAGTTGCAAAACGATACGGTATCTCTAGAGAGTCTCAAGATGAATACGCATTATCAAGCCAAATACGATGTGCAAATGCACAAGAACAAGGATTCTTTGATGACGAAATTGTGCCGATGAATACTAAAATGTTGGTTAAAAACAAAGAAACAGAAGAAATATCTGAGGTTGATACAGTGGTAGATCATGACAACTGCAATCGTCCACAAACAACCTTGGAAGGATTGGCCGGGCTGAAACCTGTATTCGACCCAGAAAGGGGCTCTGTCACAGCAGGAAATGCATCTCAACTGTCAGATGGTGCATCGGTTGCTATGGTTATGAGTGAGGATAAGGCTAATGAGTTAAACATCAAACCAATGGCCTATTTCAGAGGCTTCACTGTTGTTGGATGTGAGCCCGATGAAATGGGAATTGGTCCTGTATTTGCTATACCTAAACTTCTTAAATCAGCTGGATTAACAATTAATGATATTGGTGTATGGGAGCTCAATGAAGCATTTGCATCGCAAGTTGTGTACATCAGAGATACACTCAATCTGCCTTCTGAAAAATTAAATCTAAACGGTGGCTCAATAGCTATTGGACATCCTTTTGGTATGACTGGAGCAAGACAAGTTGGACATTTGCTTCGTGAACTTCGTCGTCGTGATGCACAATATGGTGTTGTAACAATGTGTGTGGGTGGCGGTATGGGAGCTGCAGGTCTATTTGAATCCATTCAAGATTAAAAAATAAATACAATCTTCATCCTTTCTATATAATTTTTGATTACATTGATCTATATATAATCAATAAGTAATACTATGCAATACAATTTCTTAATACTAATGTCATTTCTAGTCACAAGCTGTGTGAGTAATGATTCGTCTTCTATCTTAGATATGGCTAAGCCAATTATTGATACCAAAGGTGTTGACATGACTCTCTATGAAACTGATTTAGAAGAATGTAAAGCTTATTCTAATGATATTTCTACCATCAAAAGTATAGCTAAAGGTTCAGCGACAGGAGCTGCGGTAGGAGCTGTTATTGAAGCTATTTCAGATAAGCGGAAAGACGGCATTGAGTTAGGCACTGTCTCAGGAGGAACTCGATCAGGCTTGAGGGCTATTAGAGAAAAGGAGAATATCCTAAAACGGTGTCTAAAAGGAAGAGGCTATAAAGTTCTAAATTAGAGTTGCTACTTTAAACAAACACCAGTCCCGCCAAGACCACAATAACCATTAGGATTTTTAGCCAGGTATTGCTGATGATAGTCTTCTGCATAATAAAAATGCTCCTCTGATTTAATCTCTGTAACAATTTCACCATAACCAGATTGATTTAATTCCTGTTGATATTGCTCTTTTGTTTCATGAATTAACTGCAGTGTCTCGTCATCGGAAAAAAATATAGCTGAGCGATACTGTGAGCCTATATCATTGCCCTGTCTCATATATTGCGTTGGATCATGCCCTTCCCAAAAAAACTTTAATATTTCTTTTGTAGAAATCTTTAAAGGATCATAGACAATCAGAACGCCTTCAGTATGCCCTGTCGTTCCAGTACATACCTCTTGATAAGTCGGATCAACAGCAGTTCCACCAATATAAACTGCGCTTGTTGAGTAGACGCCTTCTTCTTGCCAAAATAGTTTTTCTACTCCCCAGAAACAACCCATTGCTACTATTAATTGATGGCATTCCTCAGGAAAAGGCTTGTAGACACTATTGCCATTTACAAAATGTTCTGCGCCTATATCTGTCATACTAAAATCTCTTTGTCTATTATGCTCAAATTCATATTTTATGATAAATTAATAGCATGCTAATGCAAAGACTCTACAGGACAATTTGAATCACTTTATAAAGAAAATAATATTGATAATGATGCTATTAGGCTTGTCCTTCAGCTCCTTCCATATTAATAGCCAAGAAACCAATGAAGAAAGCAATCTTCTGGAAAGAAATAAATTGCAAGAACAGTTTCTCAATCTCTTTGATCAAGAACGATATGAAGAAAGCATTGCGGTTGCTACTAGCATTGTCAATTTAACTGAGAAGACCTATGGGCCAGAAAACTACAAACTAATCACTCCTTTAAATAACCTAGCGAGTGCTTTTTATATGATAGATGATTTTGATCAATCTCAAATAACCTTTCAAAGGTGCATCAAGTTGATTGAGTCAAATCAAAATATTATTTCCCCTGAACTGATCTCCCCACTCTATGGTTTTGGACTAACACTCAATCGTTTTGAAGAATACGATAAAGCCGTTAATATCTTTGAAAGAGCATTAAGAATTAATCATGTGAATGGTGGTTTCTATAATCTAGAGCAGTTAAAAATTCATGACTCACTGACTGAAAGCTTTATTGGTCTGAGAAATTTTGACAAAGCCAATCACCATCAAAACTTTCAAGTCTATGTCAATAAAAACCATTTTGGCATAGAAAATCCCATGGTGGATGAATCCTTAATCAAACTGGCTAAATGGTATAAGAGATCAGGACAAGTGTATTCTGAGAGACAAATCCATACAGAAATACTGGAAAGACAAACAAAACGAAACGATCAAAACTTGGGTGAACTGATCGAAACCTTCAAAAATATTGCCTACTCTCATCGAAGAGAAGGGATGGACATTTATCAAAGTCTAAGCCCATTAAAAAAAGCATTACAAGCCATTGACGCAAACGAAGAAAAGAATCTTTTTTTGAAGTTGGAAGTTTTATTGGATTTAGGAGATACCTATAATAGTTTCGGAAGAGCAGAATCAGCTAAGAAAGCTTATCAAGATTGTTGGCAATTGATTGAAGAAGATGAGTCAATGGGCTCGGTAATTAAAGAACGCTTTTCAAAGCCTATTAGAGTAAGAAACATTCTGATTCCTTCCAAATACCCCATTAAAATAAAGGACAGTGAGAATCAAACTTTTGCATCTGGTTTTATAGCCATTCAATACTCAATAAATTTGAATGGAAATACTGATAACATTGAAATTATAGAATCTGAACCTCAGAAATTAATTGATAAAGTAGCTATTTCAGCCATCAGGAATACTGTTTATAGGCCTGTATATATTGATGCCGTTCCACAAGAATCGACTGGCATGAGTATCCGACATACATTTAGCTATCCCTTAAAAAATACAGAAGAGCCTGAGCCAGTTATAGAAGATAAACCATTAGACAATCCAATTGCCTAAAATCATCTTGCTGCTTTCATACTTCCGCTTGAAATAAAAATTAATAGGTAGGTAAAACAAACTCCTGCTGACACCCATCCGAAAGCATAGATGCCGAATATGTCCATAGAAGTCCCAATAATAGGCGGTCCAAAAATTTCTCCCAGACAAAGAAAAAAGATAAAACTTGCATTGGCAGAGGTCAATGCTTGTCCTTTAAATTGATGCCCTAGCATGGTTAGTCCCAATGAATAAAGACTCATAATTGCCCCGCCCAATATAAATAAAAGTAATACACGTGGTAGATCATATGAAAATATATAAGGCATCATAATTAATGCCAATGTGGCAATAATAGAAATAGCAATCATCAGTTTTCTTTTACTCATTCGATCTGCTATAAAGCCCACCAAGATTGGTAAAAATAATTCTCCAGATCCTAGCCATGCAACTGTTCTGGAAGATTCTGCATAATTTAATTCATATTGCAATGCAAAGATTGGTAACAATGAAGCAGTTGCAGCATAAAGAAATCCCATGACCCAGCTGGATCCCATCAAGCTGGGAGCCTTTCTCAAGTATTTCATGAATGAAATATCCTCCACCACATCATATACAGGCCAATCTTTTATTGGCCATATGGGAATAGCAGCAAGGATTGCAATGGTTGCTGCTGCATAGAAAGCTGTATTGTAGTTTTCGACTTGGAACACAGATAACAATAAGACACCCGATATAAAACCAAATGATAATACTGAGGTATAGATAGCAATTATTATTCCTCGATTTTCATCTTTAGCATAAGAATTAATCCATATTTCAGTAATAACCCATATCACTGTTGCACCTGCTCCCAGGGTAAATCGTAAAAAAAACCAAACAAAGAGGTCATTTGTGAAACTTAATAATATGAGAGACAAGGGAACTACAATAAAAGAAAATTTGAGAATGGAGATTTGATCGTAATAGTTGATCAACCTAGGCAAAAAAGGAGTCACTATGACTGCAGCAAGCCCAGGCATGGCTGAACTGAGGCCAATAATAGTAGATGATTGACCCCAAGTCTCCAGTGTTAGAGCGCCTAGCGGCATGCTAATCCCAAAAGAAATACCTGCTATAGCTTCTGTAAGCAGAATCAGTATAATTTTTTTATTCACACTAGTTATAACAGTTACTCAGTAAATTGAATTTGATATTCAGTTTTACCCTGCTTAATTAGATTGAGTAAATCCTGAGATCGACCCCCAATCGTTTCTGCCATTCTCTCAGTTTGACCTTGGCTGGCCTGCTTCCATAATGCTCTTTGTTCTGATTTTAATGTATGCACAATAATGCCCATTTTTTCTGCATTGCCTAAATCTTCTTTCGCTTCTGCACGCAACTCTTTTCTAGCAATACTTACTTTTGGCCAAGCTTCAGCTATGACTTTTTGCTCCTCCTTGGATAGTTTATCCCACCAAGCCTTTCGGGCAACCATAAGCGACATTCCAAGTGAATGACGAGTCAATGTGTAATGTGGTGCTTCTTGTTCCTTTCCAGTCTTGACATAAAGCGCAATGGAATTATCTCCCGCTTCAATTAACCCTGTTTGCAAGGATTGAACAATTTCTCCATAGCCCATTGGAATGAGGTCGGCACCAATGGCTTCAGCAAAATAACGTGAGCTCAAACTAGCAGAAACTCGATAGCGTTTTCCTATTGCATCCTTGGGCAGAATGATGGGTTCTTTTCCATAGATATTGTGAAAACCAATCTCACTCCAAGCTATAAACTCTAGACCCTTTTCAGCTAATAGTTCTTTATAAAAATCAGTCAGATAGTTATCAAAAATAAAGTCTGCTTCTTTTTCATCATTAAATAAAAAAGGAGCATACAAGAGTGCTGTCTCTGGAATCAATGTAGATGTAATGATAGCCGATAAATTAGCAAACTGAACTCTGTCTCTCCTTAGGCCTGATACAATATTTTCTTCAGAACCCAATTGACCAAAAACCAGCATCTTAACTTTTGCATTGGGCAAACCTTCTTCCACCGATTGTTTAAACTCAGAAAAATGTTGTGTTCCTATTGTATTGGGAACACCTGTCCCGCCAACTGTCATTTCAAACGTATTGGACTGCTCCTCAGAACCGCAAGAGATAAGGAATAAAAAGGGGAATAAAATCAGAACTTTATTTTTCATAATCATGGCCTTTATTTACTTTCCAATATTGTCTCATCAGTCTAGGTTTGCGTCTATGTTGGAATCCGCTAATATACAAATAAATCTTCTAATTAACTCGCAAGGTATAAGTCCATGAGCATAAAAAAAAGCAATACTATTAAATCCTATGAAATTACATCGGAGAGTATTTATTTAGAACGCAGGAAACTGATAAAATCGATGAGTATAGCCTCAACAATGATTCCTTGGGGAATGACCTGGAGTCAATCATCAAAAGAGGACGGCTATATTTCTGCCTACAAAAGAAACTCAATCTATTCCACTTCAGAGCCAAAAAATAGTTTTGAGGACATCACCACTTATAATAATTTTTATGAATTTGGGATGGGTAAGTCGGACCCTTATCAAAATAGTGCAAACTTTGAGCCTGCTCCTTGGAATGTCAAAATCTCCGGAGAAGCAAATAAAACTGGTGTTTATAATATAGATGATTTAATTGATAGTAATGCCCTTGAAGAAAGAATCTATCGTCTTAGATGCGTTGAAGCATGGTCAATGGTGATCCCATGGATTGGTATACCTCTAGCCAATATTATTGAAAAGCTAGAGCCTAATTCCAAGGCTAAATATGTTGCCTTTGAGACAGTGTATAGACCCAATGAAATGCCAGGTCAAAGAAAGCGTATATTAAAGTGGCCTTATATTGAGGCGCTGACTATGGCTGAAGCTATGAATCCATTAACTTTAATTGCTGTTGGGTTATATGGACAAGATTTATTAAACCAAAGTGGTGCTCCCATGCGTTTGGTTGTTCCATGGAAATATGGTTTTAAAAGCATCAAATCGATCAATAAGATTCATTTTCAAGAATCACAGCCAAAAACCAGTTGGAATATGGCTGCCTCAAATGAATATGGATTTTATGCCAATGTAAACCCAGAAGTAGATCATCCGCGATGGAGTCAATCTCGTGAAAGAAGAATTGGCAATGGTTTCTTTGGAGCTAAGCAACCCACACTTATGTTTAATGGTTATCAAGATGAGGTAGCCCACCTTTACCAAGGGATGAACTTAAGAAAATATTTTTAAATAGACTGAGAAAAGATTCAATGCAGTATATGGTTAAAGTTTTCACACTGATCAGCCTGATCCCATTTATTATTCTTAGTCTTAAAGGCTTTGGTTTTTTACCTGTCTTTGGTTTTTTCTCTGACTTAGGTGCCAACCCTATCGAGACAATCATTCATACAACTGGAAAGTGGGGGATTAGAATCTTGATCTTAACTTTACTCATTGCACCGATTGGGTATTACACGAAGCATGAATTATGTAAAAGATTACCCAAACCTCTCGGGTTAGTATCTCTGTTTTATATTTTGAATCATTTTCTTAGTTATGCCCTCATTGATCAAGGTGGAGATATCAAAGTAATCATTGTCGATATCATAGAGACACCTTATCTCATAGTTGGTTGGGCTGGCTTTCTATGCCTATTATCAGTGGGCTTAGTTTCCTTAAAAAAACTACAAACCTGGTTTAATAAAAATAGATCAACAATCAGCGGTATTGTCTATACAGCTGCAGTTTTAGGAGTATGGCATTACTACTGGCAAACAAAAGTCATTGAAGTAGAGCCTGTATTGCTTTCAATTCTTATGCTACTTCTCACAGGATGGAAATTTATAACGTCCAAAAAAAAATCATAGAATGCGATCTTTATCGTCGACAATCCATTCGAATAAAGCATTCTCGAATTTTTTAGTCTGATAACTAACCTCAGATAAGTCATTATGAATATAGACGACAATGTACTCTTGGCCGGATAAACCTGTTACATAACCCGCCAGTGCTCTGACACCATCCAGAGTGCCAGTTTTGAGCCTCATTCTCTCGCGAAGCATGGGAGATTTAAAACGATTGGATAAGGTCCCATCAATCCCAGATATTGGAAGTGAAGACATAATAATGGATGAGGCTGAATGCCGATAGATTGTCTGCAATAAATCAAATAAGGTATCCGGCCTGATGCTTGTTAATCTTGATAGACCAGAGCCATTGTCATAAAAGTTTTTTCTCGAGTTCACTCCATTTATCCTTAAAACTTTTTTCATTGTTTTTCTTGCTGCCCTTAAGCTGTAATTGGTTTTAGACCCACCAATCGTCAAAAACAATTGCCTGGCAATAAAGTTATTACTATTTTTTAAAAGATGGGGTGCTAATTCTGAAAGTTTTATGGATTTAAATTGCAATAATTCCGTTGCATTTTTTTTAATATCAATTTCATTAATGTAACCATTAATAATTCCACCTGACTGTTGCCATAGATATGAGAAGAGTCCAAAAAAATAATGATTCGTTTCTGTAACAGCTATGTCATGCTTATATTGATCACAATTTTGAGGATAAATACCGTTTAATTCAATGACAATATTTGGCGGATAGGAGTCTTGAATGAGTTGTTTAAAAATAACATTATCCCTAAAGTCATTACATGAACCCTTACCCATTTTTAAATTATTCGAAAAAATAATGCCATTGGGTAAAAAATCATATTCAATATTAACTCCATCATTCTTAATATTTTTCTTAACTGTAAAATCAATTGTATTAAAATTTGCCATCAATGAAGCATGCATCACATTGTAGGGTCGCAAAGGATCATCATCGAAATCACCAGGAGTGTTATTGGCTTTAGGAAACAAGCTTTGATCTATCACAAGTCCATTGCGAATGGTATGAAGCCCAAGCTTTCTAAGGTCTTTTATGAGTTTTAATAACTGTTCATTCGTTAAAAATGGATCACCTCCACCCTCGATAAGCAACTGTTCAACAATACCATCATCAATAGGATCAGAAGCATAGATTACCGTTTCCCATTGAGATTCTGGACCGAGTTTATCAATGGCAACAAATGCGGTGAAGAGTTTTGCCAATGAGCCTGGGTTCCTGTATTTCTTAGGATTAACCCTGATTATAGAAGAGGTGGAATCAACTGGTTGAACAATAAGACTTAAAGTACTCAATGGAATACCTTCTTGCTCTAGCATTAATGATAATGGTTCTGGTAAATCTTTTGCTTGTAGGTAGCCCGATGGAAAAGAAACTAGGAAAATAAATAATAATACAGTTGCAACGAGATATTTTTTTTTGATGCTGATTATCTGCATCTATCTATCATCTCTACTTATAATTTTTTTGCAATGCAGCCAGTGATTTAGAACCTGGGCAAAGATCATCAAAAGGAACCTCATTTAAAGGCTTTCTTACTGTATTTTCAACTTCTGTGAAATCAGGTTGATTTTCATCAATATACAATAACCCAGTAAGCATCTCTCCTGCATCAGCAGACTCACGAATCATACGAATGGAATCTGATTTGTTTAAAGGGCTAAACTCTTTTTCAGCCTTTCTTAGGATAACTTTTCCGCCTTCATGTAGATCCACTTCAATGGATGAGCCTTGATCATAATCAACTTCAATTACAGTAAAAGGCTCAACATAATCTGTATAAAGTGCTTCTCGTTTAGTTTCTCTAGTGCTCAAATAACTCTTGGTTGATCCTTCATGATCATTGAAAGTGACGCATGGTGAAATTACATCCAACATAGCAAATCCGCGATGCATCATACCGGCCTTTAGTAATGGCACTAATTGCTCTTTATCGCCTGAAAAACTTCGAGCTACAAATGTTGCTCCTATGGATATAGCAACTTGACAAGGGTCTATTGGTATTTGTAAATTGGCAGCGCCTTTTTTTGCTGTTGACCCCACATCAGCAGATGCTGAAAATTGTCCTTTAGTCAGACCATAAACACCATTATTTTCAATCACATAGAGCATATTTAAATTTCTTCTAATAGCATGGGTAAATTGTCCCATGCCAATTGAAAGAGTATCTCCATCGCCTGAAACACCAATGCAAAACAATTCACTATTAGCAGAATGAGCACCAGTCGCAACCGATGGCATGCGGCCATGAACGGAATTAAACCCATGCGATTGACTTGCAAAATACGCAGGTGTTTTTGATGAACACCCTATTCCACTCAATTTTATAAGACGATGAGGCTCAATGTTAAGATCAAATACAGTTTGTATAATTGCTCCAGTAATTGAATCATGACCACAACCAGCACAGAGTGTAGACATTACTCCTTCGTAATCCGTAACAGTCATGCCTAATTTATTTCTTGACTCATTATCTCTTATAATCTTTGGTTTCTTGATATAGCTCATGCTGCTTTACCTGAATTAATTGAATCTTCAATCTGCTTCACAATGTCTTTAGAGAAGATGGGTATGCCATTATAAAATCTTAGTGATTCTAGTTTTCTAGAATCAGCATCGGTTTCTGTAATCAACATGTTATGCAATTGGCCGTCTCTATTTTGCTCAATAACAAATACTTTTTCATGTTGCGAAATAAATTTCTCAATTTTATCTGAGAACGGAAACGCCTTGACTCTCAAGTAATTTAAAGACTGTCCATTTTTTTTCATCACATCTCTAGCTTCGCGAATGGCATCATTGCAACTGCCGATACTGATAATGCCCATTTTATTCTTTTTTGAATAGCTAACTTCGGGTTGTGGCACAAGCGATTTAGCAGTTTCCCATTTAATCAACAAACGATCTACCACATCTTGATACTCTGCTGCATCTTCTGTGTAACCACCTAATTTATTATGTCCTGATCCTCGCGTAAAATAAGCGCCTTTCGGATGTCTTCCTGGAATTGTTCGATAAGGTATACCATCGCCATCCACATCAAGATAACGATAAAAGTTCTCCATATTGTCTAATTCTTCTTTTCCAAGAACCTTGCCTCTGTTGGGTACATAACCATCCTCCCACTCTAAGTCTTTAATCATCCAGTCATTCATACCTATATCAAGATCTGATAAGACAAATACAGGGGTTTGTAATTGCTCTGCTAAGTTAAAAGCCTCAGTTGATAAATAAAATGCTTCCTCTGGATTGGCAGGGTAGAGACAAACATGTTTAGTATCTCCATGAGAGGCATAAGCGCAAGCCATAATATCGCATTGCTGAGTTCTTGTTGGCATACCCGTTGATGGCCCAGTTCTTTGGACATCAAAAACAACTGTGGGTATTTCTGAGTAATAGCCAAAGCCAAGGAACTCACCCATCAGTGAAATACCTGGCCCACTTGTTGGTGTAAAAGACCTGGCTCCATTCCATCCAGCTCCTAGAGCCATGCCAATGGCTGCTAATTCATCTTCAGCCTGAATGATAGAGTAATTGTTTTTTCCTGTTTCTTTGTCTTTTCTCAGAGACTGGCAGTACCCACTAAATGCATCCATTAAGGAGGTTGACGGTGTAATTGGGTACCAAGAACCTACAGTTGCTCCAGCAAAAATACAACCAAGAGCAGCCGTTGCATTCCCATCAATAATGATGTGACCATCAGTCTTATTAGAAGATTTAGCTCTGAAAGAAAGAGGGCATTTAAAATTCTCTAGTGCGTAATCATAACCCATATCCAATGCGGTTTTATTAGCTTCAATCAAATGCTTTTTAGCGCCAAATGTGTCCAACAATAATTGCTCAATTACTGAAACATCCATATCCAATAAAGCGGCTAAAACACCAACATAAGCTGTATTTTTCATTAAAGTTCTTGATCGTGCAGTATCGAATTTTTCATTACACATTTTAGCAAGCGGAACGCCAAGAACAGTGACATCATCTCTTGTCATCAATTCCTTCCTTGGCCAAGAAGAGTCATAAACAAGATAACCTCCCGGTTCCACTGATGCTAGATCCTCTGCATAGGTTTGGGCATTCATAGCTATCATAATATGCACTGTACCTGATGGTGCTAGATACCCTTTATCGCTCACTCGAATCTCATACCAAGTAGGGAGACCTTGTATATTGGAAGGAAAATAATTTTTACCCACAACGGGTATGCCCATTCTGAAAATACTTCTCATAAACATGCCATTCGCACTCGATGAACCGGTGCCATTAACATTGGCAAATTTGACAGTAAAATTATTATGTCCTGGTTTAGACATTACACCGCTTTCTTGGTAGCGTTTACATCAATCGCATTGGCTTCATCCAAGGCGTAAGGCACTTTCAAAGTAAATTTTTTCATATCCCAAGCAGCCGTTGGACATCGCTCAGCACATAGGCCACAGTGGATGCAAACATCTTCATCTTTCAACATCACTCTTCCAGTTTGTGGTAAATCCTCTGAAACAAAAAGATCTTGCTCTAGATTATCTGCTGGAGTTTTAATTTTCTTTCTGAGATTATCTTCATCATCATTGTCTGTAATCATCAAACAATTGACAGGGCATATGTCGATACAAGCATCACACTCAATACAAAGGTTTGCTGCAAAATCAGTCTGAATATCGCAATTCAAACAACGCTCAACTTCTTCTTGAAATTGCCCAGGCTCAAAACCCAACTCAACTTCTATATTAATGTCTTTAAAACGTTCATTCATTGGAACTGTTGGTACTTCAAATCTATTCTCATAGCCATAATCATTACTATAAGACCACTCATGGATACCCATTTTTGCCGTGATAAGATTCATGCCATACTCCAAACGATCGGTAAGCGATTCTTTTTCACAATATTTATGAATGGAAATTGCAGCTTGATGGCCATGCTCAACAGCTTCGATAATATTTTGCGGTCCAAACGCTGCATCTCCACCAAAAAATACGCCTTGAATAGTGGACTCATAGGTCACTGAATCGACAACTGGAACCTCCCATTGGTCAAATTCCAAACCAATATCTCTTTCAACCCAAGGAAAGGAATTTTCTTGTCCGATAGCCAGTATGACTGTATCGCAAGGAATCACTACATCATTAATTTTTTTGGAAGTCAGCTTTCCTTTTTCATCTTTAAACCAGTCCAATACAGAGAATCTCATACCCACTAATTTTCCATTCTCAACAACATATTAATCAGGAGAATGGTTTAATATTAATTCAACATTCTCTTCCAAAGCAGGTTCTAATTCCCAGTCCGATGATTTCATTCGATCGCGTGTACCACGATACATCACCTTAACGTTATCAGCACCGAGTCTTAAAGAAGTTCTGCAACAATCCATCGCTGTATTGCCACCACCAATAATGAGTACTTTTTTTCCAATCGATTCAATGTGCTCGAAGGCAACTGATTCTAGCCATGAAATACCAATATGAATTTGATCGGTATCGTATCTACCAGGTAGATCTAATTCTCTGCCTTTGGGTGCACCTGTTCCAATAAAAAAAGCATCATAAGATTCCTGTAGTAAATCTTTCATACTGTTTATTGGATGATTGAGGTGAAGATTAGCTCCTTGCTCGACAATAACATTGAATTCTTCATCGATGACTTCAGGTGGCAATCTAAATTTAGGAATATTGCTCCTGATCAAGCCCCCCATAACAGGTAAAGATTCAAAAATATCCACTTCATAGCCTATTGGTAATAAATCATTAGCTACTGTTAAAGATGCACAGCCACCGCCTACGATAGCAATTTTCTTTCCATTTTTTTTTTCAGGAATGGGGGGGAGTAAATCATGAATGTCTCCTTTCAGATCCCCTGCTACCCTTTTTAATCTGCATATTGCGACTGGCTCTTCTTCAACTCTAACTCTTCTACAAGCCGGTTCACATGGACGATCACAAACTCTTCCTAAGATGCCAGGAAAAACATTAGACTCCCTATTGACCATATAGGCTTCGGTAAATTCACCCTGAGCAATATGCCGAATGTATGCTGGTACATCAGTATGTGCTGGACAGCCCCATTGGCAGTCAACTACCTTATGATAATATTGCGGGTTTTTTGTATTGGTAGGTTGCATTGATGTATATTTGCTGACGCTTGATTTATAAAACGTTATATTTTTTTGAAAATTTAACTTTAAAAGTTTTCAGTTTCTATATCCCCACAACCATTTAGCTATGTAGGAAGAAAATTAACATATCCTGTAAAGAAAAAACACGATATTTTAATCCTGAAAAATAATTCAAATGATTAGAGAAATTCAATTCTCTTCCCAGAGGGCTGAGAAAGTAGCTTGCCATTGTCATAAACTGTTTCTCCATTAATAAATGTTTTATTTATCATAGAGTTAAATGTCTTTCCTTCAAAGGGCGACCAAGCGCATTCATAGAGAAGATTATCTTTGGTGACTGTTGTGGTTTTATCCAAATCAATCAAAACGAGGTCGGCCCAATAATCCTCTCTAATAAATCCGCGATCCTTAATGCCATAAATGCGTGCTAATGAGTGGCTGGTTTTATCGACAATGGTTTCTAACGTCAATTGTCCTTCAAGGTAGAAGTCCAAAAGAATAAGAAGTGAATGTTGAATTAATGGTAAACCAGATGGGCAATCAGGGTAGGGTTTTTCTTTCTCATCAATTGTATGAGGGGCATGATCTGTCGCAATAACATCGATCACATTACTGTTGAGTGCATTCATAAGTGCTACCCGATCTTTTGACGTCTTTACAGCTGGATTACAAACAATCCTTGATCCCATTTTTTCATAATAAGAATCATCATAATAAAGATGGTGAACGCACACTTCAGCAGTAATTCTTTTTTCTTGTTCTGATTGCGGTATAAACAAATCCAGCTCTTTTTCTGTTGTTAAATGCAAAACATGCAATTTACTATTGTGCTTCTTAGCCAATGCAACTGCTTTTGAAGATGATTTATAGCATGACTCAACCGATCGGATATTGGGATGCTCAAAAACTGGAATGTCTCCATTGGGATATTTTTTTCTCATTTGAGCTAAATTCTTATTGATAGTGGGACTGTCCTCACAATGTGTAGCAATAAGTATAGGACACTCTGCAAAAATAGATTCCAAGGCATCATCGTCATCCACTAAAAGATTGCCAGTTGAAGCGCCCATAAAGACCTTAACGCCACATGCATCGCTTTTTTGCAGTCGTTTTATTTCATCCAAATTATTATTGCTTGCACCTAGATAAAAAGCATAGTTTGCGTAAGCTTTATCTTTTGCTATGGAGTATTTATCCATCAATAATGAACGATTCAAAGTGGGTGGATTAACATTAGGCATGTCCATAAAAGAAGTAACACCTCCCGCTACTGCTGCAGCTGACTCTGATGAAATACCTCCTTTATGAGTCAAACCTGGCTCCCTGAAATGCACCTGATCATCAATCAATCCAGGCAATAGATATTTGCCATTTGCATCAATCACAGTAGTGCCTTCATCAATCTTTAGCTGAGGAGAAATTTGTCTGATTCTGCCATTGGAAATAAGAACATCTTCCTGACTGATGGAGCCTTCATTAACAATATTTGCATTGATTATTGCAATAGAATGATTTTTCATAGTAACTATTATAACAGTGTTCATATCCATTGGTTTTAGTGATCACCAATTTTAAGTAAAAAATATGCATCAAAAACAAAATTCTTTTTTCTATGGATGGTATGTTGCAATATCCTGCAGTCTGATCTATTTCTTTGTGAATTCAATGACTCTATTTGTTCCACAAAACCTATTCCCAACATTTATTGAGGAGTTCAATCTAACTCGTGAGGAAGTAAGTCTTACAGTTCGTAATACTCTTTTATTTGCGGCTTTACTGTCACCACTATCAGGCACCCTAATTGACAAATATGGGGTCACAATTGTTATGAGAATTGGCATCATCATAATGGCTCTTACCTATAGTTTTTACCCTTTTGCCAGCTCTATAGAGACGCTCTATCGGCTTCATATTCTGATGGCCGCTGGTCTTGTAATGACAGGCTTAGGACCTAATGTGATCATTGTGTCAAACTGGTTCAAAAAGCATCGTGGAAAAGTTGTTGGTATGGTTGTAGCAAGTTCAAGTCTTGGTGGTGCCACCTTACCGCTGCTGATTTCGCCAATTGTAAATAACCCTGAATGGGGCTGGAGATGGGGCTTTGGACTGCTATCGATACTCTTTTGGATTTTTGCTGTTATCCCGGTTTATAAAGTAATTCGTTCCACACCAGAAGTAATGGGGCTACATCCAGATGGCAATCAAGAAGCTCTAGCTGATGGAACAGAGATTGGGAAAGCACAGCCAATAGAAGATAAAGATAGAACTCAATTCAGGGATGCCCTCTTTTCAAGAGCCTTATTTTGCTTGGGTATTGGCTCAGCATGTCTATGGTTTGCAATCCAGGGGCTGAACAGTCAAATTAGGATATTCTTCGAACTAGACATTGGCTTCACTGCGCAGCAATCTGTCATCCTATTTTCAATAATCTACTGGTTTAGCTTCATAGGAAAATTTTCCTTCGGAGCCTTAAGCGATAGAGTGCCTAAAAGAACTGTTCTTTTCATCAGTTCCTGTGTCCTGTTTATAGGATCGCTACTGCTGTTTGAAATTTCTGAAAATGAATTGATCTTGACCAAAAATACAATGCAACTAAGTTTCTTTACTGTTTTCTTCGGGCTTGGCTTTGGTGGAAGCTTTAGCATGATTCAACTGGTTGCGGTTGAAACCTTCGGAAAAAAATATCTTGGTCGAGTCTTAGGCATTATAAGTATGATTGATGGCCTTGCAGCTGCAGGTGCAACTCAATTATTAGCCTCCATGGCTGACAATGCTTCTGGTAGCTATCTTCAAGCTTTTGGATTGGTTGCCATAGTCACTTTGATAGGAATCATCAATGTATTCTTTATCAAACCAATGGAGATTAAACCAAAGTCAATTTAAGGTTTGTCACAACCATTCTTTAGCGTTAGTCTCTATATAGATAATAAAAGGTGAAAATAAATGTGGGTTAGAAAATTTCATAAAGATGATAAAGAAGACACCAGATCTCCAATACCAACTCAAGTGGTATCGAATGAAGAGTTTGTTCCCCGACCTCAAACCTTACAGCAAAAAAAAGTTGAAAGTTTAATTCAAAGCCTTGCTGAGAAATGCAGTAAGAAAATAGGATTAACGAGAAGAGATTTTTTAAAAACCACAAATGGAATGGCTGTTGCTTTTATAGCAATGAACGAAGTCTTTGGAAAATACTTTAATGTTCAAGCAGAAGAAATGATTGACCCTGATGCAATTAATGAATTGTGGCCAAAAAAAGAATTTATTTTTGATGTCCAAACTCATCATGTTGCGACTGGAAAAAAAGAACCGTTGGGTTTTAGAGTTATGGCCTGGCCTTTCAATGAAGAATTAAAAGGGAAAAAGCCACAAAAAGGTGACCTAAATTTCAATAATTATGTGAAAGAAGTCTTTCTGGATAGCGATGTTTCAGTTGCTTGCTTGAGTGGGGTTGCATCCAGAGTTTTAGATGTTATCAATGTCGATGAGATGGTTGAAGCTAGAAATACTATCAATGAAATGTCTGGCTCTGAAAGGATGGTATGTCATGGCCCTATTGCACCCTATACACCTAACTTTCTTCAGGAAGCTGAAAGACAGGCTTTGGATTTAAATATCGATGCTTGGAAATTCTATCCAGGTGTATTCAATACCGCTGGAGAGTATAATTGGTGGCTGGATGATGAAGAAGCGATCTATCCATTTTATGAAAAAATACAAGACTGGGGAAAGAATATAGTTTGCGTGCATAAAGGTTTGCCTTTTATGAGAAGATTAAAACCAGGGCAATCCGATCACACACACCCCAGAGACATCAAAAAAGCTTCCTTGGATCATCCGGGAATTACCTTTGTAATCTACCATTCTGCATTCAAAGATGAGAATCAATATTTATCACAAGAAGATGAATATCTTGGTGATAAAGCCTATCTGCCATACACCACGGATTTGTGTAAAGATAGAATTGAAAACCCAAACATGACCAATGTCTTTATGGAGCTTGGCACTTCATTTGGACATACGGTCATAACGCATCCTAAAATTTGTGCTCATCTATTGGGTCAGATTATTCAAGCTTTTGGAGCTGATCATATTTTATTTGGTACAGATTCTATCTGGTGGGGTTCACCGCAATGGCAAATTGAGGCCTTCAGAAGGTTTCAAATTCCTGTAGAAATGCAAGAAAAATTTGGCTATGCAGCTATTAGTGATGAGGACAAGGCTAAAATTATCGGATTGAATGCAGCCAAGCTCTATGGAATCAATGTGGAGCAAAGAAGACAACAGCTTGTGAGTGATCGAATGACTAAAATCAAGGAAGTCTATCTTGCTGAAGGAGGCTCTCCTAGCAATAATGTCTATGGATGGGTGATGAGTTAAAGTTAATGATTCAATTCAGATCCAACGCCTTTCCATCAATTGCATGAGGAATGCTGATACCTAAAATTTTAGAAACAGTGGGCATCAAATCGACCTGATGGACCGGTCCTAATTGCTGAGGATTAATGCCTGCACCCATTCCATAAAAAATAGCATGCATATCTTCCATTTCCGGAGCATACCCGTGCATACCCTTGGGCCTTCCATAGCTAGAAAACATATTGGGCGCTTCTGTAGCTAATACAATATCGCCCGTTCTTGTTGGGTGATTCATACGCCATGTTTTAGGAAGATCTTCTTTTTTAAACGCCATGATATTTTGCTGACTTTTAAAAAACTGCAATGCATCATCAATATCCTGCTCTTTTAAAAAAAGATGGGAAACAGCAGGTCCTTCTGAAAGTGTCGCTGTAACTCCAGATTCATCCAATAAAGCCTCTAAATCGATGTAATGATTGACTTCAGTCATGCCATGATCACTGACCACAAAAATTGTGACATAACCCCAAGCTTCTCTCTTATCAATTTCGCTTAAAAGGCCGTTCAATAAGCTATTCTGGCGTGCAATTTGTTGGTTTATATCATCACTGATGGGTCCTTGTTGATGAGCTAAATCATCAGTTCCATCCCAGTAACTCATTATCAGCCTTGGTCTTTCCTCATCATTCATATCCAGCCAATTCAGTATTTGTTCAATTTTCACTTCTTCTTTGATGTTGGCATCAAATGGTGCTCTTCTATAGCTGGCACCAATACTGTGCCAGTCGGTTTCAGACCCCACCCAAAAGAAAACAGCAGATCGAATATTTTGCTGCTCTGCCAATACCCAGATTGGAGGCACATCCAGCCAATTTGCATCGGCATCATAACTGAATCTCCCCTTCTCTTTATCTAAGAAAGAATTATGCAATATCCCATGCTTGTCTGGATAAACTCCTGTTGCCAAGGAGACATGAGCAGGGTAAGTGGTGGATTGAAATACAGGGATTAAATACTCTGCTCTGACTCCATTTTTTTCCATTCGCTTAAATGCATCTAGATCATTATTCTCTGATACATCATGTCTAACACCGTCCATAGAGATGACAATCACTGTTGACTCTTTCTCTGCAAACACTCCAGTAGAGACGAGCAAAAAACAAAGCAATGCTGACTTTAAGCATGGCATGCTTGATTATTCAGGTTTGCGAAAACGAAGTGTAAAACGATCGCTTTCACCAATATTTTTGAAATCAATCTTCTCTTCATCGCTTAGACTTCGATAAGTTGGCGGCAATGTCCAAACACCTTCACGATGGCTCTTGTCGTCATTTGGGTTGGCATTAATTTCAGAAGAAGCTTCAAAAATAAAACCTGCTTTCTCTGCCAATGCAATTGCATAGTCTTGATTCACATAACCTGATTTTGCTTTTGGATCTTGAGGGATTGACGAATCTCCCCGATGTTCTACCACGCCCAAAATACCACCGGGTTTAAGGACTTTATAAAATCCATTAAACATCATTTCAGTTTGCCCACGTGCCATCCAATTATGTATATTTCTAAACGTCAGTAACATATCCACTGAATTAGCATCAGCAATCTCTATGCGATCAGGTGCCTCAAGAACTCCGTGTTTAATGTTGTTATAAAGATCTGGGTATTCATCCAGCTTGCTTTGGAATCTTTTTGCCATCTTGCCAAAATATTCACTGTCTGTATTGACATCAAACGAAGCTGAAATATACTGTCCAGAATCATTGAGATAAGGTGCTATGACTTCGGTATACCATCCAGCAGACGGCCATACTTCCACAACCGTCATTGTGTTTCCAATGCCAAAAAATTCTAGTGTTTCCTTTGGGTGTCTGGCTTCATTTCTTAATTTATTCTGATCAGAACGATGCTCTCCTTGAATGATCTCATCCAGAGACTGTGCCACAGTGATGGGAAGAATGAACTGAAAGAAAAGAATAAAAAAGAAAAGTAACTTAGAGGTATAGTTCAACATATTCAACTCCTATCGATATTATTGAGGTTTAGTTTTTTTTCGAGTCACGACAGCCAGAATTGGTGCTAAAACTAAACCAGCTACAAAACCACCAATATGAGCACCAAACGCAATGCCTCCACCAGAACCTGCATTGGCACCATTAATCAATTGCAATATAAACCAAAAGATTAGAACAACATACGCTGGCAATCTTAAAATTTGAAGAAAAAATCCAAAAGGAATAGCGACCTTAATTTTTTCCTTTGGAAAAAAAACAACGTATGCACCTAAAACACCAGAGATTGCTCCACTGGCTCCTATCATAGGGATTTGCGAACTGGGGTCAGGAAGAGCTTGTGACAAGGCAGCAACAATGCCACAGATAAAATAAAATAGTAGGAAAACTGGCTTGCCTAAGATGTCTTCAATGTTGTCTCCAAAAATCCATAGATAGAGCATATTTCCCGCTAAGTGCATAAAGCCTCCATGCAAAAACATAGAGGTTAATAAAGTCATCTCTGGACTGACCCATCTTAAGTTGGTTGGCAAGGGCGTGTCCTGAAGGAGACTGGTTGGAATAACCCCAAGGGCAAAAATAGCTTTTCCACCATCTGAGCCTAGAAAGAGTTGCCAAATAAACAGTAAACAACACAAAGCGATTAAAGCAATCGTTACATAGGGCTTTGAATGGGTTGGATTGTCATCGGACAAAGGGATCATTTTGGATACCTGCAATTGGGTTTCCTTTCTACCTCATTATAGGCTGCTAATGCTTTTGGTAATTGACTGGACAGCTCTTTAATTCTTGTGGATGAAGAGGGATGCGAAGAAACAAATTCCAAATTGGGTCTTTTGCCTTGATCTTGCATTTTCTTCCACAAACTTAAACTCGACAGTGGATTAAAGCCAGCTCTTGCCATAAAAATAATTCCCGAAGTATCCGCATCATTCTCTTGTTTTCTACTGAATGGTAAATTAAGCCCATAGGTCGAAATCATTTGGGACATGGTATTAATTGCATTCATTTGATTATTCACTTCATAAAGATCCGATTGAGTGTAAATAGGTTTGTTTGCTATATTTCCAGCAACCACAGCAGCACCAATAGTGGTTCCAATTTTAGTTCTCATATCTCGCTTAGCTCTCTCATAAGAATGTTTATTCGTCACATGTGCTATTTCATGCCCAATAACAGTTGCAATTTCATCTGAGTTTTCAGCGACACTAAAAATCCCAGTATAAACTCCCAATTTACCTCCGGGCATCGCAAAAGCATTCACCCCTGGATTCTCAAACAATTCAATTTCCCATTCATTAGACTTGTAGGGCTCTTCCAGAGTTTTGATAATGTTTTTTGCAACGCAACGAATCAAAGTTCGTTTCGATAAATCTCTTGAAATGGGTAATTGACTGGTCATTTGTTCCCATTGCTGTTCAGACTCGATCTGTATTTCCAATTCGCTTATTAACAAGGCAGATTCTGTAACGGTTGCTACAAGGACCAATGCAATGATGCATGCATACTTCATTAAACTTATTTTCTTAGAGAGCATTTTTTTGATTTTTTTGATAATTATAAAAAGCTCTTTCAGCACGATAACTTGAACGGACCAAAGGTCCTGCTACAACTTCATCAATTCCAATAGATCTTCCAATTCTTTCGTAATCCTTAAACTCTTCCGGTGCCACATAGCGAACTACTGGAATGTGATTTTGAGTAGGGCTCAAATACTGCCCCATGGTCAGTATACTGACACCTGCAGTCTTCAAATCTTTCATAGTGGTAATCACTTCATCTCGGCTCTCTCCAAGACCCAACATCATTCCAGACTTCACTATCACATTATTTTTTCGTGCACGGCTAAGTAATTTGAGTGTTTGATCGTATCCAGCTCTTGGGTCACGAACAGTGGGTGTGAGTCTTTCAGTCGTTTCTATATTATGAGAATAAACATGCAGCCCACTTTCTATTACTTTATCCAAGTAAAAAAGATTACCTTTGAAATCAGGAGACAGTACTTCAATCGTAATCTCTGGATTAATTTTCCTTATCTCTATCACTGTTTTTGCAATATGTGCGGAACCGCCATCGTCTAGATCATCTCTATCGACTGAAGTTAAAACAACATAATCTAAATTCATAAATTGAACTGTTCTAGCAGTATTAATAGGCTCATAGGAATCCAACCAACCTTTGGGGTTGCCAGTGTCCACTGAGCAAAAATGGCATGCTCTGGTACAAATCTTACCCATTAACATAAGCGTTGCTGTTTTATGATTCCAGCATTCGCCTATATTGGGACACTTGGATTCTTCGCAAACTGTACTGAGATTTAATTTATGCACTTGGTTCTTTAGTGCATTAAAGTTTTCTCCTTGTGGCAATTTGACCTTGAACCAATCAGGTTTAGTTAAAGCGATGTCTTGATCGATAGGATTGCTTTTTTTAATGCCATCTTTGATGGCAACAATACCACGTTTGTTTTTATACTTTGAACCACTTTGATTCGAGTTTTTATTTATTTGTTCCATCATTAATCAATAAGATAATAATTAAAATCAATATAACAATAAATCAGTTACTTCGGACAAATTATTCAGAGTATAAGTGGGCTCAGAAAAATCCATGGGCCAAACCTCATTATTGCGATTTAACCAAATGGTATCCATTCCTGCTTTATGAGCTCCCATTACATCATTCGTTGGGTCATCGCCAATATGAATAATGTCTCTGGATTCTACTCCTAGATAATCAATAGCTGTTTTAAATATTTCTGGATGCGGTTTTGCGACGCCAATGTCAGCTGAGTAAAAAGATTTTTTAAAGAATTGACCAATGTCCATTTTTTCAATCTCAGCATTGCCATTGGTAATGGCTGCAAGTGTGAAATGTTTTGCAAGTTTTTCTATAGCAGGCATCGTATCTGGGTAGAAACTAATTGTATTTCTAGCCTTTCTATAAACAACCATAGCCTCAGAAGCCATACTATCAGGGTATCCTACTGAATAAGCTAACTTTTTTAATAATGCAGTTCTGACAAATGTAAGGTCATGAAGCATGTCTTTATATTGCTCCAAAATGGGTTCTCTAAAAACCTGTATATCTTCTTTTGAAAATCGATTAGTAAGTTTCGGATAATGAATTTTGAGCCAGTTATAAAGTTCATTTTCAGCGTGAATAATCGATGGCTCTACTGGCCAGAGAGTATTATCTAAATCAAAAGTAATAACACTATATGTTTTCATACGTTGATTATGTAGGAATAGAGGTTAATGAAAGACTATAATTATACAGATATGAAAATAAAAAAAGAACGCCGTGAATTAATAAAAAGTTACCTTTATGCTTTACCTTTAATTTTACTACTTTTTATTTCGACAGCTAAATCCAATGATGCATATTTGGATGCATTGATAACAGTCCCCGTAAGCATTGAAAATAGCTTAGGCTATAACATCGAATTCAATGCCTACATTACTAGTAGTCATAGACAAAGACAAAGAGGCTTAATGCACATAGCAAATCTGCCTCAAGATAAAGGCATGCTGTTTCATTTTGCACCTCCTAGACATGTGTCTATGTGGATGAAAAATACTTTAATTAAGCTTGATATCATCTTTATTGATACAAATAAAAAAATTATAAAAATTCATCACAATGCTAAGCCACTATCCACAAAAAGCATTCCTTCGAACAAAAAAGCTGAATGGGTACTTGAAATTAATGGTGGGCTCTCTGAAACCAATGGATTAAACATCGGCGATACTGTTAATTTCTAAACCATTAGTACAGATCATTAATACAATCTGATAAACTGTAAATATTATATACATATCAATAGTTTATCTAATTTATTTGTTTTTATACAACAATTAGTTAATGCTTATAAATTGTCATGCCAATTATGTAAGAGGATAATCTTTTCTTAATAACTTTAAAAAAAGGAATTAGTTAAATGAATAAATCAAAACTATTAGGCTTTGTTCTATCATTCTTTATACTCACTATTGGATCATCAGCTTTCGCTGAAGATGGAACTAGTGGTACTTTGAATGCTAAAGTTCTAAGCTCATCTGGAGGTTCAATTGCTGGGGCTGCCGTTTCAATTTCTTCATCATCAACTGGTGTATCAAGAAGTGCTGTATCAGAATCAGATGGATCAATAAGTATGCCGCTACTTGCAATTGGTACGTATAATGTATCGATTTCAGCAGGAGGTTATACAACATTAAACGATAGTGTTCGCATAAAACTTGGTAACACATCTTATAACTTCGTTTTGAGTTCAGGCTCAATGGAAGAAATGGTGGTTACTGCAGGTGCAAGGCAAATTAAAGATTTTGACTCTACAACCACTGGAATCAGTGTCGATGTTGATGAGTTAATCAATACTACGCCTGTTGCAAGAAATATTACTGCTATTCAATTACTAGCTCCAGGAACTCAAAGTGGTGATTCTGCATTTGGTAATCTGGCCTCAATTGGTGGTTCTTCACCAGCTGAGAATGTTTATATAGTTAATGGCTTAAACACCACTAACTTTAGAAACTTTACAGGTTCATCTTCAGTACCGTTTGAATTCTATGAACAAGTTGAAGTTAAAACTGGTGGTTACCAAGCTGAGTTTGGTAAAGCTACTGGTGGTGTGGTAAATGCTGTAACAAAAAGTGGAAGTAACGATTGGGAATTTGGTTTCAATGTCTCATACACACCTGACAGTCTTATTGAAGACAAACCTGATACCTATAGTTCTAGAAATAATCTTGATGAAAGAGACTTTATGGAAACTAACGCATGGGTCAGTGGTCCAATCATCAAAGATATGTTGTTCTTTTACCTTTTAGTGAATCCAGAAGACGATGAGTATGTAGATACAGGTATGACTCAACAGTATATCTATAAAAAAGATGAAACCTTCTTTGGTGGTAAATTAGACTTCTACGCTGGCGATAAAGTTCACCTTGAATACACTTACTTCAATGATGATTCTGAAAACGTTGAAGACACATATTCTTATGATGCTGATACAGGTGCAACTTCTTTAATTGGGCCAAGTTTTTATAACGTTGGTGGTGACAATCATATTGGGAAAGCATCTTTTCTAATTACGGATAATTTAACCGCAGCTATTACCTACGGTAGTAACGAATACAACAGAACTACCTCTGGAGCTAATGATGCTGAACCAGCATGTTACCTCCATCCTTCTAGTGACCAAAACCCAGGATCTGGGTGGTTGCCATGTGGTAATTGGACAAACTTTAGTATCAGTGTGGGTGACGATGAAAGAGAAATTATGCGTTATGATATCGACTACTATGTAGGCAAACATCATCTCCGACTTGGTTTTGAAGAAGAAGAATTGACTGCAGTTGATAACACAATTAACTCAGGCGGTGCTTACTATATGTACTTTAATTCTCCTTCATACGCTAGTTACACTGGAAACAGTGTGGCTGGTCAACCCTATGTTAGACACAGAACATACATCAATGGTGGTTCATTTGAGACCACTCAAGAAGTTCTGTACCTACAAGACAGTTGGCAGGTTAATGATCAATTGATGGTAAACGCAGGTATCAGACGTTCAAGTTATGATAATAAAAATGCTAACGGTGAAACGTTTGTTAAAACTGAAGATCAAGATGCGATTAGATTAGGAGTTACGTATGACATCGATGGTGATGGAAATCGTAAAATCTTCGGATCTTACGGTGAGTACTATCTTCCAATTGCTGCCAACACCAACATTAGAATGGCTGGTGGTGAAACCTATATTCATGAATTCTATGAAACCACTGCTGATCAACACGGTTCTGCTACTCCAGCTTTTGGAACTCAAGTTGGTAGTGTTGTCTATGGTGACGGTTCAGTGCCAGATACTCGATCAACCACAGATAATTCTCTAGAGCCTATGTATCAAGAAGAGTATATCCTTGGATTTGCTCAAACTCTTGAGAGTGGCTTTCTAGAAGGATTTGATCTTGGTATTACATATACTTCAAGAGAACTCGCTTCAAC
>JAQWQE010000077.1 GCA_029244925.1 Gammaproteobacteria bacterium | reverse complement strand
ACTTCAGTTTGTAGTTCAGCCAATCTGTAATGCACCACTTGGTTATCTAATATAGCTTTACCAAAAGCTTCTCTTTGTCTTGTGTATTCAATTGTTTCTTGAATAATATTTTCATAACCTTTAAGAGCGGCAGCAGCTGCATACAAACGTTCTTCTTGAAATTGAATCATTTGATAAATAAAGCCTTTGCCTTCTTCACCAATCCTATTCTTTTGTGACACTTTAACGTTATCAAAAAATATTTGTGCTGTATCAGATGAATGCAGACCAAGTTTTTTCAAGGGTTCTGAAACAGACACACCTTTTGTATCAGAGGGGACAATAATGAGTGATTTATTTTTATGCCGTGGTCCTTCACTAGTATTGACCAAGACGCAGAAGTAATCAGCCTGTATTGAATTGGTAATCCACATCTTAGTTCCATTGATCACATAATCTTCTCCACATTTTTCAGCAGATGTCTTTATTGAAGCAACATCTGAACCTGCACTGGGTTCACTCACAGCTATTGAAAAGACGGCATCACCAGTTATTGCTGGAACTAAAAACTCATTACACAGGTCTTCACTTCCAAATTTTGCTAAAGCGGGAGTGGCCATATCCGTTTGCACACCAATACCAGTGCTTACACCTGCTGCATGAACACGTCCCATTTCTTCAGCAAACACCAGTGAGTAGCTGTAATCCAATCCAAGACCACCATATTTTTCAGGCTTACTAATACCAAGCATCCCTAAATTACCTAATTTTTTAAACAATTCATGAGCTGGGAAAATACCATCCTCTTCCCATTGATCAACGTATGGATTTATTTCATTGTCCACAAACTTTGCTGTGATCTCCCTTATGTTTTGATGTTCTTCAGTCCATTTCATAATATTACCTCTTAAATTAAACGGTCCGTGTTCCAGTATCCGGTGGTGACTCAGGATCACCAGCAAAACATTGTGCTATAGACATCCAGTGTTTTGCAATGTCGCCCTCAATCCTTAAATTTGTATCACCTATATTTCTATTTTGTGTTACTGCGTGACAAAAATCACTAGCGTCTCCAATAACCTTATTGTGGCTATTTTCATCATTCCATTGCCACTGATCTCCTGAAGGTGATGTTAACAAAACATAAGGTTTTTCGTTAGGAACATCTAATTTTCTATTGATGTAAGTCCAATCAAATGTTTTGACTCCAATATCTGCAATATTTTTTATACTGTCTGTGTAGAGGCGTTTTCTTTTTAATAGATCATAAATTTCTTGACCATGAGACCAAGTTTCCATATATCTTGCAGTCATAAACATTTTTGCACCCATATCAGGTCCAAACCATTGACATCTTAACTTGGGATTAACTTTTTCAAAGACAGAACACATTTGATCATTGGTTAGGAGCCATAACTCTTTAAGATTACGATGATCTTTTATGTTTAGTTTCTCTTTAACTGCTTCAGCTCTTCCTAACGAGTTATCTATTGTTGAATATGTATTCATGAGGAAATAACCTTCAGATGCAAATTTTTCAGAGTCATTTATTGAGTAAAGAGCCATCAAATCAAAATAACATAAATGCGAAATAACAATTTCTGGAGTCCAATCTTTAAAAGTGGTATTTGCATTCCATTGTTCATCTGAAAGTTCATCCAAAAGAGTATTAAGCATTTCAACTTCTTGCCTTATGTCGCTGATAATCCTTTTCATATAATTATTTTAATGCTTTAAGTAATGGTAATATTTATACTATAATATTACCAAAATGGTTTTTTAAATGGAAATTAAAAAGATAAAACAAAAAATTATCTCTAGGTTGGACATCAAATCTGAAGTCTATAAAGACAATTACAGTGAAATGATGAAGAAACTTTCAGAGATAGAAGATTTGCTTGATCTTGCTGAGATGGGTGGTGGACCTAATCACCACGCAAGGTTGGCCAAACGTGGGAAAATGTCTATTCGAGATAGAATATTCAATGTTCTAGATCCTGACAGCCCATTCTTAGAAATTAGTTCTTTGGCAGCTTACGAATCTCAATACACCATAGGTGGTGGTGCGGTCGCTGGTATTGGAGTGATATCAGGTGTTGAATGCGTCATATTTGGTAATGATCCTACTGTTTTGGGTGGAGCCCTTACGAGTTATGCTGCTAAAAAATGGGGCCGCTGTATTGAAATTGCTAGAGACAATGGAATTCCATATATTAGTTTTGTTGAATCGGCTGGAGCTGATCTTAGAATTGATCCAAAGTCAAAACAAAAAATGTCTAACATAGGCTCAGGTCATTTTGCTGAAAGTGGAAGATGGTTTTATGAAATGACTGAGTTATCTAAAATGCGTATACCAACCATTGCAGTTGTTTTTGGTTCGTCCACAGCTGGCGGTGCTTATCAGCCTGGAATGTCAGATTACAATATTTTTATACGTAACCAATCGAAGGTATTTTTAGCTGGTCCGCCGTTGGTTCAAATGGCAACAGGGGAGGTTTCCGATGACGAAACTCTGGGTGGAGCTCAAATGCATTCAGAGGTCTCTGGATTATCTGATTATCTCGCTGAAGACGAAATGGACGCTCTAAGGTTATGCCGAGAGGTTGTTTCACATCTCAATTGGAAAAAACCCGAGAAAAATATTAAAGAACAACCCGAAGAACCTATTTACGATAGTGAAGAATTGCTTGGACTTGTCAGTAGTGACTTAAAGACGCCTTTTGATATCAAAGAAGCAATTGCTAGGTTTTCTGATGGTTCACGTTTTGAAGAGTTCAAACCGATGTTTGGGCCAACAATAGTTTGTGGTTGGACCCATGTGCATGGCTATCCAGTAGCGGTTATAGGCAACAATGGAGCCATTTATCCAGATTCATCTCAGAAGGCTGCACACTTTATTCAATTGTGTAATAAGATCAATACGCCAATTATATTTCTCCAGAATGTTACAGGATTTTTAGTGGGTAAAGAATTTGAAAGGGATGGGAGCATTAAGAAGGGCTCTCAATTAATTAATGCTGTTTCAAATTCTACTGTACCTCACATTACTATCATACTGGGAGCTTCCTATGGGGCGGGTACTTACGCCATGTCAGGGAGAGCCTTCAATAATCGATTTACCTTTATTTGGCCAACGGCAAAAATTGCAGTTATGGGAGGCAAGCAAATTGCTGGTGTGATGTCCTTGGTGCGAAGAGCAAGAGCAATGCGAAAAGGAGAAAAGTTTGATGAAGAAGAAGATAAGAAAATCGTTGCTGCAGTAGAAAAACTTCAAGAAGATGGTTCGAGAGCACTCGAAGCCTCAGGCTTGGTTAGCGATGATGGCATTATTGATCCTAGAGACACAAGAACTGTGATAGGCATGTGCCTTTCTATTGTTGGTAATAAAAGAATCGAAGGAACCAAAGAATTTGGAGTCTTTAGACTATGAATCATATTTCTAAGATCTTAATAGCCAATCGTGGAGAAATTGCATCAAGAATTATTAAATCAGCCCACGATCTTAATGTCTCATGTGTTGCTATTTTTAATGAGGCAGATTCAAATTCACCATACGTCTATCAGGCAGATGAATCCGTTCGTATTACAGACAGCTACCTTGATGGCAAAGAAATTGTTCAATTGGCATTAAAAACAAATGCACAAGCCATACATCCCGGGTATGGTTTTTTATCTGAAAATGCAAAGTTTGCAAAATTAGTTGAGAAATCAGGATTGATATGGATTGGCCCAAGCCCAAGAGCTATAAAGATAATGGGTGATAAGATTGAATCAAAGAAATATGCCATTAAAGCCAATGTTCCTGTATTGGAAAACTCAGAAAAAGAATCAGATGCAAAAAAAATAGGTTACCCATTACTAGTGAAAGCTGCTGCTGGTGGAGGTGGCAAGGGAATGAGATTGGTTCGCGATCCTAAAGAACTTAAAGATTCAATAAAAATGGCAAAGCAAGAGTCACTCAATTCATTCAATGATGACCGAGTATTTTTTGAACGCTATGTTGATAAGTCAAGACATATTGAGATTCAAATATTAGCAGACAATCATGGCAATATACTCCATTTAGGCGAAAGAGAATGTTCAATTCAAAGACGACATCAAAAAATTGTAGAAGAATCACCCTCCATAAGAATCGATGATGCAACTAGAGAAAAATTAACTTCTGCAGCAGTCAGTATTGCTGAGAAAATTAAATACAGTTCTGCTGGTACCGTTGAATTTTTATTTGATGATAATACGGGTGAATTTTGGTTTCTTGAAATGAACACCAGGTTGCAAGTGGAGCACCCGGTGACTGAAATGGTAACAGGAGTAGATCTTGTTAAGGAACAGTTAAAAATAGCTGACGACCAGTCAATAGAATTTAATCAAGAGCATATTAATGCAGAAGGACATGCCATTGAAGTAAGAGTCTACGCTGAAGATCCTTCTAATAACTTTTTGCCATCGACCGGACAAGTTATAGCCAATGATATAAGAATGAGTGACCACATTCGTTGGGATACAGGAATTGAAAAAAACATGATCATAGGAACTGATTTTGATCCGATGCTTGCCAAGGTTATTGCTCATGGTAAAGACAGAAAAGATGCTGCTGAAAAGCTTGCAAAAGAACTGGAGACAATTCATTTTGGTGGATTCATTAATAACATTGAATTTCTAAGAAACATCTTAGTCAGTCATCAGTTCTTGAATGGAGAAACGACAACAGATTTTATAGAACTTCATGAACCCGCGACTGAAATTATTCTAACTGATCATGAACTCAATTCACTTGCAATTACAGCGGCACTTTGGTTGCAAGGCTCCAATAGAAATGATGCCAATACTTTAAAGAATATTCCGTCCGGTTGGCACAACGCTCGACTTCCATACCAAAGTGTTAATTTCCTTCTCAAAGACCAAGAGATTTCAGTCGAGTATAAGCGACAACGCAATGGAAGCTATAAAATATCCAATGGTTCGATAGCCAGTATTCATCATTGGAGTGAAAACTCTTTGGATATTGAGTTGGATGGAATTAGAAATCAATGGAAACTCACAAGACAAGACAATCTCTTATTGGTTCAATACTCAAAGGGTAATAAATTGTTGACAATAATTCCAAGATTCATCTCACCTGAAATAGAGGCAGTGGAAGGTTCAATGACTTCACCTATGCCAGGTAAGGTTATAGAAATTATGGTTAAAGAGGGCGATAAAGTAAAAATTGGTGAAAAATTAGTAGTAATAGAAGCGATGAAGATGAATCATACAATCACGGCACATCAAGATGGTTTGGTGGAGCAACTCTTCATATCAGAGGGAGAGCAGTTAGAACTTGGAGCTAGCTTGATGATAATTTCCAACAATAAAGGAATAATATGACATTAGTGGCAAGAAAAACATTCAAAAACTTAACAGAAAAACACATCAACGTGATCGAAGATTTTGAAGATCTACTGGAACAAGGCATTGCCAACCTAACCATGTCAGATATTGCATCTAAACTAAAGGTCTCATTACGAACGCTTTATGAAATTGCACCCAGTAAGGAAGATTTAATCACAACGACTATGGATAGAATTCTTACCAACATTGGGAGAGAGGCGCTGAGTAACATGAAAGATGTTAAATCACCATTAGAAAGACTACGCATATACATGAGAATTGGTAATGAAGCAGCAGGACCTAAATTACAAAAGTTTGATGGCGATTTAGATAAAATAAAAGGCGCTAAAGAAATGATTGATTTTCATCAGAATTATTTTATTTCATTCATTAAAAGTTTATTGGATGAAGCTCAAGCAGCCAATGAAATAAGAGAGATAGATACCCAAGCGGTTGCAATAACCCTAGGCGGTATAGCTCGAGAACTTTCAATACCTGACAATAAGAAATCATTGGAAGATTTACCAGAAAAATCATCCAACATGGTGACAGACCTAATTTTAGAAAGTCTGAACCAGGAATCATAGATGAGTAAGGATGTTATTAGAATAGCTAATTGCAGTGGCTATTATGGTGATAAGCTTTCAGCCGCAAAAGAGATGATTGATGGTGGACCGATTGATGTTCTTACAGGCGATTATCTTGCTGAATTAACTATGGGTATCCTCTATGGTCAAAAAGTACAACGGGGCGACCAGATGGGCTATGTCGCAACCTTCTAAAAACAGTTAAAAGAAATTGCTGAATCTTGCCATAAAAAAAATATCAAAATAGTCACCAACGCAGGCGGTCTTAATCCGAAATCAATGGCCCATGAGGTAAATCTGATTTTATCAGAACTGGGCGTCGACTCCAAAGTAGCCTACATTGATGGCGACAATATAGTTCCAGACCTTAAGATGCTCAAAGACAAGGGTGTCAGACTTGAGAATATGGACAGAAAGGTTCCGCTGAATGAGGCTGGTTATCCAGTCCTTACAGCTAATGTTTACCTTGGATCTTGGGGCATCAAAGAAGCATTAGATCAAGGTGCTGATATCGTTATATGTCCAAGAGTCACAGACGCCTCCGTTGTCATAGGTCCAGCAGCTTGGAAGTATAATTGGTCTCGTGATAATTTTGATGCTTTAGCAGGTGCTTTAGCTGCTGGCCACATCATTGAATGTGGCGCTCAAGCAACGGGTGGTAATTATTCTTTTTTTCAAGAAGTTGCATCTTTTAAAAATATTGGATATCCGATAGCTGAAATTGAAGAAGATGGTTCTTTTACAATAACAAAACACCCCAACACTGGGGGTTTAGTCTCAGTTGGTACTGTGACAGCACAATTGCTTTATGAAATCAGTTCAACGGCTTATCTTAATCCAGATGTGACAGCTCATTTTAATTCACTTCATCTGGAACGGATAGGAGAAAATAAAGTGTACGTATCTGGTTGCAAGGGCACCAATCCTCCTGACACTCATAAAGTTTGTATTAATTTAGCCGGTGGCTATCGTAATGGTATGGAAGTTATGTTGACAGGATTGGATATCGAAGCGAAGGCAGAAATATTTTGCGATGCTTTATTTGATTCACTGGGAGGAAAAGACCAGTTTGATGAAGTCATTATAGACCTTCATCGTCAAGAAAAAGACAACCCAATGACCAATGAAGAAGCCATGGCTATTTTAAAAATCACAGTCAAGTCAACGGATCAGAAAAAAGTAGGTCGTATCTTTACAGCAAAAATTGTTGAATTAGGATTGGCTAATTATCCCGGATGGTTTTCAAAAGATTCGATTGGCTCGGGTGATCCTTTTATATTGTATTGGCCCGCACTCATAGAATCTAATTACATTAAAGAAAAGGTTTATATTGATGAAAATATTATAGACATAGTTCCAACCAATCAGATTGATATAGATCAAATTACTTATGATCATATTATTTCATACATTCCTCAATATGAAGAGAAGGAACTCAAAGAAATCTATTTTGGTCGATTAATTGGCACTAGATCTGGAGACAAAGGCGGTTGTGCCAATCTTGGTGTTTGGACAAAAACGAATCGTGCTTACTCATTTCTTTATCACTATCTGACTGTTGATCGTTTAAAAAAGTTGCTTCCTGATTTAGATGAATATGAAATTGATCGTTATGAATTTACTAATATGAATGCATTGAACTTTTATGTGCATGGTATTTTAGGAGATGGCGCATCATCCAATACAAGATTGGATGCACTGGCAAAGTCACTTGGCGAGTACTTAAGAGCAAAAAAAATACAAGTGCCAAAATACATTCTAGAAGAAAGCGAGGAGATTAATTGATGTTAGACAATCCCACATTATTTAAATTTGATGCAACAGTCATTGCAATCAAGGGTCATGTTATGACCATAACATTGGACCGCCCTGAAAAGAAAAATGCAATCAATGAAATTATGGCCAATGAAATTATTTATGCACTAAAGTACGCTGCTGAAAACAATCAAATACGTGTGGTAATCATTCAAGCCAATGGCGACACATTTTGTGCTGGAGGTGATCTCAAAGGAATGACTGGAGCAGAACAACAAACACTTTCAACCGTTCCAAAACTCGGCAATGTTGACGACATTAGCCTATTGCTTAGAAATCTTAATAAACCTGTGATTGCTAAAATACAAGGCAATGTTTTTGCAGGCGCTTTAATGATTGTTACCAATTCAACTCATGCAATTTCAAGCGATGGTGTGAAATTCTCGGCCCCAGAAATAAAACGGGGTATATGGCCATTTATGGTGATGGCTGGATTATTTCGAGTTATGCCAAAACGACAAGGCCTTGATTTCATAATGAGAGGCAATGCCATTGATGCACAGACCGCTGAAAAATACGGTTTAATCAATGAATGCTTGCCTCATGAAGAATTGGATAATGTTGTGAATTCGCTAGCTCAAGAGTTTTCCAGTTTACCTCCCAATACCATGAAGATGGGTTTGAAAGCATACAACCGACAAGATCGAATGGAATTTAATGATGCTTTGCCTTATTTAAAAGAGCAACTTAAAGAATGTGTGGAAGGCGATGATGCCAAAGAAGGAATCACAGCATTTTTTGATAAAAGAGAGCCTAAATGGAAAGGAGAGGTGGATGAATCTTGATTTTGGCTGTGAGTATGATGCATTCAGAGCTGAGGTATCAGACTTTTGTTCTGAACACAAAGGTGTTCAGTTAACTGGCAATCTTTTTGGTAGATACGAGACCATTAAAAAAAGCAGAAGTTCAAACTCTGATGGCAAAACAATGTCATTGGCTGAATGGCAAATACTACTCATTGAGAATGGCTATTTTGCCAGAAACATTCCCAAACAATATGGCGGTTACGGTGGCGATCTAGACATTGTAAAAAACGTCATTATTAATACTGAATTCTCAAAAGCGGGTATCCCATATGGAACGGGTGGACAGGGGATTGATTTTCTAGTGCCGACCCTATTGGAGATGGGGACAGATGAACAGAAAGATCATTATATTAAATCTGCTTTGCATCTTGAGACCATATGGTGTCAAGGTTACTCAGAACCCAATGCAGGAAGTGACTTAGCAAGTCTTCAAACCAAAGGAGTCTTGGAAGGTGATGAGTGGGTAATCAATGGGCAAAAAATTTGGACCAGCACAGCAAAATACTCTCAAATGATGTTTTGTCTGGTGAGAACAGAACCGGATGAACCTAAGCACAAAGGCATCAGTTATTTACTGATACCAATGGATGCATCAGGAATAGAAATCAGGCCATTGGTGGACATGACATTGGATGCAGGATTCAATGAAGTATTCTTCACAGACGTTAGAATTCCAGCAACGAACATAGTTGGTAAACGTGGAGAAGGGTGGCTGGTCGCAAACAAAACATTGGTTCATGAGAGAGGATCTCTTGGTGACCCAGATAAAATGATAACTCGACTTAATTTATTGATTGCACTGATGAAAAATGAAACTATGAATGGAGAAAGAGTCATCGATCATCCAGTTTTTAGAGATCGCTTAATGAAAATACAAGGCAAGACTCTCGCATTGAAAGCACATGGATTAAGGTTGCTTTCAGCTAATCTGAATAAAGGCCAAGACGTTGATCTGGGTATCATGATTGTTAAATTATTTGGGACAGAAATGCGTTATGAATTAGAAGCATTGGCGATTGATGTAATGGGTGAATTAGGCACTCTTTATGAAGAAAGCCCTCATATCAGAGATGCAGGAAGTTGGCAGTATGCTTTCATGTATTATCTTGGATTGATCATTGGAGGTGGCACCAGTCAAATTCAAAAGAACATTATTTCCGAAAGAGGTTTAGGCATGCCTAGAGCTCCAAAAATTAAGGAGGCTTAATCATGTATTTTGGCCTATCGGAAGAACAACAATTTTTCCAAGATTCAATTGCAAAATATTTGGAAGGCAATGTCACCATTGAAGCTGTTCGTGAATATGCCAAAGGAGATAATCAAAGGTTTGCTGATGACATTCATCAGGGACTTATAGAACTGGGTATCAATAACCTTATTATCCCAGAACAGTATGGCGGTCTTGGTTTGGATTTATTGTACGCCTCAGCAGTGTCACAGTCCTTAGGTGCTGGGATTGCTCCAGTCCCTTATGTTGGGTCTTATGTGATGGCGCCCATGGCCATTATGTTAGCTGGCTCTATGGATCAAAAAACCAAATACCTTAATGCTATTTCTAGTAATCAATTACATTTTGGTTTTGGCGCTAGTGAGTATATTGCCTCAAGAGAAAATGCCGGCATTGTTATCGATGGCAATACTGCAAGTGGGAGATCATTATTCGTCATTGATCCTCTTAATGCTTCTCATTTTATACTTACCAATATGAAAGGAACGATCTTTATTGTGAGTGCTGACGATCCTAATCTAGAGATTGTCCAGTTGACCACAATTGATAAAACCTCTGAAATTTCAGAATTAATACTGAACAACTGCAAAATAGAAGTGCTTAAACAATCCATCAACAATACTTCAATTATTGAAAGGGTTGTTGATGCAGGAAGGATTATGGTGGC
>JAQWQE010000070.1 GCA_029244925.1 Gammaproteobacteria bacterium | reverse complement strand
GCCACCTAATATTAAACCTCTTGATCAAATGAAAGCGGGATCATGATTCCTGAAATTGGTCAGATTCTTTTAATAGTTGCATTAGCTACTTCTTTACTACAATTTTGTATAGGTATTGGATTTTATAAAAAAAGTATTATTAATTCAGGCGTTGTATATAATCTAAGCGCAGTTCATTCTTCAGCTTTATTTGTAGCAATGGTTTGCTTGGCCTACAGTTTTTTAACTGATGATTTTTCAGTGCTTTATATAGCATCAAATTCAAATACTAATTTACCGAATATATATAAAATTGCTGCTGTTTGGGGAGCTCATGAAGGCTCATTATTATTATGGATTTTCCTATTATCACTTTGGGGTGTATTGCTTTCTTTTTCTAGAAAATTTAATGATCAGACTGAAATTCTAAAACTAAGAGCCGTTGCTATTATGGGATTGGTTAGTTTTTGTTTTATTTTATTCATCCTTTATACATCCAATCCTTTTGAGCGATTGTTTCCATTCCCAGAACAAGGCAGATCATTAAATCCATTATTGCAAGATCCAGCTTTAGCCATTAATCCCCCTATACTGTATGCAGGTTATGTTGGGTTAGCGGTTCCATTTTCATTGGCCATCGCTTCTTTAATCACTATCAATGATCACCAATGGGCTGGAATTGCTAGAGTCTGGTGTATTACGGCTTGGCTATTTCTAACTGGTGGCATCGCATTGGGAAGTTGGTGGGCATATTATGAATTGGGTTGGGGCGGTTGGTGGTTCTGGGACCCAGTTGAAAATGCCTCACTAATGCCATGGCTCGTTGCTACCGCTTTAGTGCATTCATTAGTAGTTACTGAAAAACAAAAATTATTCAATGGATTTAGTGTTTTATTAGCAATCATTGCATTTTCATTAAGTCTGCTGGGAACATTTCTGGTGAGATCAGGAGTATTAATATCAGTGCATTCTTTTGCCTCAGATCCAGAGAGAGGCATGTTTATACTAGCTTTAATCGGTGTTCTTACTGGCGGTGCTTTAATTATTTATGCACTTAGAGTAAAGAAAGGAGAAAAAAGATCACTGGAAATTTTATCCAGAGAATCACTATTGCTGCTTAATAATGTTTTTTTATGTTCCGCTGCTGCTCTTATATTAATTGGGACCCTTTACCCACTGATTGTTGAAATGTTGGATGCTGGAAAAATATCAGTAGGCCCACCTTATTTTAATTTTGTGATCTTATTTCCATTCTTACCTTTAGTCTTTTTTATAGGCCTAGGTGTTTTTTCCACATGGAATTTTACAAGTAAAAATATGGTAAGCAGCATAAAATGGGTATTGGGTTTGAGTTTGATCGCAGGGCTAGTTACCGCATTTATAGTGTTTGATTATTCAAATTTATTGACGACTATTGGTATTATCTTGGCTTTTTGGACGCTGATATCGGGTCTTTCTCCAATCTTTAGAAAGACTTTTGTATTCAGAGATATTATCAAGGTATTGCCTATGTCGCTGGCCCATATTGGTTTAGGTTTAACAATCCTAGGTGTCACAGTTACCAGTTCATATGGGATAACATTTGATGAAAGTCTTCGCTTAGGTCAATCTACAAAAGTCGGTGATTACACTTTTAAATTAGTTGAAGTTAATAACAACAAAGGTCCTAATTACGACGCAAAAACTGCAACAGTAGAAATCTCATTGGATGGACAAGAGATAGCAATAATTTATCCTGAAAAAAGAATCTATGATACTAACTCTCCATCTATGACTGAAGCTGGCATTGAATCGAGCCTTCGCAGGGATCTTTTTGTAGCCTTAGGGGAAGAATTGGGTGGAAATTCTTGGAGCTTACATCTTCAGTACAAGCCTTTGCTTAGGCTTATTTGGTTGGGACCATTTATTATGATTTTAGGTGGCTTGGTTCGAATCTATCTGGCTAAACCACTAACTCGATCAATGAGTTAAAGATGAAACGATATTTACCTATTATTTTATTCTTAGTTCTTTTTATTTCTTTATTAAAAAGTCTATTTCAAGATGAGATGGATATACCATCACCATTGATAGGAAAAAATATGCCCAACTTTTCTTTAACCAGACTCGGTGAAAATACCACGGTTACTGATCAAGACATTTTAGGAGAAGTAGCATTGATTAATGTCTGGGCAACTTGGTGTGTTGGTTGTAAGGAAGAACATCAGTTGCTTTTATCATTAGCTGAAGAACCTTCTATCAATCTACCCATTATTGGTATTAATTGGAAAGATCAAGATCAACTTGCAATTCAATGGTTGGATGAATTAGGTAATCCATATCAAGAAATATTATCAGATCCTATAGGGAACACCGCCATTGACTTTGGTGTCTATGGCGCACCAGAAAGCTTTTTAATTGATCGGGATGGTATTATTCGATACAAACACATCGGTCCTCTAACTCTACCTATTTGGACCAATGAGATTAAGCCCCTAATTGAGGAATTGAAGCAATGAAATATTCAATAATCGTATTGTTTCTTCTCATAAATTCTAATTGCTTGATATCAGCTGAAGAACAACCAACTGCTGATCAGCAAGAAATGTATCAATCTATTATTCAAGAAGTTAGATGTTTGGTGTGTCAAAATCAATCGATTGCAGAATCTAATGCTGATTTAGCAAAAGATCTTAGGGCTCAAATATTGGAACAGGTGATTGCAGGAAAAACAAAATATGAAATCAAGAATTATTTATTAAATCGTTATGGAGATTTTGTACTTTATCAGCCAGTTTTTAGTCAAAAAACACTTTTGTTATGGATTTCACCCATCATTCTTTTAATTCTTATAGTTGGTTGGTACAGGAAAATAAGTAACTAAATTACAAATGGAATATTCAATATATATCGTCTTCTCTGTTTTATCTTTACTTATATCATTACTTTTTATACCAATTTTTAAGAAACCTCTGCAAGTCCTTCTGGTAGCTTGTTTGCTTACTTTGTTTTTTTTCATCAATTATTCACAAGTATCAAATTACGATTGGAAATCCAATTTGGAAGTTAATAATATTGAATCCATCTTAAAAGAAATGGATCAATACTTATTGAATAACCCAGAAGATGTGGAGGCACTAAAACTTGCTGGTAGCGCCTATCTTAGAATGGAACTCTATGACAAAGCATTTAATTACTTTCAAAATGCTTATCAACTTACACCGAAGGGTGATTTTATTATTTTATTGGGTCTGGTTGAGTCTGGATTGATGAGTCAGTCCAGTAATTTTCCTGAAGATATTGAAGTCCTTATCAATCAAGCTCTTTCTATAGAGCCTTTTAATCCTCAAGCTCTATGGTATGGTGGATTAATTGCAATGAGTAAAGGAGAAACGAAAGTTGCTATAGATCGATTCTCTCAATTGTCTGACAATAAAGATATTTCCATTCAGATGCAAGAATCAATTAATACTCAGTTGCAACAATTAAAACTAATGGAGCGAGCATTTGATGAGTAAGTTAAAAGGATGAAAATGATTAAAAATAGTGATTTAGAGTTTTATCAAAATTTGCATCAAAATAAAATCAATTTAGTCATTCATGTGATTGGGTCCTCAACCTTCATTTCTGGCAACATAGGCTTTTTCTATTGTCTCATTATTCAAAATTATACAGTTGCTTTATCTTGTGTATTTTTAATTGTTCTCAGTGTTATTATCCAAGGCATTGGCCATAGGTTTGAGCCGGTCCCTTTTAAAGGATTTAAAGGTCCTGTAGATTTTGTCAAAATTATTTATTTGGAATTATTTTTTATTTTTCCTGTATTTTTATTTTCACCATACTTCAAAGAAAATTGGAAAAAATAAAGGAATATTGAATGAAATATATTTTAATAATAGCAATGTTGCTGTTTGTAAATCCAGTATTTAGCGATGGAAATATTGATACTAAGAAGCAACCAAGTAATGATATAGTAGCAGAAGATTTAGTTCTGCGAAGGGCAACTTTGATTGTGAGAGATATTGAGAAGTCTCTAGCACTGTATAGAGATTCTATTGGCATGGATTTAATTTACGATCAGATTATAGAAAGAGGGGAGAAAGAAATAAGACTCATTTTCTTAAAAACTACAGAAGATTTGGTTGGTGTTTTGGGTTTAGTCGATTATGAATATAACAATCCAAATGCTGAAGTGAAAAAGAAACCCATTCGTAAAGAGGGATTTACTCCCCAGAATACTGTTTTAGTTTTTAATACCAATGATTTAGAAAGTCGATGGACTAAAATCACTTCAATGCCTGGAATCGAGATAATACAAGAACCAACTTATACTGAGTACCCTTCTTATAATGGCTCTAGTATTATTAAAGTCAGCGTTTCAAAATTCTATGATCCTGATGGTAATTTAGTCGAACTCAATCAGATACTGAATGCAATTCACTAGATTATGAGAAATACACTTACTTTATTAACACTTTTTTTATTCAGTTCTAATTTGTATGCCATTGACCTGCTAACCGTTAAACAATTAAAGGAAGAACTCGATCAAACTAATCAATCTCTTATTCTGCTTGATGTGAGAACAAGAGAGGAATTTAATTCTGGAAGAATTAAGAATTCTATCAATATTCCTCATGATCTATTGCTATCTGATATTAGTCTTATTGCTGACTATAAAAGCAAGAAAGTGGTGGTTTATTGCAGAAGTGGAAAAAGAGCAAAATTAGTTTTGGATCGGTTATCAGATGAAGGGTTTAGAACGTTAATAGATGTTGATGGTGATATGCTTGCATGGAATAGTGCCAATCTTCCAATAGAGAAAGAATAAACCTGATGCATAAATATTTTTATATACATTGACTGATGGATATATATAATGAGCCCTCGATGAAAATATTAAGGAACAACAAAACTAAACTTAAACCAGCCATATAGCTGGGAGTTGTCTATTTTTTTCGTTTGACGCCCAGCCTTAAATGCTGGGTTTTTTTTTGTAGGAGATTGTTTTGAAATATGCCGTTATAGGAAAAGGGAAAACCGGTTCTCATGTTATTGATCTTTTGAAAGAGAACAATGCTACTTATGGTGTATTTGATTCTAAAAATAGAATCTCTCTTGAAGCACTAAAAAACTATGATGCTGGGATTTGTTTTGTAAATGGCCCTGTATTTAAAACCTTAATCCCTGTATTAATTGATTCACAAATACCTCTTGTCATAGGTACTACAGGCTTTCAATGGGATGAGTCTCTTTTTATGGATGTTAAAAAAAGAAAATGTCGATGGATTAAGTCAGCCAACTTTTCCATTGGAATTAATACATTGAATGATGTTTTGAACAATAACTTTACAAGACTAAAATCAATTTATCCTGAGTATAAATTTCTAATTCATGAAGAGCATCATGATGAGAAATTAGATGCGCCCAGTGGAACTGCTCTTAGGTTTGCTGAGATTCTAGACGATAGAATTGAAATAACACATAAAAGGAAAAACGATATCATAGGTTTTCATTCAGTAAGCATGAATACTAAGGATGAAAAAATAACTATCTCTCATGAAGTCAATAATAGAGCTGTCTTTGCTAATGGCGCCATTAAAGCAACACAATTATTAGTCGATTTAGATTTTGGTATTCATGAATTTGGAACGTTGTTGCGTCAAGACGCTTAGAAATTATTATTAAGGAAAAAAGTATTATGAAGATTACAGGAGCAATCACAGCCATTGTTACGCCCATGAGGGAGAATGGAGATATTGATTATTCATCTCTTGAATCATTGATTGAAATGCAGATTGATAATGGGATATCAAGTATTGTAGCTGTTGGTACTACAGGTGAGTCAGCAACCATAGAGGTAGTTGAGCATTTAGAGATTATCGAATTTTTTGTAAAAAAAATTGATGGACGAATTCCACTGATAGCAGGTACAGGAGCTAATGCTACCAAAGAGGCTATATACCTTACCGATTCTGCTAAGGATCTAGGCGTTGATGCAGTATTATTAGTAACTCCTTATTACAATAAGCCAAATCAGGAAGGGTTATATCAACACTATATGTCAATTGCAGATTCAGTTGAAATACCCCAGATTTTATACAATGTGCCTTCTAGAACAGCAGTACATATTGAATCTAAAACAGTTTCTAAATTAGCTCAACATCAAAATATCATTGGATTAAAAGATGCTACAGGGGATATGGAGATCTTTGAACAACTTAATAAATTATGTGCCTTTGAGATTCAAAACAATACTTTTTGTTTGTATTCTGGCGATGATGAGACATCCTGTGAATTCATTAAGAGAGGCGGTCATGGCAGTATATCTGTAACCTCGAATCTACTTCCTGCATTGGTCTCTAGCATGTGTAAAACCGCAAAAGATAAAGATTCAGAAGCAGAAGCAGAAAGAATCAATGAAGTCTTAAGTGAAATCAATCGAGTACTTTTTATTCAATCAAATCCCATACCGGTAAAATATGCACTTTTTAAGATGGGTCTGATAGAGAAGGGTATAAGACTGCCTTTAACACCATTGGGTGAGAAGCACTTTGATGTTTTGAACAATGAACTTGAAAAACTGGATCTAATCTAATTATATGAGAGGCTATGTAAATGACTAAAATGCATTGGAAAGAAGCCATTAAACTTCTTGAGCTGGGAGAAATTCGATCTGCAAATAAGGTCCATGGTAAGTGGGAAGCAGATATTGCTGTTAAGGAGTCAATATTGGAGGCTTTCAAAGAGGGTAAACTAATTGACTATACTGATCAGGGATACCCTGGATTCTTTGACAAAGAAAGTGTTCCTACACAAAAATTTAGTTTGGACAGCAATGTTAGGATTGTTCCGGGTGGTAGTTCTATTCGTGTGGGCTCTTATATTGCAGAAGGCGTTATAGTCGTTCCTCCTTCTTACATCAATATTGGTGCTTATGTTGACACTGGGACGATGGTTGACTCCCATGTTTTGGTCGGTTCTTGTGCTCAAATAGGAAAAAATGTCCACCTCTCAGCAGGAGTTCAAATTGGCGGTGTTTTGGAACCCATTGGCTTAACACCTGTCATCATAGAAGATGATGCATTTATTGGGGCTGGTTCAATTATAGTAGAAGGGGTGCAAGTTTCAAAAAGAGCAATCATTGCTCCAGGGGTTGTATTATCCCAAGGCGTCCCTGTTTACGATTGCATAAATGAAAGAGTGCTACCCAAAGGTGAAGCCATTCCGGAGAATGCGATTGTTGTTCCCGGTACTAGGCCTATTAATTCAAAGCTATCTTGGGCAAGCAGTCATGATATTTCTATTAACTGTGCTCTCATTGTTAAGTATCGAGATTCAAAAACTGATGCCTCTATAGAATTAGAAGAATACTTAAGATAGGAATCAAAATGAAATTAAAAGATAACCATAAATTAGGGTTAGCTAAGGTTATTAAGGATCTTGACTCCTCATTCTTTTACTACGATGTTGATGGGTTTAAGATGCATATAAAATCAATGAGTAAAATTAAGGATGATGCTTTGAAGTTATGGTATGCCTGCAAATCAAATCCAGCCTCAGCTATTCTTAATGCGATAAGTGATACTTCCTTTGGTGTTGATATTTCAAGTTCAGGTGAACTCAGCCAAACTCTTGGTAATGGTATTCCTGGGAGTAGGATTTTATCAACTGGACCTTCTAAAACAAAAGAGTACTTGAAATTATTAATAAAAAGTAATGTCGAAATTATTGTTTTAGAGAGCATTAATCAGCTGATTTGGCTAAATGAGATAATCAATGAATTAAATATTAAACAAAAAGTACTTTTAAGAGTTCAACTAGAATGGGGTGCAGGGGAATCTGTTTTAGGCGGTGACCAAATTACTCCTTTTGGTTTGGATCCTGATGCTTGGAAAAAAATTGACTATACGGAATTCAAGAATATAAATATTTTAGGATTTCATGTATTTCAATGGGGCAATATTCTCGATTTACAAAACCTTGAGAGCATTTGGAGAAAGATTATTGTAGAAATGAATGCATTATCAAAAGATCTTAAAATTAATATGGCAGTAATTGATTTAGGAGGTGGAATTGGTATTCCTTATGATAAGGCTGATAAAGATATTGATTTTAACGATATTAATGATTTGGTGCTGAAGTTAAAAAATGAATTCTCTTTGGATTCTATATGGTTAGAGCCAGGCAGATACTGTACTGGACCATATGGCCATTACTTTACTCAAGTGACTGATAGAAAAACAGTACGCCAAAAAGAAATCTTAGTGCTGGAAGGGGGGATTAATCACCTAGCCAGATCTGCACTAACAGGCAATCAGTTTCCCTGTGAGTCATTCAGAGAAAGCAATGAGGCTTCAATAGAATTTCATTTACACGGTCCTTTGTGCACTGCATTAGATAAAATGGGTGTCTATCAGTTACCAGAAGATATTAATGTTGGTGATTGGTTGGTTTTTTCTCAAGTCGGTGCTTATGGGTTCACGGAATCAATGCCTTATTTTCTTTGCCATAATCTACCAGCAGAAGTTATACTTTTAGATGGTCATTTCTCAATATTGAGGGATGTTCAGTCTTCTTCTGATTGGTTAGTGTAATGAATACGTTTAATAAATATAAAATACCAGTACAAGGTCTCCCTAGTGGCGATGATTTGTATATTAGAGTGATTGATGTAGAGGGACCAGAGAAGGGTCCTAAGTGCTATATACAGGCCAGTATGCATGGTGCTGAGCATCAAGGTAATGCTGTTTTATACCAGTTACTCAATTATTTAGAATCCAACGACATCAAAGGCTCCATTAGGATTATTCCTACAGCCAATCCTTTGGCAATAAACACAAAAATGGGCCCTTACACATTTGGAAGATTTAATGCAGGCACTGGGGATAATTGGAATCGTAGCTATTATAATTTCACTGAAAATAATGAAAAAGTTCACCTTTTTGCAAAACAACACTTAAACAGCAGTGAATCGATCATTAATGTTGAATACAAAAAGCTGATGGAAGATTTATTAGTCGATCAGATTACAGAATCCAAATACGGTTCTAGTCAGAATGGTCATCTTCATTTAATTCTTCAACAACTTGCTATCAATGCTGATTATGTTCTTGATCTTCATACTGCTGGTGTTGCTACTAGATACCTCTATGCACCAGAATATTTAGCAGAGAGGAGTAGTGCCTTACCATTTCCATTTCATCTTATCATTGGAGATAAGTTTGGTGGTTCTATGGATGAAGCTGCTTTTATAACTTGGGTTAATCTACGTAATATTTTTTCTGATCTGGGAAGAGTATTCAATATTGATTTTGAGTCTTATACATTGGAACTAGGAGGGGAAGAAAGGATTTCAATTGAGGAAGCATCAAAAGACTTGGAATATATTCTTAAATACTTATCTCACAAAGGGTTGACTCGAAACAGTGAGACTAAGTCTGAATATAAAATTATAAAGTGCAATAAAAAAGATTATAAGTCCTATTTTGCGAAACAGGCTGGACTCTATGATTTTATTGCTAAACCAGGACAACTTATAAAAAAGGGAGATCTTTTAGCAATTGGTATTAATTTTGAAAACTATTTTTTAGAAGAATCAATAAAATATGAGGTGTTAGCAAATGAAGATTGCATTGTATTAACACATTATCCAAGTAGCAGTGTTATGCAAGGCACTGAAATCTATCAAGTTATGGAACAGTTTTATTAATTTATGTATAGATTTCACCCAAATAATTAGCTGAACCTATGACTTCAATTATGTTGTTGTATTGATTATAGCTAACATTCAAGGTCCCATTTTTAAAGATTACAGAGACTTTATGGTTTAGATATCCTTGTTCTATACCAGCCATAACAGCAGCACAAGCACCACTGCCACAAGCCATGGTTTCACCTACACCTCGTTCGTATATTCTCATATGCATGGCTTCTTTATTTTTAATTGAGGCAAGACTTAAATTAACTCCATTGGGAAAATATTTTGATTGTTGTAGGTCATCGCCCCATAAGATTAATGGATCAGACGCTATATCTTCAGAGAAGATTACAGCATGAGGATTACCAATGTTTATGAATGAAAAATCAATGTTGTTATTGTTTGATAAGGCCACTCTATATTGACCTAGATTGTTTGTTTCTTTTGGTAGATTATCCAATCTCTTATTGGTTGGGAGTTTCATTCTAACTGAGTATTTTTCTTCATTTACGGGTTTGATCTTCCATTGACCAAAGACAGTTTTAATACTAAGTTCCTCATTTAAATTCTTAAAGATATTTTCTAGATGTTTAGTCAAGCAAAGTGCTCCATTCATGCAATTCTCTGCTGTGCTCCCATCTTGATTGAATATTGTTACTTCAAAGTGATTCTGATTATCAATCAATCCTTTAATTAATATCCATTGGTCATACTTAATATTTTTTTGGATTAATAATTTATGAATAGCTGAATTATCTATGATTAAATCATTCTTAGAGAATTCCACTAACACTATGTCATTTCCCAAGGCTGAATATTTATTAATCTTCACTTTATTTATTTAGTTTATTAGACAATAGTGTATGAATATCTGCAGCATAAGACCCTATACTTCCTGCACCCATTACTAGCAAGACATCATTATTCAATTCAGAAATCGTAATCTTGGTCATTAGATCTCCTTTATTCTCAATATAAGTTCCTTTGAAATTCGGAGAATAATCATGAAGTTTATTAATGAGGATTTTACTTTCAATGCCTTCAATAGCTACTTCACCTGCTGCATAAATATCAAGTAAATAAAGGAAATCAACATCGCTAAGAACATTTATATATTGTTCCAAAAGATCTTTAGTTCTTGAGAAACGATGGGGTTGAAAAATCAAGGTGATTGTTCTGTGGGGCCACATTTCTTTAATAGCATTTACAGTATTTCTTATTTCTGTTGGATGGTGTCCATAGTCATCAATAAGAATAATATCCTCTTCCTTGTTTGAGTATTTACCCATTACCTCAAGGCGTCTTGAGATACCTGAAAAAGATTTTAAGGCTTTTTGAATTTTATCAATATTTACACCCAGTACAGAAGCTATAGCTATTGCTGCAAGAGTATTTAGAGCATTGTGTTTCCCAGTCAAGATGGTTTCTATTGAAAATGTAATCGTTTCACTTTTAATCGTTACATCAAAAGTACTTGATTTTACACCACACCTATAATTGTTTACCATGACATCCGAATCAGTAGAAAAGCCATAAGATATTATTTTTCTGTTAATTTTTTTGGTAATTGATCTTGATCTAATATCATCATTACAAATGACTACATAGCCTTCTAGAGCCGTGTTATTAGCTTGTTCTATAAATGCATTCTCTAATTCAATCATGCTATTTTCATAAGCTTCCAGGTGATCTCTATCAATATTGGTTATGACTGAAATCAATGGGTTAAAATAGAGAAAAGATTTATCACTTTCATCGGTTTCAGAAATAAAATAATCCCCTAGACCAAATCTCGAATTACCATCATCACTTTTTAGTTTTCCTCCAATAACATAAGTTGGATCCAATCCTGCTTCCGAAAAGATATGTGCCACTAAAGAGGTTGTTGTAGTCTTACCATGTGAACCTGATATCGTGATACCCTTTTTTAGACTCATTAAGTATGAGAGTATTTCAGCTCTTTTTACTAGAGGAATATTGTTTGATTGAGCAGCCTGTATTTCACAGTTATCTTTCTTTATTGCTGATGAATAAACAACAATGTCTGCATCTGTAATATTGCTCTTATCGTGACCAATTGTTACAGATATCCCAATATTTAAAAGCCTCTTTACGGCATGATTCATTGTTATATCAGAGCCAGTAACAGTAAAAGACATATTCATCATCAGCTCGGCTATACCAGACATACCAACACCACCAATGCCAATCATATGAATACGCTTTAAGTTCGAAAGATTATTCATCTTTTTGAAGTCCAGTCATTAACCGTTTGTATAAAAGTATTACCACGATCGATATAATCATTAAACATGTCTTTACTAGAGCAGCCTGGCGAAAAGAGTATAACCTCATTTTCTTCAGCTAAATCTTTTGCAATATAAACAGCTGCTTTTAAATCATTAGCAATTGTACAGCTGATTTTATTTTCTAGAATTGACAGAAACTTTTTTTTACTGTTTCCGATAAGGATTATATTTGTTACAGAGGATTCTTCTAGATTTGACACCAATTGATCAAATTCAGAACCCTTATCATCGCCACCCATGATTAAGATAATGTTTCTTTTAAAGCTTTTAATTGAAGCATATAAAGAAGATGAATTAGTTGATTTAGAATCATTAACCCATTGAATAGCATCATCTGTTGTCACTGTTTGCATACGATGTGGCAACCCTTTAAATTTTTCAAATTCTATTTTCAAAATAGTTTTATTCACATTGAGTAAATGGCAAATAGCAGTGATGGCAAGAAGGTTACTCTTATTGTGATAAAAATCTAGATAAGGATTATTAATTGTTAAATACTCTTCTTTTTTATAATTAATTGTTGATAATTCTTTTGTTTTATCAAATGTGAAGTCAGTCTTTTCTTGATTTTCAATCCCATATCTTAGAATCTTTGATGAATTATGATTGCTGATATTTATATTATTATCATCTGAATTTATCACGATCTTATCAGAGCAGTACGAGAGTTTTAATTTTGCTTTCCGATATTGATCAATTGACGAATGCCAATCTAAATGGTCTTTAGTAATATTTAGAATAACTGAGATATCAGCATGAATATTATTTGAGTAATGAAGTTGAAAGCTAGAAGCTTCGATTACAAAGATATCTGCCTTTTTATTTATTAAATCTAATATAGGTGGGAATACATTACCCCCTATAATACTATTAGCTCCTGAGGCAGAAAGAACCTTATCAATCAAAGTAGTCACTGTAGTTTTGCCATTGGTTCCAGTGACAATTATCTTTTTAGAATTATTGAATGCACAAAAGATATCTAAATCTGTAAGTATCGGTATACCTTGTTTTACAGCCTTTTTGATTAACTTATGTGATGGAGAAATACCAGGCGATATCAATATTAAAGTATAGTCTTCTTTGCATATATTGCCTGCCAGATAATAACTAGCATCAGGATATAGATTCTTAATTTGATTTAACTTTTTTGGACGTTTATTGTCATCACTAAAGATTAAAGGGATTTTTTTATTTGCAAAATAATTCGCATAGGATAAGCCAGTTTCTGCTAATCCAATGACTAAGATTCTCTGTGTCTCAAGAGAATTAATTATGTGATTTATATTTTTTATTGAGAATCCTTATCAAGCCATTCAATTACTTAATTTTTAATATTTCTTCTACGCATCGACGATCAGAGAAATCATATTCTTTTGTTCTATAGATTTGTTTTTCATCATGGCATTTACCACTTATTAAAACAATATCATTGTAACTAGAAGTTTTTAAAGCATAAAGAATTGCCTCATGTCTGTCTGAGATTGTTTGAGTTCTTTTTTTATCATGAATCCCATTTAAAATATCGTTTATTATATTTTTTGGTGATTCTGTTCTTGGATTATCGTCTGTGATAATAATTTCATCAGCATATTTCTCTGCCATAGAGCCCATTAATGGTCTTTTTTTATTATCTCTATCACCACCACATCCAAAAACAACGCATACTTTTCCATGGTAGATTTCTTTTATTGTTCTGAGGCTATGTTCAAGCCCATCTGGCGTATGAGCATAATCAATGATTATCTTTTGTTCCCCAAAACCATTAATTGATTGCATTCTTCCAGGGGGTAGGGGGATGAATTGAAATGCATTTATAATATTATCTAGTTGGAAGCCTTCACTTAAGAGTATGCCTAATGATAAAAGAAGATTTTGAGCATTAAACCTACCAGTTAACGGGCTTTTTATCTGGCCTTTTCCAAAATCACTTTCTACATCAATGATCAAACCGTTGCTATCATGTTGCTTAATAGTTCCATTGATTACAGGTTTTGATTTTGTCGAGCCTTCTAGTGACACATCCAACTTATCAATAGATTTAGGGATGTTTTCAGAAATCCTTTTTCCAAAAGGGTTATCAATATTAATTACAGCTTTCTTAATATCAATATCATTAAATAGCATAAGTTTTGAGTTTTCATATTCTTTAAGGTCTTTGTGATAATCCAGATGATCATGAGTTAGATTAGTGAATGCGGCTGTTGATATATTAATTCCAGATAGCCGATTCTGCGATAGACCATGTGAGGAGGCCTCAAGAGCAATGTATTCAATATTTTGTTCAATTAAATCGTTAATAATTTGATGCAACTCTATGCAATTAGGGGTTGTAAGAGAAGTATTTTTATAAGGTTCTTCTATCCCATAACCTAATGTTCCTATAAGGGCTGACTCTTTATTCATTAATGTAATGGCTTTATGAACTAAATGACAGGTTGTAGTTTTTCCATTAGTGCCTGTAATGGCTGATATTTTTAGATGACTGTCATCATAATTAAAAAAATTATTAGTGATGTTTCCAATCTTTCTTTCTAAGTCTTTAATCGGTAGAACTAAGACATCCTTGGGTATATTGTTTAGTCTTTCTTTATCTCTCTCATCAAAAATAATAGCTGATACATTATCTTCATTGAGTTTGCTAAGAAAATCTAGTCCATGATTCTGGATCCCTTTTCGAGCAATGAATAGACCGTTAGTTTTTGCATTAAAGGTATTATCAAAGATATTTGTAATCGGAATATTTTTTGTATTAATGCCTAAAATCTCAGAGAGAGATTTACTCTTTATTGACGGTTTGATCGTATTATTTTTTATGGTCTAAATCTTTTTTAAGAAAAATAAGTCTCTACTCTAAAGTAATTCTATCATCAATTTTTATCGCTCCTCCATTAATTACACGGCACAGCACTCCGCCTCTCCAATCTTCAATTAATGCTTTCCTAAGACCAATAACTTGTTCTTCCATTCTACTGCAAGGATCAAGCTCATCTGTAATCTCTAGAATAAGATCTCCAATTATTAGACGATTACCAACACTCTGTTTTAAATCCAAACCTTTGATAAATAAGTTTGCTCTTCTGACAGTCCAATGAATGTCTTGCGATAATTCTTCACAAGCTAATTGCCATCCTTCCTCGGTTAATATACTGAATTGTCTTGGACCTGGCTTTCCTCTAAAATCACCTTCTAAACCATATTCACAACTAACATGAGTATGACTTAGGGTTTCCATTTTTGCTCTTTTAGCTTGTCTTTTAGCAATACCTATAATTTGGCCAATTTGATTTGGCATCTAATTACCTAAAACAATTGTATTAACTTCTTCCAGTTCACTCTCTGTCATTTCCCATGAAATCGCATCGATGTTCTGTTTTATTTGCTCAGGACTAGTAGCACCTACTAAAACTGAACCGACTTGTTTTTGTTGTGCAACCCATGCCAAAGAAAGTTCTAAAATATTTCGATTTATCGTTTTTCCAAAAACCTCAAGTTTTTCAATAACATCAAATTTACTATCGCTCACAAAAGCACCCCTCCATAAAGCTAACCTTGTGCCTTTAGGTGGTTCCTCATTTCTTTTAAATTTTCCTGTAAGTAGGCCACTTTCCAATGGAAAAAAAGGCAGGATACTGACATTGTGTTTTGCACAAACAGGCACTATCTCTTCCTCCATATCTCTATTTAGAATACTGTAACGATTTTGCATGGAGATAAACTGTTTGAATTCTTGGGTTAAAGCTGTCCATCCTGCTTCAGAGATTTGCCATGAGGCAAAGCTAGAAGAGCCTATATATCTTATTTTACCTGATTTAATTAACTCATCTAAAGCTTCTAATGTTTCATCTATAGGTGTTTCATTATCGGGGAAGTGCATTTGATATAAATCTATATAATCCGTCTCTAGTCTCTTGAGGCTGTCTTCAACCGCTTTAACTATATATTCTTTTGTACCTCCACCTTGGATTGAAGATCTTCCAGTGGATGGGTCGGTACCAAACTTGGTAGCAATAATAATTTTATCACGATCATTTTTGATTGCTTTTGCTGTGATTTCTTCAGAATTACCTCTCATTCCTCCATAGGTTGGGGCTGTATCAATACAGTTTGCTCCATTATCAATTGCAGCTCGAATAGTATTTATACTTGTTTCTTCATCACAGAAGGAACCAAAATTGAGTGCACCTAGAGTAATGACTGGGACTTTTAAGTCTGAATTTCCTAATAGATTATATTTCATAATATTTACCTAGGTTTATGTGTTCCATCAACAGTCAATCTATGCATCGTTCTCAGACTGCTATAGTCTGCAACTGCATAGTGTTGAGTGATCTGATTATCCCAGAATGCAATTGAATTTTGTTGCCAAATAAACCGACACTGGAAATTAGGGTTGTGAATATGCCTGTATAGGAACTGCAAAATTGAATCACTTTCATTGGTATTTAAGCCACAAATATGAGATGTAAATATTTCATTTACAAATATTAATTTCTTTCCAGTTTCTGGATGCGTTCTGATAACAGGATGCTCAATTGGAGGGAGTTTTTCATTCATCATGATAAATCTTTTTAGTGAATTACTATCCAATAGCTCTTCATTATTCATTGTTTTTACAATCGAATGAACTGCTTTTAGTTTGGATAAGAATTTTTTCATACTTCCCGATAATGCTTCATAGGCTAAGGCAGCATTTAAGAACATGGTATTGCCTCCACTTTCAGGGATATCCATAGCTTTTAGAATTCCAGCGTAAGGAGGCACTTTTGTATAACTCATATCTGAGTGCCATACTTCTGAATTTCTAGCCATTGGCGCAGGACCAGTTTCTAAGCTCTTCATTTCTATTATCTCTGGATGACCGGGCAGGGTAGGGATAAGTGGATGGATCTCTAATGATCCAAAGTTTTTTCCAAAACTAATGAATTGTTTTG
>JAQWQE010000052.1 GCA_029244925.1 Gammaproteobacteria bacterium | reverse complement strand
TTTGATTATTTCTTTGCTGGCTAGAGTTTCTTCCTGTTGCCAATGATTAATATTGCCTACGTCCATGTATTCAATGAATCTTAAAACAATGGATTTTGACCTGAAATACTCAACCATTTTTAAAATATTTTTATCATTCACACCTTTTTTGATAACCGCATTGACTTTAATATTTTTAAAGCCAGCCATAGCTGCCTCATCAATACCCTTCAGGACTCTTTCCAAGGAACCTCTTCCGCCAGTCATCAGTTTAAATTCATCAGAGTCAATTGAATCTAAACTCACAGTAATGCGATTCAAGCCAGCGGCTTTTAACTCATAAGCATATTTGGATAAAAGAACTCCATTTGTAGTAATAGCAATATCTTCAACGCCATCAATTCTAGATATATCGCCTATTAAATCAGTGAGATTCACTCTCAGTAAAGGCTCGCCTCCTGTGACTCTAATTTTTTGAACTCCCAATTTCACAAAAATTCTAGTCAATCGATTTAATTGTTCAAAATTGAGACGATCCTTGGAGGCTAAAAATTTGAAAGCGGAATGGTATTTCTCTTCTGGCATGCAATATGTACACCTGAAGTTGCATCGATCCATAACGGATATTCTAAGATCTTTTAGAGGTCTTCCCAGACTATCTCTAATTGGAGTCAGATATGAAATTTTCTTTGTTGTCATAAAGCCATTATAAATTAAAGAGCGGCAAGAATAGTAGCTGGATCTTTAAATTTATAATTATGCTCCTGCGCAACGGCTTCAATGGTGAGCTCACCATTGCAGACGTTCAAACCGGACCTTAATCCTTCGTCTCTAGTTAATGCTTCTTTAAATCCAAGATTTGCTAATGCCTTTACATAAGGCAACGTCGCATTATTTAAAGCATACGTTGATGTCAGTGGCACTGCACCTGGCATGTTAGCCACACAATAATGCAGAATGCCTTCTTCTGTATAAGTAGGATTGGAATGAGTCGTTGCATGACTGGTCTCAGAACAGCCTCCTTGGTCGATAGCAACATCGACGAAGACTGAACCTTTTTTCATTTTTAACAGTAACTCTCTGGTCACAATTTTTGGTGCAGAAGCACCGGGAATAAGAACAGCACCTATCAATAAATCTGCTGCACTAATAAATGTTTCATTGTTTTCTTTATTTGCAATAACAGCATTTAAGTCATCACCAAAAACTGTTTCTAGGTAATCCAGACGCTCTGCTGATTTGTCCAAAACTGTAACATTGGCTTTCATCCCAATCGCAATTTCAATGGAATTAAGTCCTACTACACCACCACCAATGATAACCACATTTGCAGAATTCACGCCAGTGACGCCGCCAATGAGCATCCCGGAACCGCCTTTCGCTTTTTCTAAACAACTTGCTCCTGCTTGAACAGCCATTCTACCAGCAACCTCACTCATGGGAGTTAACAATGGATATGAGCCATCCTTAGCCTTAACCGATTCATAAGCAATGGCTTTTGAACCAGAATCAAGCAAAGCTTTAATTTGTTCTGGATCTGGGGCTAAATGAAGATAAGTGAATAAAATTTGACCTTCATTCAATAAAGCGCATTCATCCAGCTGAGGCTCTTTAACTTTGACGATCATGTCAGCTTTTTCAAAAATCTCTTCTCGGGTATCAATAATAATTGCACCATGGCTTTGATACTCTTCATTGGTTTTACCAATGCCAAGCCCGGCATCGGATAAAATCATAACTTCATGCCCATCTTCAGTAATGGCTTTGACACTCTCTGGTGTTAATCCAATTCTGTATTCATCGGATTTAATCTCTTTAGGTACTCCTATTAACATTGTCTTCTCCTATTCAATAACTGGCATTGAAAGATCTATTTTGCTCTCTTCTTTAATGTCTGGCCATCGTGTCGTTACGGTTTTTATTCTGGTGTAAAATCTTACGCCCTCTTCTCCATAAATATTGGAGTCACCATAAATGGAATCCTTCCACCCTCCAAAACTATAAAAAGATAATGGAACTGGGATAGCAATATTAATGCCAACCATTCCCACTTGAACTCTATTAACAAATTCTCTCGCGTAAGATCCTTTTGAAGTGAAAAGTGCAACACCATTACCAAATTGATGGTTGTTTGCTAATGCAATACCTTCTTCAAAATCCTTCACTCTCACTATCACTAAAACCGGCCCAAATATCTCTTCTAAATATATTTTCATATCGGTTTTGACATGGTCAAACAAAGTAGGTCCCATAAAAAAACCAGGGTTTTCAGATGCAATGGGGTGCGACCGACCATCAAGAACTAATTCAGCATTCGAACTAACCCCATCTTCAATGTATTGCAAAACTTTCTGCTTATGTTCAGCGGTGATTAATGGTCCCATATCATTTTTATCCTCATCACCCGGTCCAATACTAAGAGCATTAGCTTTTGAGACCAATAAATCCCTAAATTGATCGGCAATAGAGTCGACTGCAACAACCACTGAGATAGCCATGCATCTTTCGCCCGCTGAACCATATGCAGCCCCAATAATGGCATTCGCAGTTTGCTCCATATCAGCATCTGGCAGTACAATCGCATGATTTTTAGCGCCGCCCAAAGCTTGAACTCTCTTACCATTTTCAGAGGCCTTGCTATGAACATATTGAGCCACTGGTGTTGATCCAACAAAACTAAATGTCTTAATTTCTCTATGATCAAGAATTGCATCGACCATTTCTTTATCCCCATGCACCACATTAAAAACACCATCTGGTAATCCGGCTTCTTTCATGAGCTCGGCTAGCTTCATCGCACAAGATGGGTCTTTCTCTGAAGGCTTCAGAATAAAAGTATTGCCACACATGATTGCAATTGGAAACATCCACATCGGAACCATGGCTGGAAAATTAAAAGGTGTAACACCAGCACAGATTCCTATTGGCTGTCTAGTGTTATAGCAATCCACTCCTGTACCTACTTGTTCACTGAACTCGCCTTTTAAAAGATGTGGTATGCCGCAAGCAAAATCAACAACCTCAATGCCTCTTTGCAGTGAACCTGCTGCGTCAGAAAGGACCTTTCCATGCTCCAAATTAATTAATTGAGTTAATATTTTACGGTTCTCTTCAAGCAATTGCTTATATCTAAACATGATCTGAGTTCGTTTAGTAAGCGATGATTTAGACCAAGCAAGAAAAGCATTACTAGCAGAATTAACTGCTTTCTCTAAATCCTCAGCATTGCCCATGGGCAATTCAGCAATCACTTGGCCCGTTGCTGGATTAAAAATTTTACCTCTGCGATCAGCAGCCGAAGATTGATGAGTGCCATGAATCCAATGATTGATAGTTTTCATAATGAATAAAACTCAATCAATTAAATCTAAAGACTCTTTGACTGTTCTCACTACAGTTCTAACCTGGTCTTCATTAGCAATTAAAGGTGGGCACAAAGCTATAGTATCTCCAGTTGTTCTAACCAGAACTCCTTTTGCAAAACATTCCCTAAAAACATTCATAGCTCTTGCGGTTGGTTTACCATCAATCGGTTGCAACTCAATGGCTCCAAGCATGCCATAATTTCTAATATCAATAACATAAGGAGATCCTTTGATGGTTTGAAGCTCTTCCTCCAATACTGGTGCAAGAGTTTTTGCATTATCAAACAAACCTTCCTCTTCATAAACTTTCAAAGTAGCCAAACCAGCAGCAGCAGCTAATGGATGCCCCGAATAAGTATAACCATGGTAAAATTCAATTCCATCCTCGGGTCCTTGCATGAATGTTTGATAAATCTCCTCTTTAACTAAAACCCCACCCATGGGCACCATGCCACTAGTCATTCCCTTGGCAATTGTCATTAAATCTGGGCTGACATTGAATGCTTCAGCACCAAAACTGTGTCCAGTTCTCCCAAAGCCAGTGATTACCTCATCAAGAATCATTAGAATTCCATGTTTATCACATATTTCTCTAATCCGATTGAGATAGCCAACCGGTGGAATCAATACGCCTGCTGAACCAGCAATGGGTTCCATGATAACGGCTGCAACGGTAGATGGGTCATGCAGCATTAAAATATCTTCCAATTCATCTGCTAAATGTCCACCCCATTGAGGCTGACCCTTGGTGTAGGCATTTTCTTCTAAGTTATGAGTGTGCTTCAAATGATCAACTCCAGGAAGCATAGCTCCAAACATTTTTCTATTAGGTGACATACCACCCACAGAGATACCTCCAAAACCAACCCCGTGGTAACCCTTTTCTCTTCCAATTAATCTTGTTCGATGCCCTTCTCCATTGACGCGGTGGTAAGCTAAAGCAATTTTTAATGCAGTGTCCACGGCTTCGGATCCTGAGTTTGTAAAAAAAACTCTGTTCATTCCATCTGGAGCCATATTAACTAGTTTATCAGCCATCTCGAAAACAGTGGGATGACCTATTTGGAAAGCCGTTGCATAATCGAGTGTTGCTGCTTGATTTTGAACCGCTTCAACAATTTTTGGGTGGCAATGTCCAGCGTTACAACACCACAAACCTGAAACACCATCCAAGATCTTTTTATCATCATACGATGTATAAAACATGCCGCTAGCTTGTTTAAACATTTTAGGATTCTTTTTGAAATACCGGTTCCCAGTAAAAGGCATCCAATAAGCTTCTAAATTTGGTAAAGGATTAGTCATAGCTGTTATTCCTGTGAGAAATTAATCATTTAGCACACCTTAAACCTTTTTATAAATTTAACAATATTTAAATTGATTTTTCATAAATAATTGTTTTTAATAGTATTTTAGATATTTTGTTTAATATATTTAACAGTTTAACATGCCAGAAAAAGACATAGACATCGGAAGTCGCCTTAAAAAACTCAGAGATGAAAGAAACATCTCACAAAGGCAGTTGGCTAAAAAATCAAATGTAAGTAATGCCGCTATTTCATTAATAGAGAATAATAAAACCAATCCTTCTCTAGGCTTACTGAAGAAAATTTTGGATGCTGTACCCATTTCAATTAGTGATTTTTTTGCAATGGATGTATCGGAAGAAAACAAAGTGGTATTTAGAAAGAATGAATTAATTGAAATAGGCAGTGGCCTTATTTCTTATTTGCAAGTGGGGCAAAATCTAAAAAATAATCAGCCGCAAATGATTCTTGAACGATACAAACCTGGTGCTGATACTGGAAAAAGTATGCTCACTCACGAATCAGAAGAAAGTGGATTAATACTGGAAGGACGAATGGAGTTAACAGTTGGTGATCAAACGTACTTTCTTGGTGTTGGAGATGCCTATCTTTTTAATAGTAATATCCCTCATCGCTTCAGAAATACTGGGGGAATTGATTGCGTAATAGTCTCCGCTTGCACTCCTCCAAGTTTTTAGTCCATTAAAAGGATGGATAACATAAGAGATCTAAAATAATATGGTTACTTTAATGATTTAAACTTATGTCAAAAGAAATAGAAAAAGAATTTAAATCGGTCAATATAGCCATTCTCACTATATCGGATCGGCGAACGATGGAAGAAGACGATTCAGGCGATCTTTTGGTCAATAGAGTTGCCGATGCAAATCATGTCATGATGGACCGTCAAATCTGTAAAGATAATTGCTATCAAATACGATCCATTGTATCGCAATGGATTCTCCAAGAAGACGTTCATGTAATTATTACCACAGGAGGAACCGGTATTACTGGTCATGATGGAACCCCAGAAGCTATTCTGCCCTTGATGGATAAAACCATTGATGGATTTGGTGAAATGTTTAGATCACTGTCTTATAAAAATATTAAAACATCAACATTGCAATCCAGAGCCTTTGCAGGAGTTGCCAATGGAACGTTTACATTTTGCCTGCCTGGCTCTCCTGGCGCTTGTAAAGACGGGTGGGATCTTCTTATCTCAGAACAATTGGATCATCGCACAAGACCTTGTAACTTAGTAGAGTTGATGCCTAGACTTAAAGAGTAGAGTTATAAGAAATGAATCAATCCCCACTAGAAATGTATATGTTTCCTTGTCTGTCTGATAATTATGGTTTCTTAATTCATGATATTGACAATAAACTGACTGCAACAATAGATACCCCAGAAGTTTCGGCTATAGAGCAAGCCCTAGATTTCAAAGGATGGAATCTCACTCATATTATAAATACACATCATCATTATGATCATGCTGGCGGAAACCTAGAACTAAAAAATAAAACCAATTGTCAAATTATAGGTCCAGAGATGGATCAAGAAAGGATTCCTGGAATAGATAAAAAAATAGGTCATGAAGAAGTTTTTTACTTCGGCATTCATAAAGTAATTTGCTACCACACACCGGGTCATACTACAGGTCATGTTGTGTATTATTTTCAAGACCAGAAGATAGCTTTTGTAGGCGATACATTATTTGCTATGGGTTGTGGGCGCTTATTTGAGGGTACACCTGAGCAGATGTGGAATTCATTAAATATTATTTCGAATTGGCCAGAAGAAACTCAACTCTATTGTGCTCATGAATACACAAAAAATAATGCTGAGTTTGCTATTACTATAGATCCAGTTAATAAGAATTTAATCGACAGAATAAAGGAAGTGGAAGAAAAAAGAATCAACGATATTCCGACTGTACCAACCAATGTGGCAATAGAGAAACTAACCAATCCTTTTCTTAGAGCAAGTGAGTCAGAGATAAAACAAGAGCTAAATATGATTGGTCATTCAGACGAATCAGTATTTGCAGAAATAAGAAGACGAAAAGATAGTTTTTAAAGACGCTTGTCTAGTCTTGCAAGCCCTTATGAATGATTTTTGTTAGTGGTTCTATCAAGGATTTATTAATTGATTGTCACGACCCTGATCGAATTGAAAGGTTATTAATTAACTTAAAGCATAACTCGCCACGAACTACTGAATTGAATTATAATGAAGATTAAGCGCCCGTAGCTCAGCTGGATAGAGCGTGTGGCTACGAACCACAAGGTCGGGAGTTCGAATCTCTCCGGGCGCGCCATTGAGGTTACTATGGAAATATATAAAGAATTTAGAATAGAAGCAGCACATTCATTGCCCAATGTGCCTGATGGCCACAAGTGTGGGAGACTCCATGGTCATTCTTTTAAAATTAGAATTATTATCGAAGGTGAGCCAGATCAGCAAACAGGCTGGATTATTGATTTTGCAGATATTGTTAATGCTTTTGAACCATTAAGAAAAATTTTAGATCATTCTCACCTAAACGAAATAGAAGGTTTACAAAATCCAACCAGTGAGAATCTAGCCATCTGGATATGGCAGAGAATGGTTGGTACACCTATTCCTTTATCTAAGATTGAGATAAGAGAAACTTGCACAAGTGGCTGTATCTATAGAGGTAAATAAGTGCCTATATACATAAAGTAAAATAAAGGAGTATTACTTTCTACTTAGAGGGAGCTATCTTATTAACGTATATTGCAAATATACAGACAAAGATATTACAAACACCAATAAAGATAAAAGGTGCGGATGGGCCAATTGAATCAAAGATCCTACCGCCTATTCCTGTCGAAACAAGAATGCCTAACGCACCAGCTAAATTAAAGACTCCAACCACTGCTCCTCGTTTCATAGTGGGTGCTTCTTGACCAAGCAAAGTCGTCGCTGCAAAAAAAGCACATTGCTGTCCTACTCCCAACAATACAAATAAGGGTCTGTATACAGAATCCAACACATTATCAACAAAAAACATTGAAAGGTATCCACATGCTGCGATAGCCATGCAAAAAGAAACAGCTACAATTCGATCAAACTTATCAATCAAATAGCCAATTATGGGAGAGGCAATAAGTGCTGACATTGATGAGGTTACAAATAGTAGTCTAGCTACAGAAGTTGCCTCGGAAGTAGTCATGCCAGCATCCACTCCTGCTGTTACTCCCCATAAAACTAAAAATGTTCCAAGAATAACCAGATCGCTTCTGGCAACAAAAGCGGCTGCATAAGCTAACATTATTCTAGGATTTTTTCCTTCAGCTAAGCCGGCTTTAATTTGCTTCACGTAAGGTATTTTTTTCTGCTCTTCAGTAGGGGTTCCTTTCTTCAAACCCAAAGCGACTACAATGGAGGTCACTAAACAAGTTCCTGCAACAATCCACATCGCATACTTACCAGCTGTGATTTGATCAAAACCCATCTCAGCAAAATTATTAGGCAATCTTGCAAAGACAAGAGAAACAAAAATAACGCCAGTAGCATTCAGAATACCTGTAACTGCAATCATTTTTCCTCGAGTATGATTTTGTGGGTAATCGGCGGTGACTGTTCCTAACATGCCAGTAGCACAGCCCATACCCACTGCATAGATCACTCTATAAAGAGTTAACTCAGCAATTCCAGTCGCTAAAGGATAGAGAAAGTAAGACAAGCCCATTGCAAACATACCAAATGAATAAACTGGTCTTCTGCCTATCTTATCGGCAAGTAAACCGATGGGTAAGAAAACACATAATAATACAATCTCTGCCACTACCTGCAAATTACCAACAATGGTTCCTATTTGATCTCTTTGATAAGACAGATTTTCTATTAATACATAGTTGGTTGCGTAAGATATAAAAGTCAGTAGTCCAATGGTGGTTAATGCGCCATAACAGATTGAAAAGAAGTTGGTCTTAGTTACTCCTTCAACAAGATCAATTTTAAATTTTTTCTTTGGTAAAAAATTCAAAGATATAAAAGGTTGACTCATAAGGTTGCTCCCAACTTTATTTATAGATATGAAATATTCATAATAAATATTAACATGAGTTATGGATGTTTCTACAAGAATAAAGGCTGTTATTTATTCAATCTTTGATTCATTTAAAAAAGGTGATATCAAAGCCCTTGAAAGTCATATGCATAAGGATGCTAGCGTTTGGGATGTGTTTACACCTGAGTTAATAATCGGTGAGAATAATTTGCATGATTTTCATCGTAAAGATCAAAATCAAAAAATAAAAAGAGGCACATTAACAATAGAGGTTAATGAGCCCTTAATAACCATTAAACATAAAACTTGCTTAGCGCTTTATTATCTTAATTTCTCATATGAGGAACCAAATTCCATTTCTGGACAAGTAAGGGTTACCGATGTTTTTATTCAAGAAAATAATGCCTGGAAAATCATTCATCATCATGAAGGGATTGTTCCAGATAAAATGCATGGTTTAGAGTGAGGTTACAAAAAATTAAATGATAAAAATAGTGAAATTTACTATCTTAATTGCTGGTCTATGGTTAATAACTCTATTTACTTTCAGAGTTATCAATAACGATAAAGTTGCTGTCATTGTTACAGATTGGGGGCAACCGGAAGGTTTTTCAGAAAGTTACTATCAAGGGATTGCTCAAAGAAGTCGTATTGGCATCGCATCTACAAGTGAAGGTGAAAAATGTACTGAAAACTTTGTAGGTGAGTTCCCCTATCGTTCATCTATGGGAAGTTACCCTCATGTTAGCTCTTTCCTAACGAATGGGTTTGAAGAATATTTTGATAATTATGGGATGTATCGTTTTGATGCAACTCAAGATCTCTATACAAATGTCCTAGACGAGTCAGTGACATTATCGAAAAAAGAAGCTGATAAATACGAAATAATAAAAGTAACTGGCTCAGGTGATGGTTATGGCAGAAGAAATATACTAACCGTTGATCCCAGAAATGGAGTAGACCCTTTGCCTGATTACTACAAGATATTTGCCTCTAATGGGATTCAAGATGTTAGGGAGCAAGATGTAGTTTTTTATAGACGAAACAATAAATTATTAGGTGCTGAAAAAGAAACAACAGGAATGCATCCAATGACAGATTTTATGGAAATCTATCTCACTGAATTCATCGGTGACTACTTTGGGAATCAAGTCAAAATACGATTTGGAATGTATGAGAAGAACTCAGGTTACTCAGCAAGACATGATGACGTAGCATGGGCAATGGCAAGATGGGGAGGTTTTAAGAATATGCTTCTTACACGAGAAACAACCGATCATAATTTCTATGCCAACCATTTTATGACGAGAAATAAAGTCTCTTATAAATTATGCAAATCTGGGTTAGATAGTCGTGTTGATCTAAAACAAATCAGGCAGGTTGGCAGAACTCCTGAGTACAACCTGATGCTCATTCATAACATGAAGCGATATTTAGAAAAATATTCTGAAGATGAAGAGCTCTCACTTATTTATGCAACTTATGGATTACCTTGGCCAGGAAGAGATCCAAAAGGGCCTCTCGGTGCACCCCACCCTTGGATTAAAGAGGTTTACCATGAAAATGCATTTAATAATTATCTAAGTTTTAAGCGCTACGTGGAAGCTTATTATGATCAGAAAAGTGGTGGTCGCTGGAATATCAACTTCAATCGTTCGGATGGATTTGGAAGTAATGATAGTAGAACCAAAAGCCTCTATGGGTATTCAAGATTTCCAAGTACTATTTTTGGTCACCCCGATGACGAGCTTCGCTTTGAAACCATTCGAGATCAGCTAGAGCAGGCAATAAAAATTGACAATAAGAAGAACATTATCATTGTTCCTTCGCACTGGTATTACAACGGTCAAGACACTTCTTTGAAAATCAGAGAACTCAATCAATTACCTTTAAATTCTGTGGATGAAATGAATCAAGGTATTTTTGATATTTCTTGGTGCGAAAAGTATGAAAGCAATGGATCGTTGACACAATTATTAAATCAAGGTCTCAACTGCCCAGACGATTATTCAAAAATCACACTCATGGAAACTTTTGATGAGGTTAGAGAGGAATTTAATGTTGGTTATGCACAGAGAATTAGAGGGGGTATTGAGCAATTTGGTGTGCTCCCCGATTTGGATATTGAAATCTTGGCCAGTGGCCCTGTTTCCTATTTAAACGGAGGAACCGTAGAAATTAATAATGGAAGACTGAAAGGAGCAAAACTCTTTGTGAGAGAAGACCCTCATCCTAACAAACCTGAATCTTATAGCTTTGAATCTAGTTATAGACATGAAAACTCTAAAAGTCCAAATACTGATGGGGATGCTATAAGACCTTTTAATGAATTTAAAAACCATGATGATCATTTGATCAGTGCCTGGTTTGACTTCAATGCAATGATTGGAATACAGAACAAAAGTAAACCAAACGAATTTATGCCTAATTTAGTTAATGCAGTTTCACAGTCAATTTACTTTGGACCTTACAGAACGTTATTTAATGCTCCGGCCTCTATTACTATTCCAATTGATACTTCAAAGATTTCCAGTAATAGCAAAATTCAAGCTTACATTTTTAATGATCTTTCTCAATCTTTTGAACCAGTATTTCACACACCAGGAGGGTCAAATATCACAATTGATATGAATCTTGGTACTGCAAGTTTTGACACACAAGTACTTGGTGTTTTTGCAATTGGCTTGGAATAATGGCAAACCTTTTCACGGCAAATGAAGTGTTTGATAATTGATATTATAGGTGCAATTAAACTAATGAGCTTTTGAAGTATTGCGTTTGTAAAAAAGACACGTTCGAGAATCATTTCACAATCATAAGCTAGTAAACTAATGTTTATTTTTACTGACTATAATAACTTACACCCTCCCATACAGAAAAAGGGATGGGGTTTAACCCATCCCTTTCCGTTCGTTACACGGGGAACTAAATGAATTTAGAACTTGTAACTTGCTCGAACTCCAATTGTTCTTTTATCAGCTAAAGCAATCGACACAACCCTCATACCACCAGCAGTGACAGCTCCGTCTCCAAAACCACCAGTAATACCAGATAAGTCATACAATTGTTGCAATCCTTTAGGCTGATTATCATCAAAGAGATTTGTAACATAAGCTTCTATACGATAATTTTCAGTATCGAATCCGCCTCTTAGATTGATTTTAGACCCTGAACCAGTGTAAGCATGCATTGCATTCGATGCATACATGTTACCGGTATAGATGAAATCCATTCTGGCAAACATTTCTCTGTCAGCTGATACTTCTTTAGAGTAATTTGCTGATAAGCTTCCACTATTTTTTGGATACCTTGAGAACATATTTCCTAATACCTTATTACGATCACCATCTAAATCGAAAGTGTCAGCACTTTGGAAACCATTTCCAATCTCGCTGTCATTAATCGCGTAAGTGAAATCCAATGACCATAGTTCATTCAATATTACAGTTCCATCAATTTCAATTCCATTAAGACTGGCCTCACCACCTTGTGAAGTGATGTTACCTGATAGTATTGCTTGATTGCCGTCTGCATCAGTATAAGTAGGACTAAAGAATGGAGTATGAACATTGGTTAGATCAGTATCGTAAATCGCTACTGCTATAAAACCTCTGCCATCAAGAATGGTTTTCTTGATTCCAAACTCCATGTTCTCAGATACTTCTTCATCCACTTCAACAGTTGCACCGCCTGTTTGAATAGCAATTTCAGCTTGCTGTGATGCGGTAAGAGTTGCTAAAGAAGGATTAAATGTACCTGGCAATGATCCTTCAGAATAACTGAAATACATTGTTGTATCTTCATTAGGCTTATAATCCAGAATGATTCTAGGTAGTGTTCTTGAGAATTCACCATTTTGTCCAGCTGTTGCAGCTCCTAATGTTTTAGGAAAACCTCCAGTATAAGGACTAACACCACCTGAAGTGATATCATCGTCTTGTCGACGCAAGTCAAGGCTTAATGTTAGATTGTCTGTAATGTCTGCTTCAATTGATGCATAGAACGCACTGTTGTCAATTGAATCCCATTTCATATCATTGTTGTTAGAAGTGGTATCTCCATACGCAGAACAAGCATTAGAATTTGTGAAAGCTGGCAATCCAGCTGCCACTGCATAATAGTTCCCATAAGGATTATAGCAAACTGGTAGTTTTCCAGCATTTGTTCTTGTGATATTGAGTTGAGGATCTGACGGATCATCTGAAGGATAATAAAGAATCAGATTACCGACTACTTGAGTAAACCATTCCATGTCTAGTTGCGAATAACCAACCATCCATCTAACGCTTTGATCATCGGATGAGCTTAAACGAAACTCAATTGAATCATCTTCCATTGAGTTCATTCTTAAATCGGATGCGTCTGCTGGATGGTTTGCACCAAATCCACCAAATACTCCGCCACCCTGTCCGATCAAGTGAAGACCTTCAGTGACTCTTCTGTCAGTATCGTTGTGAGTTGAGTAAGCATTTTCATGCTGTGCTGAAACGATATTAAGATTCATACCATTGTCAAAGTTAACATCAACAACAACACTCAGTTCTTCTGCTTCTCTTTCAAGACCAAAATGATCCGGTACCATAAAATCAGGCACAGGTCTTAGTCCGTTAGCTATAGGGAAACGACTTCCATCAATTCTTGTACTCAACAAAGAAAGCGCTCTTGGAGAGCCTGTATCTTGGCCAATCTGTGTAGGCACAGGAACTTTTCCACAAATTGTTGTGTGTGGGACATTGGTTGCAGGATTGAATTGAAACATAGCTCCATCCAATTTTGCAGGATCCCATCTTTCAACAAGTCCACCCGGGCTACAGTTGTGTGTTCCGCTTCTGTAATCATAAGCAGTCCCTGCATCAGGTCCATCACTGTCTTCCCATGTGTGATATCTTAGTTTCACTTTGAATTTATCAGAAGGATTAAACACAAGCGTTAAAGACGTGTCATCGGTTGATTGCGCTCCAAGTTTTTGTCCTGGAACATGGTAATTATCATACATACCATCTGTTTCATATGAACTTACAGATAAACGATACCCTAGACTTTCGCCTAGTGGGCCATCAAGAATTACTCCAGTTCTTTGTGTTCCATGTTGAGCTGCATCGATATTAATTCTTCCAGAAAATTCATCGCCTGGATCACTGGTAACAATATTTATAGCACCTGTGTAGGTAGAACGACCAAAATGAGCTCCTTGCGGACCTCTTAGTACTTCAATTCTTTCGATGCCATCCATCGACCCAAATTCCGCACCAACAGTTGCAGCTCCATCAATAAACATTGCTGACGCTTGTCTTGTTGGAATATCTGTTCGAGGGTTCATGCCTCTAAAGATTAATCTTTTATGCGACCTAGAATTTTTTCCTACATTATTGTCTGAAAAGAAAAATCCAGGTGAATAAGCAACAACGTCAGAAAGTTGATTGATGCCTCTCGCTTGTATTTGTTCAGCTGTTATGGCTGATATAGTATACGGTGCATCCGCTATAGACTCTTCACGTTGTCTAGCAGTAACCGTTATTTCTTCTATTGCTATGCTGCCTTGGGCAATAACAGTTGTATTTGTTATTCCAAGTAACATAACCATTGCGACGATCGATGATATCGATTTAGTCATTGTAAAATTTCTCATATTTCTCCCCATTGATAAGACATTTTTTAATACCAATTCGATTACAATAATCGATTGATAGAATGAATATAGATCAAATCGAACATAAAAACAAACTTATTTATCATTTGATTAATAAGAAAAATGAATTAGAATCTATTCGGTGTAGAGTGATCGAATGAAATTCTTACACAGTAAGTTATAATTACAATAGGAAATATGGATTATGAAAAGAAGAGATTTTATTAAAAACAGTGCAATCTTAACCGCTTCGACTTATCTTCCCATAGCTAAGGCAGAGATACATGATCAACAAGCTATCTCCTTGACTGGGGATGAAATAGTTTTAAGTAAAGTAGATATTTTGGATTTTATGTCAAGCTTCCAGGGCAGTGTAATAGCAGAAGGTCATTACAATTATGAAAAAGCAAGACTGGTTTGGAATGGTGTTTGGAATAAGAAACCAGCATTGATTGTATATTGTGAAAGCGTTCAAGATATTCAAAAAGCTATTAATTTCTCCAGAGAGCAGAACTTACTGACAGCTGTCAGAAGTGGAGGTCATAGCATCTCTGGTAAATCAACTTGCGATGGAGGTATTATCATTGATCTTTCTAGAATGAGAAAAACCAATGTAGATCTGCAAAGAAAAATTGCAACAGTTGAAGCTGGTTGTACATTATATGATTTGGATTCGAAAACATTGCCACATGGTTATGTGGTTCCAGCGGGTGTCGTATCACACACTGGTGTTGCCGGCCTAACCCTCGGTGGTGGCATTGGGTCATTGATGAGAATGTATGGTTTGACTGTGGATAATCTTATTAGTGTTGATATTGTTACGGCCGATGGAGTTCTTAGAAAAGCTAGTTTGGATGAAAATCCAGATTTATTTTGGGGTATTAGAGGTGGTGGTGGTAATTTTGGAATTGTAACTTCATTTAGTTACAACCTCAGACCTCTCCCTAATGGAGAAATTATTGTTGGCGTGAATCTTTATGACATGAAGTATGCAAAAGAAATTTGGGATTTCTACTATGACTATTCTGAGGGCATGTCTTCAAATATAATGCTCAATGCAGGTATGTGGAATGATGATAAAACAGGTCAAGGTTACTTCTTTTTAGGCACTTTATTCATTGGTGATGATAATAAAGCAAGTAAAGCACTTGAAACAATTACAAATTTTGGTAACCCGATGTCTGATGAAGTAAATAAGAAAAAATTTAGTGAACATCAGCAAGTGGCTGATAAAAGAAATGCGCATTATAGAAAATACTACATTAAAGGTAGGCAAATCGATGAGTACAATCCAAAACTAACAGAAGAATTAATGGAACGATGGAGCTATGAAGAAGGCCGCTTTGATACAATGAGAGTGGTACGATTTGGTGGTGCTATATCTGAAGTAGCAGAAAGCGATACTCCTTGGGCTGGAAGAAATGCTAAGTGGGATATTGAAGTCGGAGGTCATTGGACCAATGATGCAAAGACTGAAGAGTATACACAGTGGGGTCGAGACTACTGGAAAGCCTTATCGCCCCATTGCGCTGAAAGAATTTATATTAATGAACTCATGGATGAAGACCAAGCATTTGTAGCCACAAGTTATGGACAAAATTATGGACGATTGGTTGAAGTTAAAAATAAGTACGATCCAAAAAATCTATTTAGCCTTAATGGAAACATCAAACCCAGTGTTTAAAAATAAGAATAAAACCATGGCATTGGTTTTGGTAAATTTCTAGTGAACATACAATTTCATAATGTTATGGCATTTCTACATGTCTGCTTATTTGTTTATGCCATTGGTGGAGATATAGCTGTGTACTATATTGGCAACTATCTTACCAAAGATGATTTAAGCTTAGACGAGCGACTGCGAGTTCGATCAATGCGTTTTATCGTTGATATGTCTGCTAGAACCAGTTTAGTGCTCCTGCTGCCAATTGGGTTTACATTGGCTACAACATTTGGTTCATCAATAAGAGGGCCATTGCTCATATTAATATGGATCTTAAGTCTAGCTTGGTTGATATTGGTTTGGATGGTTCATTTTAAAAGAGGTTCTTCTTTGGGAGAACGGTTAAGAAAAATAGATCTAATCATTCGTTATATAATTGCCACAACCCTTCTTTGCTTAGGCACGTATTGCTTAATTACAAACAATATTATTGCTTCTGATTGGCTGTCTTTAAAAATTATTTTGTTTGGGGGAATCTTATTCAATGGAATCTGGATTAGAAATATTGTCGGTAAAATGCATGACTCTATCCTGCTTGCAAAAAGTAATGAAATAAATACACAGCAGCGTGGTGAAGATGAAATAAAGACTCATCAATCATTACTGAATAAAGCTGCATTTTCAATATGGTTGCTTGTTATCTTGATGGCTTTTTTAGGTGAGGTTAAACCTTTTTGATAAGATAATTATCAAATTTAGTATTCTTTATACAATTCTATGAATCAAAAATACTTAGGCCCTTATAAATCATTCAGAGACTATCTTGATGCTCTTGAGCATTTTGGCTTGATTAAACACATTGATTCAATCAATCAAGATGCATATGAAGCAACAGCTCTCATGTATAGAATTATGGATAATAAAAAAGTCTATGAAGCACCTGCCTTATTTTTTGATGAAATTCGCTCAAAAGGAAAATTATTTAAACACTCTTTAGTGGGTAACATTTATGGAAGATGGGATTTTGAATCGCTTGCATTGGGTATCATGCCAATTGAAGGGTCGCCCCAAAAAAATTATAAACATGCTTTAAATAAAATAACTGATCATATAAAAGAAAATAACGAATGGAGAGTCATAGATCCGATTGAGATACAACCTTCTGAAGCTTCATGCAAAGAAGTAAAATTATTGGGTGATGATATAGATTTGCTTAATTTCCCTTTCATACAGACCAATCCGGAAGATGGTGGCTGCTATATTAATATGGGCAGTGTAATCCTTAAAGATCCAGATTTAGGTAGGAACATTGGTACTTATAGGTGCCAAATAAAAAACTCAAAAAAAATCAGTATCAATCCACAAGTCAATCAAGACGGCTGGAAATTTCTAAAAAGAATGCAAGAACGAGGTGAGAAGCGAGCTGCTGTTGCTATAGTTTTGGGCACCGATCCAATTACATTCTCAATGAGTGGATCAAAGGTAGCAAAATACGGTGAAGATGAAATAAAGACTCATCAATCATTACTGAATAAAGCTGCATTTTCAATATG
>JAQWQE010000012.1 GCA_029244925.1 Gammaproteobacteria bacterium | reverse complement strand
CCAACAATTAGAAAAAGAAATTAATGATAAAAGTGTTTATGTAAAAGGTTTTAGTATGCCATTTGGAGAGATGGTTGAATTTATGGTCAAATGGGCAATAGCATCCATACCTGCATTTATTATCCTATTCATTATCTTTGGAATCCTTTTCGCTGTCTTCGGAGCTTTGTTTTTCTGACAATGAAACACTTCATCCTCATATCAGCACTGTTGTTCAGCTTTAACAGTTGGGCTGCTTTAAAGCCATTAAGTGAATACCCCATTGAAGACATTGATTTTGATACAGAATTATCAATAGAGATTGGAACCAGATGTGTCGCCATTTTTAAATGGTCGGGAACATACGAAAGTAAACAATACGGAGAGATGTGGTTGCAATTTTTATTCCCTTTGCTAGTAAAAGACCTTACACAAGCGGAGACTGAGTTCAAAAAGCTCCAGTCATCTGTAGAGCCCATCGTTAGAGATATCAGAGAATACTCTAATTCTAATGAGGGCTATCAAAAAGTACTGAACGATATGGATATTTGTATTGAGTTAATTGTTGATGAACCTTTCATTGATGATTCAAATTTTACTGTAGAAGATAAAGCCGAAGCCATCGCACATACTTTTTATGTCAAAAACACCGGCATGTTTGATTTTTTGACTCTCCAAATGGGAAGGACAATGCATGAGCAACTTAGAGGTATAAGTTTTACTGAGGCTAATAGGTTAATTAGAAGTGGAGAATTAGTCTATGCCTATGGGGAATTGCAAGATCTTATGACTGACATGATAGGAGGTGCTGGTAATCTTTTAATTGAGGAAGCAAAAGAATTTAAAGATATCATTCTTGCTGAGTTATCAGATGAGGAGATAGATAAAATCTATAATCTTCTTCCAACAGGGGATTTAAGAACAATGAATGATCTAGCAAAGTTGGAGCCTATAAATAATCAATATCCGAACTTTTCCAAGCTTAATATGGATTTTTTTATGAGTGTTCAAGAAAGAAGACAAACATTATTTGCCTCTGACGAATTTAACAGCTACCTAGAAGATGGGTTTGATAAGATTTTAACTAAATATGGCTATCCGCTCGTCATATCTATAGACACTGAAGCAGATATTTCAGGGATGTGGGCACATATCAGAGATGAAGAAGAAATAGTTGAGATAGTAAAAGAAGACAAAGGTTATATTGCAACAAAAAAAGTTTCTAAAGATGAATATGTTCCTCAAGGAGAAAAGACTTTCTCTTTTGATCTAAATTTTGAGAACTGCAAAATACAGTTTGCTCAGGAGAATTTTCAGAACCCATTTCTAGTGGATTGTAAAGTTTTTGAAATAAGCGAAGATAAAATAATTCTCTCAGGTCCAGCAGGATTGGGCGGATTTCAGTTAAAGAGGAACTCTAAATGAAAAAACTTATCCTCATATCAGCACTACTGTTCAGCTTTAATGGTTGGGCAGTCTCAAGTTATGAATGCTATGAACTAGACGGAGCTAAGATCATAGCTGAGGATGGCACCTATCTTGGCACTCTAGGTGACAGCTATGAATCTGATTCCATCTACAACGAATACAGCGATCACGGCAGCACTTATGACAGTGATAGTATCTGGAATGAATATTCTGATTACGGCAGTGACTATTCCAGTCAATCACCATTTAATGATTATGCTTCTGATCCTCCTGTGTTATTAAAAGATGGTGAGATCGTAGGTAAACTCACTACCGATTCATACGAATACGAAGGTGTGGATCCAAGGTCAGTGGGTGAAGATTGTGGGTGGAGTGATTAGTACCTAAGATGAAAACCTTCCAAATATATAAGCATCCCATTGCAGGTATTGAAGCGATCAAGGTTGGGTTTTGTTTTCCTGCTTTTTTCTTTGGTTGGATCTGGATGTTCCTCAAGAAGCTTTGGGCTTTAGGCTGTATCTACTTGTTTTTGCAGTTCTTGATTATTACTTTTAATGATATGGCGATGATGTCTATGGAAGATGAAGAGTTC
>JAQWQE010000066.1 GCA_029244925.1 Gammaproteobacteria bacterium | reverse complement strand
TCAGCGGCTCGTTTCATTAATATGAAACCACTCAAATTTTCATCATTGATTGCTAATGAATCTATAGAGGAAACTTCTTTGGCCGGAAAAATAAATTTTTCAGATATATTCATAATCACTATTATACTGTTGTTGTAATTAAAACTCTCCTGACAAAATGCAAGATCCAATTGAATTAAAAAATAATATTAAAAAATGGTCTAAAGAGCTTGGATTTGATGATATGGGTATCAGTGGCATTGATATCAAAGACGATGAAAAACATCTACAAAACTGGCTCGATAAAAAATTTCATGGATCTATGAATTATATGATGAAACATGGCAAAAAAAGATCAAGAGCTGAGCTTCTAGTTCCAGGGACAATCAAGGTTATTTCATTGAAAATACACTATTACTCGAGAGATAAAATGAGTGCCAAAGAATTAATTGATAATGACTCAATTGGTTACATAGCGAACTATGCTTTAGGTAAGGATTATCATAAAACTATTAAGAGCAAGCTTAAGATCTTAAGTTCGAAGATTAAAGAATACTCTGACTTAAAAGGACAGAGTTCTTTTGTTGACTCAGCCCCTGTCCTTGAAAAAGCTTTTGCTAGGAATGCTGGTTTAGGCTGGATTGGAAAACATACCAATCTAATTGATAAATCAAATGGCTCTTGGTTCTTTTTAGCTGAAATATATACTGACCTTGACTTGCCAATAGATGAACCTTCAATCAACCATTGTGGCACTTGTCATGAATGCATTGATGTCTGTCCTACCCAAGCAATTATTGCGCCCTATCAACTGGATGCAAGAAAATGTATTTCTTACCTCACAATTGAAAATAAAGAATCCATTCCTTTGCATATGAGAAAGTCCATTGGCAATAGAATTTTTGGTTGTGATGATTGTCAGTCATTCTGTCCATGGAATAAATTTGCGAAATCAGCTATTAATCCAGACTTCAAGCCAAAATCTAATCTATTAAATCAACCACTTGAAAGCTTATTTTTATGGTCAAAAAAAGAATGGGATAAAAATACAAAAGGAACTGCTTTAAGGAGATCTGGTTATAAAGGCTGGTTAAGAAATATTGCTGTGGCTTTAGGAAATTCAAAAACCACTCCAAGCATCAAGAGAGTTTTACAGTCTAGACTTGATGGAGATTCAGAAATGGTACGTGAACATATAGTCTGGGCACTTAAGCAGCATTAGATTATCTCAGTACTGATGCAGTATTATTAAAAAAGTGTGTCCCAAACTTAACGCTAGAAAGTTCTTTGAAAAGCATTTCAAAATGGTCATTATTATGAATGGGATCAATGCTTTCAGCATTTACTACTAGCAATGGCGCATCGTCATAGTGATAAAAGAATTTAGTGTATGAATCTGCTAAAGTTTCTAAATATCTTGGATCAATTAACTCATCAACTGAAGATGACCTCATTTTAATTCTAGAAATCAAGACATCCACAGGTGCTTGCAAATATATTACTAGATCTGGGGTTTGAGGCTTAATGTGAAGCGATTCTTTTACCTTATTAAATAATTCCAACTCTTCAATAGTTAAATTCATTTCTGAAAAAATAACATCCTTATCAAAAAGAAAGTCTGTCACAGTAATTGATGAAAAAAGCTCTTCTTGGTTAACCTGTTCTAATAGCTTTGACCTTTGAAATAGGAAAGAAAGTTCTGTAGGCAATGCATTTGATCTTGGATCAGTATAAAAGTTCTGTAGAAATGGATTTTCCTCTGGTTGTTCTAGAATTAATTTGCCATCAACATAATCTGCTAGTTTCTTAGCTAAACTTGTTTTACCTGATCCTACTGGGCCTTCTATAACTATAAATTTTGATTCTAGTTTTATAGGTAAGATTTTTGGCATGTTATTTATAGTATCAAAAAATTAGTTATCTTTTATAATGCTTTCAAGCTCCCTTCGTCTAGTGGTTAGGACGCTGCCCTCTCAAGGCGGAAACAGGGGTTCAAATCCCCTAGGGAGCACCAATAAAAGCCATTCCAAAAATTAACAAACAAGCAGTCTCAGTCAACTGCGTGCTAACAAGCCCTCATTCATGATTCATCAAAGAGATTTGGGTTTTGCTCTCTAAGTACCTTGGGCACCTCTATTCCAAAATGTTGATAGGCTTTTAAAGAGGCAGTTCTTCCACGAGGTGTCCTAATCAAAAACCCTCTTTGAATAAGAAATGGTTCAATAATATCCTCCACAGTGCCTCTTTCTTCTCCTACAGCAGCAGCGATCGCATCTATTCCCACAGGTCCTCCATTGAAGATTTCAATGATTGCTAATAAAAACTTACGATCCAATAAATCAAAACCATTTTTATCAACATCCATTAATTGCATAGCATCAAGAGCAACCTTCTTTGTAATTTTCCCATCAGCCCTAACTTGTGCAAAATCCCTTGCTCTTCTAAGCAATCGATTTGCAATCCTGGGAGTACCTCTGGCTCTAGAAGCAATTTCTTCAGCACCTTCTTGATCGATCACAACATCTAAAATGCCAGCCGATCGAATAACAATACTGGTAAGCTCGTTAGGGTGATAAAATTCCAATCTTTGTGAAATACCAAAACGATCCCTCAAAGGAGATGTCAGCAGACCAGCTCTGGTTGTTGCACCAATCATAGTAAATGAAGTTAGGTCTAATCTAATCGATCTTGCGGAGGGTCCTTCACCAATAATAATATCTAATTTATAATCTTCTAATGCAGGATATAGAATTTCCTCCACAACAGTACTCAACCTATGTATTTCATCTACGAATAAAACGTCATTCTCTTCAAGGTTAGTTAAGATTGCAGCCAAGTCACCTGGCTTTTCAATTGCAGGTCCTGAGGTGTGCTTAAGGTTAACCCCAAGCTCGTTAGATATCACATGGGCTAATGTAGTTTTTCCTAAACCTGGAGGACCAAATATCAACACATGATCCAATGATTCTTCTCTTTTTTTTGCGGCTTCAATAAAAATACTGAGTTGTTCTTTTACGGGTTCTTGACCTACATATTCAGATAGAGTTTTAGGTCTTAGCAGGCTATCTATAGACTCTTCTCCTTCTTGGAGTTCACTAGTGATTATATTTTCTATCTCATCCATGCATTATCACTTATTTAAAGATTGCAATGCCTGCTTTAAGAGGTCCTCAATTGTAAGCTCATCCTTGTCTATATTGTCTAAAATCTTTCTAGCTTCTGAACTTTTATAACCAAGATTAACAAGAGCGTTCTGCGCTTCCCTGACTGTGTTTGATATTGATAAACCTCCTTCAATAATTTCCAGAGAATCAGAAATCTCACTAACTTTGTCTTTCATCTCAACCACCAATCTTTCTGCTGTCTTTTTTCCAATCCCTGGAAGGTGAACTAATGTATCTATGTCTTCTGTCAATACTGACTTAATAAAATCATTTGTATTAATCCCAGATAAAATTGTCAGGGCTAACTTAGGCCCTACTCCACTTATCTTTATGAGAGCCCTAAATAAATTTCTTTCTTCCTCTGTAGCAAAACCATACAGTGTATGCTGATCTTCCCTAACAATGAGATGAGTGAGAATGTAGGTTGACTCATTAATTGCAGGTACTTTAAAGCTAGTGGAGAGTGGCACATTAACTTCATAACCAATGCCATTCACTTCAATGAGAACCATATTGGGTTTCTTATTTTTTACTAAGCCTATTAGAGAGCCAATCATTATTATTTATCTTTCAATGTTTTATTTACTGAGTAACTATGAGCATGACAGATTGCTATTGCAAGCGCATCGGATTCATCGAGTTTTAATTCCTTATTCTTAATACCTAAAATTATTCTAACCATTTGTTGCACCTGTTCTTTTTCCGCGGCACCGGTCCCAACAACTGCCTGCTTAACTTCTCTTGCTGCGTATTCATAAACGGATACATTTATCTTAAAAGTACCACAAATAGCGGCTGCTTTAGCTTGCCCTAATTTTAAAGCACTAGCAGCATTTTTATGCATAAATACATTTTCAATTGACACAACATCTGGTTGATGATGATCTACTAAGTTCTGAACCTCCTTATAGATAATTCTTAGTCTTTCAGGAAAGATCTTTTCGTTGGTTTTAATGATCCCACTGTCAATATATTTAGATTGATTGTCATTGGATTCAATTACTCCATAACCCATTACTCTTGATCCAGGATCTATTCCAAATATTTTCATTTCGAGAGTTCTAAGAACATCAATTCATTTGCTCAAGTATGTCATTAGAGATCTCAGCATTTGAATGAACTGTCTGAATGTCATCAAGATCATCCAGCATATCTAATAACTTCATCATTGACTGAGCATGCTTAAGATTAATTGAAACATCGGTTGCTGCTTTCATTGT
>JAQWQE010000081.1 GCA_029244925.1 Gammaproteobacteria bacterium | reverse complement strand
CATTGGCTGGCATCGCACCGGTGTGTTTAAGGGTGACTGTAATGTCACTGCAACTGGAACTCACCACCATTTCTTTAAGATTAAACTGCAACATATCATTGCCTTCAATGACTTGATTGCATGAATCGGCTGCGACGAAATTGGAAATCGATAGTAAGATAATTAGTGTTAGAAATAATGATGAATTTTTCATAAGTATCCTTAGATTAAATATTGAAGATATATTGTTAGTTCGAGCAATAAAAGAAGTTAGATTTAAGCAGAAATACAAATAATGGTTAACTCATATTATTGATTAAAGCATCTCCAAACTCACTGCACTTTATCGGGGTGACATCATCCATTAGTCGAGCAAAATCGTACGTAACCGTTTGATCTTGAATGGTTCGATCCATCGATGAAATAATTAAATCCGCTGCTTCAGTCCAATCAAGATAACGCAGCATCATTTCACCAGAAAGAATTACAGATCCAGGATTAACTTTATCTAGATTAGTGTATTTTGGAGCTGTCCCATGAGTGGCCTCAAAAACGGCATGCCCAGTAAGGCTATTGATGTTTCCACCTGGTGCTATACCTATCCCACCCACTTGTGCTGCTAGGGCATCGGATAGATAGTCTCCGTTTAGATTCATTGTTGCTATTACATCAAATTCAGAAGGCCTAGTTAATACTTGTTGTAGTGTAATGTCAGCAATTGCATCTTTGACTAAAATAGCTCCATTGTTCATAGCTTTAGTTTGTTCTTGATTGGCTGCTTCTTCCCCTTTCTCAGCTTTAGTTCGTTCCCATTGATCCCAGGTATAGACGTATTCGCCATATTCTCTTTCAGCCAATGCATAACCCCAGTTTCTGAAAGCACCTTCTGTATACTTCATGATATTTCCTTTGTGAACAAAGGTGACGCTTTTACGTTTATTTTTTATGGCAAAATCAAAAGCGGATCTCAATAATCTTTCTGTACCCTCAATAGAAATTGGTTTTATTCCTATACCTGAAGTCTCTGGGAATCTTATTTTAGAGTAATCTTCTGGAAAGGATTCTTTAAAGAAGGTGAGAAATTTTTCATTCGATTCACTGCCTTGTTCAAATTCAATACCGGCATAGATATCCTCAGTGTTCTCTCTGAATATAACCATATCAATCTGTTCAGGCGCTTTAACAGGAGAGGGCACTCCTTTAAACCATCTCACTGGCCTTAGACAAACGTATAGATCAAGCAGTTGTCTTAACGCTACATTCAGTGATCTCATGCCACCACCAATTGGAGTGGTCAGAGGACCTTTGATTGAAACTAAATATTTCTTACAGTCTTCTATGGTCTGATCTGGAAGCCAGTTATTGTATTTATCAAAAGCCTTTTGACCGGCATAGACTTCAAGCCAATGTATTTTTCTTTCTCCATTATAAGCTTTTTCTACAGCAGCATCTAAGACTCTGACGGCTGATTTCCATATGTCTGGTCCTATGCCATCTCCCTCTATGAATGGGATTATTGGATCATTTGGAACGGTTAACTTTCCATCTATTAGCTCAATCTTTGATCCTTCTTGTGACATATGTAACCTCTATATTTCTAACATTTCTTTGAATTTGAAACCGTTTGGGCTGTAATTATATGTTTTTAGATCTTTTATACAATAGTTATGTGCTATTAATGTTGATGCAAAAAATCAAACAAAATCTTGCAAAAAGCGATCTTCTGTTCTTTGCCGGCAACCACATGTGCAACATCTTTCATAGTCACACCAATCGCATTGGGAATGCCTTCTTCAATGGGCTTTGTTGTTCTTGGGCCTGTAACCAGGTCTTTAGCTGCATGAATTATAAGACAAGGGGCTTGAATTTCACAAAGCTGTTCACGCACATCATGGTTCAGACAGGCTTCAACGAGTCTTTCATGGGTTACTAGATTTCCATTTAATTCTTTCCATCCAGCATTCTCACCCAGTAAATTATCCCTATTCTCATTGTAATATTCTGGCAGAAACGAATAGATGCTGACAAACTGTTGAAATGTTAGAAAACCCGAATCTCTGTGCACATCTCTGAATAGTTTTAACTGATCATAAAGATAGGTATCACAAAAAACCCAAGCACCCATATTCACCATGGTTCTAACTAAATCATTTCTTTGAATAGCAACTTCTTGAGCTACACAGCAACCCATGCCAACCAATCCTATCATGTGAACGTTTTTCCATTGCAAGTGATCCAAAAGACCAATCAAATCATCGGCATGCATTTTCATAGAAGGTGTAACATCTATCTCATCCGAGGATTCACCTATACCACGATAATCAAAAACCAATACTTGGTATTCATCCGTTAAGCCTCTAGCCAATAATTTTTCATTGCCATGTGCAAATGTACCCCAGCCACCCATGCAGACAACAGGATCGCCTTCACCATGAATTTCATAATACATTTCGTGATTATTAATTTGGATTGTTGGCATATAGATTCTCCTCAGGTTTAAATGAAAATATCAATTGATTATATTATTGCTAATCTACTAGATCTATATGCATTCTTAATGGAATACTGTAATCTAATTTTTATACATTATATGGAGTAAAACCAATGAGCGAAAGAAAAGAAACAAAAACCATAATGGAGTTTTTGGCTGAAAATCCTGATGTTGATGTAAACAATGCTTGGGAACGTTGTTGGGGGATCCAGACTGGAATCATAGGTAGAATTCGAGAAAGATTTGAGGTCTCAAAGCATCCATCTTGCGAAGGGAGGGACTACTTTACTTCTGAAGTGCATCCTGAAAATGGTCAATTAGAGGGCTCGTTTAATTCTTATACTGGAGAGAATATGGATTGGTTGGTCCATTCTTGGCTTGGTAATAGAAAGCGAAGCATATTGGATATCAATGCAACAGCTTTCTTGGGTCAAGAAACAAGAGTGCCCCATCTGACAGTTATTTTTGGAACAATACCACGTCTTTATTTTTATGCTGAATACACACCAAGGATGGATTTAAGAACCAATCCAGATTATTTAAACAAGTATTATGAGCCAGTGAATAAAGATTTTCTCGAATTTCGAGATCATCCTAACTGGACTAGGTTTGTGAGTCATGGAACTTACCTCAGGTCCTTTATGTCTCCTATTTGTGTTAGTTCACATGCAGAATTGAATGATGAGAATATTGATTATTGTGAAACTTATTTAAAAACCTTTATTGATCGATGGTTTGCATGGTTGGATGAGGCTGAAACTGTTCCATTATCAGAGAGAGATGCACTTCAAACATATGATTTAAAAGTAAGAGAGTTGGGATATAGGAATGACCCTATGAATGTGCTTCCAATACAAATATTTGGGGCTGAAGAGGCAAATAGAATGTTGGAAATGAGAATAGGTGTTGATCAAATTAAAGCCGTTAAGGGTCGTTGGAAATAATTGAGTACATGTTTAGAGCGCTTCTAATTGATGATGATGTAAAGTTAGGAAGACTTTTAAAAGATTTTTTAAAAAAATCAAATATAAATTTATTTACCGTTAATAATCCAACTGAATCTTTCTCATCGATAGAAGAATGTAAACCAGATATTATAATTCTTGATGTCATGATGCCTAAGATGGATGGATTTGAAGTGTGCAAAAACATTAGGAAGATTCATTCCATTCCAATCATTATGCTGAGTGCAAGAGGTGATTCTGAAGATAAAATTAAAGGCTTGGATTTAGGTGCTGATGACTACATTGCCAAACCATTTCAACCGAGAGAGCTATTGGCAAGAATTCACAGTCTTTTAAGAAGAGTTTCTGATGAGAAAAAGATCTCCATCAAGGGTTATTTTGAAGTAGATGAATTGCATCGAGAAATTAAAATGAAAGGGGAATTGCTTCAATTAACCAACAAAGAGTATGAGTTACTTTCCCTTTTGGTTTTTAATCCTGGCGTCATCTATACCAGAGATGATCTTCTCAGAGAAATTAAAGGTGTTGAAGCTAAGCTTTTCTCAAGATCTATTGATATCTTAATTTCAAGATTGAGAAATAAGATAGAGAAGAATACTGAATCACCTGAGTATATAAAAACAATTTGGGGCAAGGGCTATATTTTTACCAATAGCCATAAATTAGACTCATGAATAAGTTTTTCGAATCCTTAACACTTAAATTAACTGTTGTTTTCTTTGTTACAGCTATTGCTTACGTGTATCTATTGACTATTGGCATACAAAGACTTGTTTTTAATGAAGAGGTGCGAGAAACCCTTGGCTACTATCAATCTGGTTATTTTGAATACATGTTAGAAGATTTAAGTTATCCACCTGACTTAGTTAAAGCTGAGAAAATTGTAAAAGCTATGCCTTTGGATATGAAGATTTATAATGAAAATCCAGTATGGTCTTCCTCAGATGATTTTCCAGATATTGCTTCCATTGATTTTCAATTGAGTGGTCTCAATATGGCTAAGGTTAAAGCAGATATAGAGTTTGGAAGAGAAACGTCATTGGAAGGAGTGGAATTCTCTAGATACCAAGGCAGAACCTATACTAAAATTCCTTATGAAGAATTCACCATTGTAATGGTGAACCCTAAATTCTCACAACCGATTCAATCAATCTATATTCTTGAGCTAGTCATTGGAATTACTCTCATTATTCTTTTGGTTTGTTTCACCAGTGTTTCTAGAATCTTCAAGCCAATACAGGCAATTCAAGAAGGTGCTAACCGAATTGGCAATGGAGAGCTTGATTATAGAATCGAAGTCAATCAAAAAGATGATTTAGGAAAACTTGCAAAACAGATTAATTTATTGGCAGACAATATAGAAGAGATGCTGCATGCAAAGCAAATGCTTAATCTTGGAGTCAGTCATGAATTAAGATCTCCACTGACAAGAGCAAGACTTCAAGTTGAAATGATAGACGATGACTTTAACAAAGAGGATCTCTTAACTGAAATTAATGCCATGGAAGCAATCATTTCAAATTTATTGGATAGCGAGGCAATCAATTATGGGCATAAGAAACTGAATTTAGAGACTTTCAGTTTAAAGGAAAGCATTAAAAAGGTGATTGAAAATTCAGCTTTTCTTAAAGAGAAAGAGTTCGGACCAAATGGTTTAATTGTGGAAGCAGATATAGATGATGTAAGTATCGAAGCCGATCAAATATTGATTGAAGTGACATTAAAAAATATACTTGAGAATGCCGCAAGGTTTTCTTCTTTAGATAAATCAATTATTGAAGTTAGTCTTGAAAAATACGATGAGAGTTCTATTCAAATTTCTATAAGAGATTATGGCCCTGGTTTTTCAAAAGAAGAGATCGAAAAAGTAACTGAGCCTTTCTACAGGACCAGCAAATCGAGAAGCAGGGAAAGTGGTGGCTTTGGATTGGGTCTTTATTTATGCAAACAAATTATCCTGGCGCATCAAGGTTTATTATTAATTAGTAATCATGAGGCGCAGGGTGCAGTTGTATCAATTCAACTCCCGATCGAACAATAATATAAAACCAGACAATAAGGTTCTTTTAGTGCCTAGAAATATTCTCCATTCTATGGTTTAATCGCGTCTAAAATATTAGGAAACATTATGGCATTGATACATGTAATTGATAGTGAAGGCGAAGAGCATGAAGTGGAAGGACAAATAGGCCTTTCATTGATGGAAAGTTTAAGGGATTTAGACAATGGGACATTAGCTTTATGTGGCGGTATGTGTTCATGTGCTACTTGCCATTGTTTTATTGAAGAGCCCTGGGCTTCATCACTGTCAGAAAGGCAAGACGACGAACTTGAGTTACTTGAAGATTTAGATTCTTTCAAGAAAGATCAGTCTCGTTTAAGTTGCCAAATAGAATTTACAGAAGACATGGATGGAATGAGAGTTCAAATTGCACCCGATGAATAAAGGAGGTTAAAAATGATAAAGTTATTTCATGCCAAGGGCAGTCGATCATTAAGAATTATTTGGTTATTCGAAGAACTTGGAATGGATTATCAATTGGATACTTTAGAAAGGGGCAAGCCAAATAAAGCTTTTAGTGAAGCCAGTATTTTTGCTAAGATCCCAGCCATTCAAGATGGAGATATAACGCTCACAGAGTCAGTAGCAATTATTCAATATATTCTTCAAAAGTATGGAGGAGAAGGCCTGCAACCTTCAGTTGATAGTGATGATTATGCAATGTATTTGCAATGGCTTAACTTTGGAGAATCAACACTGATTCAGCCAATAGTTGAGATTTTAGTTAATACAATGTTTCGATCGGAAGAGAATAGACATCAATACTCCATTGACTCTGGTATACAGTCATTTAAAAAAATAATTCAATCTTTAGATCCTGTACTAAGCCAACAAAATTATCTTTTAGGCAGTCAATTCAGTGCTGCAGATATTGTTAATGGTTATACTTTGAGACTCGCTAATAGACTGCAATTGCTAGATGATTCTGAGGGTATTGAAAATGTATGCGATTATTTTAGAAGACTTGAAGCTCGTGAGGCTTACCAGAAAGCTATCTCTATATAGGTCGTCTATTTTTCCAAGGCTTAGCTTCTTCTAGGTCTAAAGCCAGTTGCAATAGTTCTTTTTCTTTTCCTATGCCTGCCTGAAAATGTGACCCAATTGGTAATCCTATTGTCGACCAATGTAACGGCAAGGATATAGCTGGTTCACCTGTAACATTTGCTAGAGGAGTAATACTAATAATATCAATGCATCTTTGTAATAAATCATCATAATCTACGCTGGGAGCAAGAAATCCTAATTTTGGCACTGTTGTTTGCATTACAGGCGTTAGAAGCATGTCATATTCTTCAAAAAAACCTTTCGTTTTTATCGTATCATTTTTTAGAAGATTAACAGCTTTCTTTACTTGATTTTCCGGTCTGGAATCAAACCATTTCCCAAGTCCTAATGTCCATGGTTCTAATAATTTTTCATTAATAACTTTCTCCATTCCATACGTTTGCTCTGCGAAAGTAATAATCTCCTTAGCGCCATAAGCCCACATAGTAAGAAAAGAATCTATAAAATTAATACCATTAATGAATGGCTTAACTATTTCTATATTATGTCCTAGGTTTTCGCATAACTTAGCAGTATTTTCGGTTGCATTTTTAACTTCAGGATCCGATTCTATTCCAAGCATGCTTTGTGTCATCATTGCTATTTTAAGTACTTTTTTTGATCGAGTTAAGCTTGTTGGAAATACTGGTAAATGTTTGGGTAATTTTTTTCTTTGCATAGCATGTAGAGCAGTAATGGAATCTCTAATAGTTTTTGTATGAACAAATCGAACGCTCAAATCAATAGGTCTATTCGGTTGTGACGAATCAATTGTCCTATAGAGGCT
>JAQWQE010000074.1 GCA_029244925.1 Gammaproteobacteria bacterium | reverse complement strand
AACATCATACGTCTTAAAGTTGTTATATGTTTTTTCATCAAGGTTCTTAGAATTTAAAAAAAGTTGAATCGAACCTGAACTGTCTAACACTTTTGAAAAACTGGATTTACCCATAATTCTTTTTGCCATCATTCTTCCAGCAATCTTCACCGTCTTATTGGCATCGCTAACCTCTTCTCTGGTTGACTCTCCATAGGTCTCGAATAGATCTTTAACAGTTGCATCGATTTCTATTGAGATTGGGTAATTAAAGCCTTCTTCTCTCAATGAAAGAAGCTTATTTCTTCGTTCTTCTACGAGCTTATTATGATCTTCTTTTTTTTCAGTCATTGATTGTCCATTTATTTTTTAAACACCTTTTTTGAGGCTTGCTTCAAGAAATTTATTGATATCACCATTCAGTATAGCTTCTGGATTACTGGATTCAATTTGAGTTCTCAAATCCTTCACTCTAGATTGATCCAAAACATAAGATCTAATCTGACTTCCCCAACCAATATCGGCTTTAGTTTCTTCAACGGCTTGCGCTTTGTCCACACGCTTCTGATGTTCCAACTCAAATAATTTTGCTCGCATTTGTTTCATTGCTGTCGCTTTATTTTTATGTTGTGAACGATCGTCTTGGCATTGAACCACAGTGCCCGATGGAACGTGAGTGATTCGTACTGCCGATTCAGTGGTATTAACATGCTGTCCGCCAGCTCCACTGGCTCTATAAACATCTATTCTAAGATCACTGGGATCCATTTCAATTTCAAAATTATCTTCAATCTCAGGAGAGGTAAAAACAGCTGCAAATGATGTGTGTCTTCTGTTCCCTGAGTCAAAAGGTGACTTTCTAACCAATCGATGAACTCCAGTTTCCGTTCTCATCCATCCGTATGCAAAATCTCCAGTGATATGTATGGTTGCACTTTTAATACCCGCGACTTCACCGGGTGATACCTCTATCAGTTTGGCAGTAAAATCATTTGACTCGCACCAACGCAAATACATTCGCAAAAGCATATTCGCCCAATCTTGAGCTTCCGTTCCACCAGAGCCTGCTTGAATATCAAGAAAACAATTGGAAGCATCCATTTCACCACTGAACATTCTTTGGATTTCCAGTTGATTAATAATGTCCTCAAATGCAACTAATTCTTCTGACAGTTCTTCTAGACTTGAAGCATCATTTTCACTCATTGCCAAGTCAAGTAATACCTGAGCGTCTTCAAGACTGCTGCCAATGGTTTCAATTTTATTTAATACTTTTTCTAATTTAGATCTTTCTTGATTGAGTGTTTGACTCAATTCACGATCTTCCCAAATACTGGGGTCATTGAGTGAATTTAATATTTCATTGAGTCTTTTCGATTTTTCATCAAAGTCAAAGATACCCCCTGAGTGCATCAAATCGTTTTATTAAATCATTAAGAACTATTTTTAATTGGGCTTCATCCATCTTATTAATCCTGAAGAATTAATTCATTATGTCATATGTTTTTCTTAAATCTATGAACTGTTGTAGATATTCAGTGCTGTCTTTAATAAAGACTTGAGAACGATTATTTTCTACAGCAATGGCTATTACTATTTTATTTATTTTTATCCCTGTAAGTTCTTCAAACATTAAAGCATAAGCGGAAGACTGCATGAAATAGCCATCTATCCAACTCTCTTTTTTTGGTTTTGAGCTGGTTTTAAAATCAATTACTGCCAATTCTCCATCCCATTCAGCAATGACATCAACCCTTCCACCCACTTTTAATTGATCGCTATAAAGTGGGGCTTCTATAGCGTTGATAATCCCAATACTGTTATCCAATAGTTCCGTGAGTTGAAAAAACATATCTTCAATATGAGGCATTGGGTCTTCAAATAAGTTTATTTGTGATGCCATTTCATTACGCAAGTACATTTCAGCCATCTTATGAACTTTATTTCCCCGAGTGGTAGCAGCTTTTGTGATTGCATCTGCTTTGCTATCTCCCACTCTTTGACGCCAGGCTAAAATGGAGGCTTTGGATAATAGGCCAGTGATTGTAGTCACCGAAGGGTAAGATTGACCTTCCGGAGTTTCATAAAAACGGCCTTTATCAGAGCTTTTTGTATTGAGTTCTTTTAATTGAACGAGTTCGTGTTTAAAAGTCATGGTTTGTTGATTCTAGTAATGATGCACTATAATTATTATAACGTTAATGATAAATGATTTTTTAAATGAAAGAAGAAAATAACTCCCATATACAAGCATTAGACGAAGGAAAAATAAAGTACAAAGGGCACTGGTACACCGAGAGTTTTATCCTTTTTAATGAAGAAATTATAACCTCATGGTCGCATCCAGAAGTCAAAGATCTAAAAATCGATGATTTTAAATTTGCTCTTGAAAGTGAATGTGAACTCATACTTTTAGGCACAGGATTGAATCAAGTATTTCCAGATCGCTATTTATTAACTGAAATTCTTAAAGAAGGAAAAGGCATTGAGGTCATGGATACCATGAGTGCTTGTCGAACTTATAATGTAATTAGCTCTGAATATCGGTCTGTGGTTGCCATGTTGATGAACAATTAAAACTGAGTTATCTCGGCAATCTAGAAATTAAAAAATAAACGAGAAGTAAGAAGGCTAAGAATAATATTACTTTTGGAAACACATTAACTCCAGCTCTTTATAACTATAAATAATAAGAAAACCACTATGACAAGATAGCCTAACTTGTCGATATTTTTTCTGATGGTTGGTAATCCCTTTTCTCCACCAATTTTAGCTGCATAAGCAACTAGATAAAAACGCAAACCTCTTGAGATAATTGTTGCGAATATAAAAAATATAAAATTCATTTTCATAGCGCCAGCCATGATGGTAAATATCTTAAAAGGGATAATGGTAAATCCTGCTATTAAAATAACCGCAGGGCCCCAGGCCTTAAACCAATCAACTGCTTGTAGATAATAATCAATCATGCCTATTGTTTTAATAAACTCCATTGCAAAATCTATGGCATAAAAACCAATTAAAAACCCTAGAATACCTCCCAACAAAGACCCGAGTGTGGTGATATTTGCATAAAAAAAAGCTTTGTCTGGCTTTGATAGTGTCATCGGTGCAAGTATCACATCGGGTGGAATGGGAATAATGAACCAAGATTCTATAAAGCTGTATAAAAATAAAAAATAAATGGCTCCAGGCTTTGAAGCTAATTTGAGACAATATTCAAACAATGATGAAAAATACTTTTTCATTGATTAATCAATTTACCCCACTCTACTATTGATTGCATTTGCGAATAGTTGGTTAAATCAGAAGCCAGTGGCGTTATGGACACTTGGTCATTATTAATTGCATGAAAATCAGTGCCCTCATCAAGATTCTTTGGGGGTGGAGGTGGTCCTACCCAATGAACATCATCTCCATAAGCATCCTGATTTTGACTGTTGTTTTCAGGCATAGCTCTTTGACCCAATCTTGTGACTGTAAACCCTTGTAATTCAGAGTATGGAATATCTGGAACATTGATATTCAAAACTGGATTTGTTGTTAGATGCTGTAGATGAGTTTCAATTAGCTCGCTTGAAACTTGAACCGCTGTTTCAAGATGTTTTGGCTTTAAACTGGTAATGGAAACAGCAAGACATGGCATGTTCATAAATCTACCGCCCATGGCAGCACCCACCGTCCCTGAATACAAAACATCATCCCCAAGATTGGCTCCATGATTAATGCCACTAACTAATAAGTCAGGTGGGTTCTCTAAAATTCTTGTCAGGGCCATAAAAACGCAATCACTTGGTGTGCCATTGACATAGTATCCATTGTTTTTAAATTTTCTAATTCTTAAGGGATTTTTTAATGTCAATGAACTGCTGGCACCGCTGCAATTATTTTCAGGCGCTACCATTGTCACATCTGCAAACACTGATAAAGCCTCAGAAAGCATCTCAATGCCTTTGGCATAGTACCCATCATCATTGCTTAATAAGATATTCATACAATTATAGTGACTTTACGATTTCTTTCATTCTGATTTGAACTTCATCAGAAAACCAGTTATCTGCAAAATTATCGCCCATCATACTTAAATCTTTATCTATTAAATCATTGAGGTCTGCTTTAGCATTCATTCGAGTGGAATTCATTGCAATTGTCGGAAGGGATACCAATTGATCCAACCATTCAAACGATCTTGGCACCACTTGATCCATATCAACAAGCTCATTGATAAAACCAATATCATGTGCAAAGTCAAACTTCATTAACTTACCTTGCATCATCAATATGTTTGCATGATTTTCTCCCACCAATCTGGCAAAAGCTTTAAAAATAATTTTAGGCACAGACAATCCCACAAAAACTTCATTCATACCAATTTTAAAATCCCCTTTGGCAGCAATCCGATAATCACAAAATGTAGTCAATACTGCTCCACCAGCAGGACTGTGGCCAGTTATTGCGGCCACAACTGGAATGGGTGATTTTGATATTTTCCCCATCAAACCCCAAAACAAATGAAAAAAATCAGAAATCTCTGTTTCGGATAGCGTGATTAAGCTCTTTACATCCAATCCTGCAGAGAAGATGCCTTCATTTCCACTGAGAATAAGTCCTTTAGCTCCTTGTTCTGTTGATGAGTCAATTGCATTGTGAATGCTTTGAATGAGTTCTTGGTTTAAAGCATTTACTGGCTTTCTATCCATCTGTATCTCTGCAATGGAATCGCTCCAATTGATCTTGACTAAATCATTCATTCTGTTGTCTCTTTTCTATTGCCATCATTGATTAAATAGAATTCTTCCCCTTCTTTAATCATGCCAATATCAATGCGTGCCTTCTCTTCAATGGCGTCTTGTCCATTTTTCAAGTCCTTGATTTCTTCTTTCAATCTATTGTTGCGAATGGTCATGTTTTCATTTTCAATTGTTTGCAAAGCAATAAGATTTTCTATTTCTTTCATTTTTTTATAACCATCTTTCTTAACCCATATATTGATTTGAAGAGCGATCAATAAAGTAAGAAGAATTATAAATACCAATTTCACTCTTCTTTGAGCCTACAAGGTTAGAATCGGTCTGAATGCTTCTTTACCAAGATAATGTGCATCTTTTCCTAAATAAGATTCTATCCTCAAAAGTTGATTATATTTCTCTACTCGATCGGAACGACACAAAGACCCTGTTTTAATTTGAGTCACATTGGTACCAATAGCAATATCAGCTATGGTTGTATCAGCAGTTTCACCGGAACGATGAGAAACAACGGCTGTATAATTAGACTCTATAGCTAGATTAATAGCCTGGAATGTTTCTGTTAGAGTTCCTATTTGATTGGGCTTAATTAAAATTGAATTAGCAACACTCTGATCAATGCCTTGTTGAAGAATCTTTTGATTGGTAACAAATAGATCATCTCCTACAAGTTGTACTTTTTCTCCTAAAATTTCTGTTAAGCCTTTCCACCCATCCCAATCATTTTCAGCCATACCATCTTCTATACTGATGATAGGGTAATCATCAACAATTTTAGTTAGGTAGTGAATAAATTCTTCCGAATTGAAAGATTTACTCTCTGAAGAAAGGAGATACTGATGATCCTTATAGAATTCTGAACTGGCCACATCCAGCCCCAAATAAATATCTTGTCCTGATTTTAAGCCAACATTTTCAATTGCCTCGATGATCGTTTCAAGAGCTACTGTATTGTTGGGTAAATCTGGAGCAAAACCACCTTCATCTCCTACAGCAGTATTAAGGCTTTTCGCCTTTAAGACAGATTTTAAAGCATGAAAGATCTCAACACCCCAGCGTAGAGATTCTTTAAATGTAGTCGCTCCTACTGGCAAGATCATAAACTCTTGAATATCAATATTATTATCAGCATGTTCTCCACCATTAATAATGTTCATCATCGGCACAGGAAAATTAAAACTAGTTGGATTAAAATATTGAAACAGAGGAATATTTTTTGAGTTTGCTGCCGCATGAGCAGTGGCTAGAGAAACAGCAAGTATTGCATTGGCTCCTAATCTTGATTTATTCTCAGTACCATCAAGCTGGATCAGTATTTGATCTATTGATTCTTGATCTAAAACAGATTTACCCTTTAAAGCCCTCTGGATTTCCGTATTAATATTGTTAACTGCTGTTTGAACCCCTCTTCCTAAATAATCATTACCGCCATCTCTAAGTTCCATAGCTTCTCTCGATCCAGTGGATGCACCTGATGGAGCCGAAGCTCTACCATTTGTACCATTTTCCAATTGAACCTTTGCTTCAACAGTTGGATTTCCTCTGGAGTCAAGTATTTGTATGGCTTCTATAGAATCTATGATTGACATAATTTATATAATTGTATTTGAATAAGTGAATGTTAATACTATTTTTTAACAAGTTCATCTATTGACTTTAAATCAGTTAAAAGTGACTCAATGTCCTTAAGTGAAAAAGAATTAGGTCCATCGCTTAAGGCTTTCTCTGGTTCTGGATGAGTCTCAATAAAGATGCCGCCAATGCCTACCGCTGTTGCTGCTCTAGCTAATGGTGGAATAAATTCTCTTTGACCACCCGAAGAGTTACCTTTGCCTCCTGGTAATTGCAGAGAATGCGTTCCATCAAAAATTACTGGGCACCCTGTTTCCCTTAAAACAACTAAAGAACGCATATCACTGACTAAATTATTATAGCCAAAACTAAAGCCTCTCTCGCAGACTAAAATATTTTCATTGCCTGTAGATTTTGCTTTATCAACTACATTGTTCATTTCCCATGGAGATAAGAATTGTCCTTTTTTAATATTGACTGGTTTATTCTGAGCCACAACATTCAATATAAAATTTGTTTGTCTGCAAAGAAATGCTGGCGTTTGAAGAACATCGACGATCGATACAACCTCTTTCAAGGGTGAATCTTCATGAATATCAGTCAGTATTGGTATGCCTATATTCTGTTTAACACCATCTAATATTTTTAAACCTTCATCAATCCCAGGACCTCTATAGCTTTTCAAAGAAGTTCGATTTGCTTTATCAAACGATGATTTATAAATAAAAGGAACAGAGAGTCTGTCTGTAATTTCTTTTAAGGTCCCAGCAACTTCTTCAGCAAGTGTTTTGGATTCAATAACGCATGGTCCAGCAATCAATAATAATGGCAATTCATTACTAATCTTTATATTTCCAATATCAACACTCACAATACTACCTCTCATCCTTCTGTGAATATTCTACAGCAGCTTCTATAAAAGATTGAAATAGTGGATGCCCTCGAAGGGGTGAGGAAGTAAATTCAGGGTGAAATTGGCATGCTAAGAACCAAGGATGATCAGTTAATTCAATCATTTCTGCTAATCCATCTTTGGAGAATCCGGAGAATATCATTTTATATTTCTCCAACTGATCTTTGAAATTAATATTAAATTCATATTGATGACGATGTCTCTCAGAGACAGAATCCTGTTTATAGATTTGTTTAGCTTTAGTATTTTCTTTGAAAATACATTCTTGTGCACCCAATCTCATTGTGCCTCCTAAATTAGAAACTTCGGATCGGTTTTCAAGAGAGCCATCTAAATTCATCCACTCAGTAATTAAAGCAATCACTGGTGAACTTGTATTGGGATTGAATTCTGTACTGTTAGCATCCGATAAGCCCAGTACATTTCTCGCATACTCAATAACAGCAGCTTGCATACCAAGGCAAATCCCTAGATAAGGGATGTTGTTTGTTCTAGCATACTCGATAGCATCTATCATTCCTTCTATGCCTCTGTCACCAAAACCACCAGGTATTAGAATGGCATCCATATCTTTTAAAATTTGTGTGCCATTTTTTTGTATTTCTTCTGATTCAACATAAATAATTTCAACATTCGTTTTAGTCTTAAAGCCAGCATGTCTTAATGATTCACTAAGTGATATATAGGAATCTTTAAAATCAACATACTTACCAACCATCGCTACTTTGGCACTGAAATTAGTGTTAGCTTTAGCTTTTATAATATTACTCCATTCAGAAAGATCAGGTGCTGGTGCTTTAATGTTTAATTTATTAATTATAATTTCATCCAAGCCTTGTTCATTAAGGATTAGAGGAATTTGATATATATCTTCAGCATCATGAGCGGATATCACAGCTTCTTCTGCCACATTAGTAAATAATGCAATTTTTTTAAAATGTTCCGCTGGAAGTGGCATTTCAGATCTACAAACCAGAGCATCTGGCTGTATTCCTATTGCTCGAAGTTCTCTCACAGAATGTTGCGTTGGTTTGGTTTTAATTTCATCTGATGCTCTGATATAAGGCACCAATGTCAGATGAACATAAGCGACGCTATATCCATTTTTCTCTATCCCCATTTGACGAATGGCTTCGATAAAAGGCAGTGATTCAATGTCACCAACTGTTCCACCAACTTCAACAATAGTGATATCAAAATCTTTAGAACCTAGTTTTATATTTTCTTTTATTGCATCTGTTATATGAGGTATAACTTGAACAGTTGCTCCTAGGTAATCGCCTCTTCTTTCTTTAGCAATAACACTCTCATAAATTTTACCTGCAGTGAAATTACTGTTTTTTCCTGTTGTTGTAGAAACGTATCTTTCATAATGTCCTAAATCAAGATCTGTCTCAGTTCCATCTTCGGTAACAAAGACCTCACCATGTTGATAAGGACTCATAGTTCCAGGGTCAACGTTAAGATATGGATCGAGTTTCATAATGCCTACTTTCAAACCTCTAGCCTCAAGAATAGCGCCTAGAGATGCCGAGGTAACGCCCTTCCCAAGAGCTGAAACTACACCGCCTGTTACAAAAATTAAATCTGACATACCCGGGTTTAAAACATTCCTATTTATATATATTTATTGGGATAGATCACAATACTTAAGGTAATGAAAAGTAGCATATCCCGGTGGTTCAACATAACAGATTATTGCTATTTCAACAATAATCAATTTTACTTAATAGACATTTTTTTATGCCATTTTACGACAAAACCGGGTTCGTTTTGTGACGCTATATAATTTTGATTAAGCCAAAGATCAGCTACTGAGATTAGTTCATCTTGATAATAAATTAGTGGTATTTTATCCCTCTTCCAGGGGAGTATCTTATTCTCTTGAAAAAGATTTTTTAGTGACTTATTAATACGATGGCCAATTGGTTTTATTAATTCTCCGCCTTGACGGTAAGAAATAGTCAATTTATTTTCACATTTCTGAATAGAAAGACCATCGCCATGTATGAAGGTTGCTTCAATCGTTCCAATGTTTTCACCAAGATTAACTTTCTTATCAATTTCCCAAGGGATTTTTACATCGACTTTATTAGGTTTTAAATCTAAATTACTTAAGAAATATAAATTATTCTTATACTTTCTAATGCAATAACCTTTCCAAGTGATCACAGCTTTATCCGTTTTAGGATCAAGTAGTTTTTTCAAACCATTTTGCAATGTCTTCATGGATGGAACACTCATTCCATTGGCTAAAATAATATAGCGAAGGATATTATTAGCTCTTTCAAATGATTTATCCTTGAGTTTAGATAATGATAATTCGTTTATGTTCACTATTGGACCAATGTCTTCTTCAGCAACTTGATTTAGGATTTTTATATTCTGTGCTGACAATTGTGAAAGCCTTGAAACTGAAGAAGCAATCGATGGCCATCTTCCTCTAAATTCTGGAATAATTTTTTTTCTTAAAAAATTACGATCAAAATGAGTATCTTGGTTGCTAGAGTCTTCAACCCATTTCAATTGATGTTCTTTAGCATAATCAATAACTGATTCTTTACTAGCTGCTAACATTGGCCTAAAAATAATACCTTTACCAAATGAGTATTTTTCATTAATGCCTTGCAACCCATCCAGACCAGTTCCTCTAGCCATTCTTAAAAAAACTGTTTCCATTTGGTCTTCTTGATGATGAGCTGATAGTAAATACTCATTTTCATACAATTTTTCTTTAAGTCTTTTATATCTCTCATCTCTGGCTGCTGCCTCAATTCCAAAGCCATTATGAGTTAATTCTAAGGAGATTATTTCTATATCAATTCCAAGATTATTACAGATTACTTCGCATGATTTAGCCCATGTTTTTGAGTTATCCACGATATTGTGATTGATATGTATAGCTCTGATTTGAGATTTTTCATCTATGATATTTTTCATGGCATGTAGAAGCACCATAGAATCGATGCCTCCACTAAAAGCTATACAAAACTTATTAGGGAGAAGTGGCTTAATTTTTCTTTCTATGATGTCTAGAGCTGAAGAAGACTTTTTACTCATATTTCCTTAAAGTCCCCGATTTCTTTATATTTCACTCTTCTTTTATTTAATAAATCATCTATTTCAATGGTCTTTAAATAATTGATTGTTTGTGTAACTTGTTTAGCTATTTCCTCATAAGTCTTTTCTGGATCCTTATGAAAACCTCCTAAAGGCTCTTCTATAATTTTATCAACAAGGCCTAATTTTAATAAACTTTTTGAAGAAAGTCCCATTGCTTCAGCTGCAGCATTTGTTTGTTCTTGATTCCTCCATAAAATACTCGAGCATGCTTCAGGGGAAATTACAGAATAAATGCTGTACTGCATCATAATAAGTGAATCACCCATACCAATTGCAAGAGCACCTCCAGAACCGCCTTCTCCAATAACTAGATTAATAACCGGTGTTCTCAAAGATGCTAATGTAAATAGATTCCTTGCAATTGCCTCACTTTGTCCTCTTTCCTCAGCACCAATTCCAGGGAAAGCTCCCGGTGTATCAATAATTGTAATTATTGGAATACAGAATTTTTCAGCTAACTTCATCATTCTCAATGCTTTCCTATAGCCTTCAGGCTTTGGCATACCATAATTTCTAAAAATCTTGTCGTTTGTATTGTCGCCTTTTTGCTGCGCTATAAATAACACAGATACATTCTTTATTGTTGCCAGTCCAGAAACAATAGCAGCATCATCAGCAAACATTCTATCGCCATGTAATTCTTGGAAATTATCAGAAATTGCATTAATAACATTGAGAGCTTTAGGCCTCTTAGGATGTCTTGAAAGTTGGGCTATTTGCCATTCTGAAAGATCAGAAAAGATGTTGTTTGTAAGTTTATTGCATTTTAAATTTAGTTTTTCTATTTCATCATCCAATTCAACAGATGAATCTTCTTTAGAAGCTAAAATTTTTAGCTCCTCAATTCTTCTTTCTAACTCTATTATAGGTTTTTCAAAATCTAAAAAATCCATACTCTACAACTCTTATTATAATTAGTACTATTCTACAATAGAACTAATGAAATTAATTCCTAGTTAAGAATTGAAAATTATCAATACCTAATTCAGCTGTCAAAAGCTCTCTTAGTTGTTTTGAAGGATTAACCGTCCATTGATCTCCTAAATTAAGTTTAATTTCTTCAACATCATTCTTGTAGTTGAGTTTAATCTTGCATTTTCCAGGTGTATGAGATTCTAATAATTTTTTTAACTTTTCAGGATTGAATTCAGGGTCACACTTAATCATTAATGTTTGGGCTTTCTTTTGTATCAACTCTTCTAAATCGATTGCTTCTTCAGCTACAAATTGCCATAAGTCTGCAAATCTATCAAATCTAAGCTTACCTTTTAAATGAAGTATCTTTTGACCTTGTATCAGTTCTCCAAAAGTTTCTCTTTTCTCTCCAAAAATAATAGCATCAAGCACAGCTGTTCCATCTTCAACCTTAAAAACAACGTTAGCTCCTCTTCTTTTTGGTTCCATAATTAAGCCAGCTATTTCAATATTTGATTCATTGCTATAGCCATTATTATTTTTATCTGAATCCATCATTTTCTTAAGGGTCGATAAACTAGATTTAGTCATATGTTTAGAATCATTCCTATAAGGGTCAAATGGATGCCCACTAAAATAAAAACCAAGACTTTGATACTCCTGATGCAATAATTCTTCCAAACTCCATTCCCTTCTTATTTCTAATTTTGGTTCTGATTCTTCAACATTGGTCTCAGAATAGAATAAATTTGATTGCCCAGTCTGCTCTTCCATTGTCACTCGGTTGGAGTAGTTAAGGCTAAGCTTGATAGAATTCATTAATGTTGATCTATTCTCGTCTAAACAGTCCAGAGCACCGCTTTTAATTAAGCTTTCTAATGTTCTTTTTGATATTTTTGCTTCATGTAGTCTTTTAGTGAAATCAAACAAGTTTCTATACCTGCCATTAGTCTTTCTTTCATTTTCAATGGATTCTGCTACTAACTTGCCAATACCCTTAATTGCCCCTAGAGCATATCTGATTTTACCTGGTTTCTCGGCTATAAAATTGAAATCTGAATGGTTGATGCAAGGGCCTAAGATTTGAATATGAAATTCAGTATCAATGCAATCCTCCTTCAACTTAATCAGTTTATCTGTATTATCCATATCAGCTGACATTGAAGCTGCATAAAATGAATCAGTATGATGTTTTTTTAGCCAAGCTGTTTGATAAGCAATCATGGCATAAGAAACAGAATGAGATTTATTGAAACCGTAACCTGCAAACTTCTCAATTAAATCAAATATTCTTTTGGCTGCAGCCTCTTTAACGTCATTTTTAATGGCACCCTGTATAAATATATTTTTTTGCTTAGCCATTTCTTCAGGAATTTTCTTACCCATGGCTTTTCTTAAAATATCAGCACTTCCTTGGGAGTAATTAGCTAACTTCTGAGCTATTTGCATAACCTGTTCTTGATAAACAATAACGCCATATGTAGGTTTTAATATCGCCTCTAATGTTGGATGAAGATAATTAATAATTTCCGACTGTCCACTTTTTCTTCGTTCAATAAAGTCGTCAACCATCCCTGATTGCAATGGACCTGGTCGAAACAATGCAACTAACGCAACAATGTCGTCAAATTTAGATGGCTTCATTCTTTTAATTAAATCCCTCATACCACTCGATTCAAGTTGAAAAATACCTACCGTTTTAGAAGAAGAAAGAAGGTTGTAAGTCCCTTTGTCATCCAAAGGTAAATCTCTAATGTCCAGATTGGTATTGTTCTTTTTATTAATTAGATCCACTGCTTTTTGAATAACGGTAAGTGTTTTTAAACCTAAAAAATCAAATTTAATTAAACCTATAGATTCAGCATCATCCTTATCAAATTGTGTTACGGTTCCGACTTCCTCATCAACTTTATAAAGTGGCATAAAATCTGATAAATTACTTGGAGCAATAACCACACCACCTGCATGTGTTCCAGCATTTCTAACAAGCCCTTCTAATTTTAATGAAAGATTCATCATGGCTTCAACTTCTTCATCATTTTCATATTTTTCTGCAAGTTCAGAAGATTTTTTTAATGCGTCACTTAAAGTAATACCAATATCAAAAGGTATGAGTTTTGCTACTTGATCTACCATTCCATATGGGTACCCTAGTATTCTTCCTACATCTCTTAAGACTGCTTTTGCAGACAATGTTCCATATGTTATGATCTGTGAAACCATTTCGGTACCATACTTTTCAGAAACATATTGAATGACTGAATCTCTGCCATTAACGCAAAAATCAATATCAAAATCAGGCATAGATACTCTTTCTGGATTAAGAAATCTTTCAAATATAAGATCATACTTCATCGGATCAATATCACTAATGTCTAGGCAAAAGGCTACTAATGATCCAGGCCCTGAGCCTCGTCCAGGACCTACAGGTATATTGTTTGCTCTAGACCATCTAACAAAGTCTGAAACAATTAAAAAATAACCCGAAAAACCTGTGCTATGAATAATTTTGAGCTCACTTTCGAGTCTCAGTGTATATAATTCTTTCTGATCAGGAGATACATTTTCTAATTCTGAGAGTCCTTTTCTTGCTTCCTCGCTCAAATACTCTTCAATTGAATAGTTTTCTGGTGTATCAAAATGAGGTAATACATGATCCACATTTTCAAACCCAAAATTACACATTTTAGCAACCTCATTAGCATTTGATATGGCTTCAGGGATTTCAGAGAACAGAGACTGCATTTCATCATGTGTCTTAAAGTATTGTTGATTTGTATATTTAACCTCTCGATTTCTATCGTCCATCACTGTAGCTTGATCAATACAAACTCTTGCATCCAATGTAATAAATTCTTCCTCTTTTAAAAATTTTGGATTGTTTAGTGCAATAAGAGGGATTTGGTGTTTTGAAGATAGTGCGACACTCTTACTAAAAAGTTCCTCCTCTCTTTCTCTATTGATCTTAGTAATGCCAAGAAAAAAGTTTTCACCAAAATGAGTTTTTAGACAATTAACTTGTTTATCAACTTCGTTTTCTTTATCTGAAAGCATCAAACTCTGAATAATGCCTTCGTGGTAAGCCGAGATAGCGACTAAACCCTTTGTATTATCTTTATTCAGCCATTCCATATTAACTCTGGCTTCATCTTTTTTGTAACCATCAATATAAGATCTTGTTATTAAATGAGATAAATTCTTATAACCCAATTGATCTTTACATAACAAAATTAATTTACAATTAGATTTACTGGATTCAAACTCAACCGATAAAGTTACCCCTATAATGGGTTTAATTCCTTTCTTAATTGCACTTTTATAAACTTTATAAGCAGAAAATAAATTACCATGATCTGCAATACCGACTGCAGGGATTTCTTCATTAAGACATTGATCAAGAAGCTGCTCTATTCGAACTACACTTTTACCTATTGAGTATTCAGTATTTACATCCAAATGAATAAAAGTAGGGTTTTTTAGTTTTTTTTCAGTCATACAACTCAGGTTTAAAAGTCAATCTATGGATAGGTGTTGGTCCATGTGTAAGAATAGCATCTAAATGCTCTTTTGTTGGATATCCTTTATTCCTATTAAACCCATAATGAGGGTATATAAGATGCATTTCTCTCATATAACGATCTCGTGTAACTTTAGCAATAATTGATGCGGCTGATATGCATGGATATATTTTATCTCCACCTATTTTTGACTCCATTTTTATTTGTAGTTTTTTATCAATTTCAGGACATTGATTGCCATCTACATAGGCCTTTACACATCCATGTTTTAGTTTTTCAATCGCTCTTTTCATTGAAAGCATTGTTGCATTTAGAATATTAATTTTATCAATCTCAATATGTGAAGCAGAACCAATGGTGTAATCCAAAGACATAGATTTAATGACATTAAACAACTCTTCTCTTTTCTTTTCACTTAATAATTTAGAGTCTCTTAGACCTAAAATAGGATTATCTTGATCCAAGATAACAGCAGAAGAAATAACTGGTCCAGCCAAACACCCTCTTCCAACCTCATCTACACCAGCTAGAAATTGCATATTGAATTATTAAATATTTTTAACGGGTCTAATTAATTCCATGATAGCTTCAGCACCATGGCTGGCTGAATGAGATGCTAACTCTTTATGCATAACATCAAACTTTCTGGTCAATTTGTCTTTTCTTTCATCATTAGCAAGCCACTTTATTGATTCTTGGTAAATATTCAGTGCTGTAAAATTATCTTGAATTAACTCTGGAACAATTTCATCATCAAATAAGATATTAGGTAGTGCTGCGTATTTAGTTTTAACTAGATTAAATATCTTGAGAAAGTAATATGTTGCGTTCGACATTCTGTAAATGACGATCATTGGTTTTTTATGCAATGCAACCTGAAGTGTTGAAGTACCAGATTTAGTTATTACTAAGTCCGATGCTGAAATTGCCTTTGTTGAATCTTTAATAAAGTGAAACTTCTTGAATAACTTAGGTTTACTGTTTTTCAGTATTTCTTCAGATTCACTAAAAACAGTTGGCACTATAAACTGTATATCACCATTATTATTTTTATATGATTCTTGCTCTATTAATTCTGCAGCTTCAAATAAAATCTCCATATGTTGATTAATTTCTGCTTTTCTACTTCCAGGCATTATTGCGATGAGTGTTTCTGTTTGAATTTCTAAATCTCTCCTAGCAGATACCATATCAATGTCTTTCTCAATTGATTTTGCAAGTGGATGACCAATAAATTGAGTATTAATATTATGATTTTTCAGTAATGATTCTTCAAAAGGAAATAAACATAATAATAAATCAACCGATTCTTTTATGGTTTTGACTCGTCCTTCTCTCCATGCCCAAAAACTAGGGGCAACCATATGTATGGTTTTTATATTCTTTTTTTTCAGTTTCTTTTCTAAACCTAGATTAAAATCTGGATAGTCAATTCCTATAAAAGCATCAGGTGGATCAGCCAATATCCTTTTCAAAAGTTTTTTTCTAATTCTTAATATTCTAGGTAAATGCCTCAACACACCAAAGATACCCATTACGGAGAGTTCTGAAACATGAAACCAAGGAATACAACCAGATTCAATCATCTGTGGACCAGCAATTCCTTCAAACCTATGGTCAGGATTATCTTTTTTTAGTGCGTTTATAAGCTCACACCCTAAAATATCTCCAGAAGGTTCGCCTGCTACTATTACAAAATAAGACACTGTTATTAAGAATCTACCTAACAATGCCTCTAGAAGATTGATTAAGAAAATCAATCATAACCGTTACTTCACCTGAGATCTCAGTCAAAGAAGAGATTTTTTCTATTGCTTCCTCTATTCTTAAATCTGATTTATACAAATATTTGTATGCATTTTTTATATTTCTTATTTGTTTTTCTGTGAAATCTCTTCTTTTCAATCCTTCTATATTTATACTTCTGGGTTTTGCTGGTTGCCCCATCACTACTACATAGGGTGGTAAATCCCTGGCAACGCCTGAATACATTCCTAGAAAACTATGACTTCCTATTTTACAAAATTGATGAGCTCCTGAAAAACCCCCAAAAATAACAAAATCACCCACAGTTACGTGTCCTCCTAAAGTAGTATTATTAGCAAATATTGTATGATTACTAATTTGACAATCATGAGCAATATGTACATAAGCCATAATCCAATTATCATTGCCCAAACGAGTAATGCCAACATCCTGTGAGGTACCTTTATTTATAGTGGTATATTCCCTAATTGTATTACGATCGCCTATCTCAACTTTTGTGTCTTCATTATCAAATTTTTTATCTTGTGGATCATCTCCAATGGATACGAATGAATAGATGTGATTATCTTCGCCTATAGTGGTTGAGCCTTTTATAATAACGTGAGAATCAATAACAGAGCTCTCCCCTATTGTCACCTCAGGACCAATAATTGAATATGGGCCAACACTGACATTATCAGCTAAATTTGCATTCTCAGAAACTATGGCTGTTTTATGTATCAGACTCATTATCTTCTTTTTTTTGGATACTCGATATGATCGATTTTAATTTATTCAAGCTTCTAAATATTGCTACGTTTTTTTGCCAGACGGAGGTTTTTTGATGGGGAAAAAGATTGCTTGAATAAACGCCTGGTTCTTTTATTGATTTCATTACAGCTGTCCTGCCAGTAAGAGTTGTATGATCTGCAATCTCAATATGGCCAGTGATGGACACTTGGCCGCTTATTTTACAATGTTTTCCAATAACTGAACTGCCTGCTATTTGACTATTAGCAACAATTGCTGTGTGTTCACCAATAATTACGTTATGACCTATCTGAATGAGATTATCTAATTTAACACCGTTTTTTAATTGAGTGTCTGTCATAGTGCCTCGATCAATTGTGGTGTTAGCTCCTATCTCTACATCATTGCCAATTTTGACAGACCCAGTTTGAGGAACTTTAACCCATTGTGAATTTTCATCCTCTGAAAACCCAAAACCATCAGCACCAATAACAGCCCCTGAATTTATTATAGTTCTCGAACCAATAGTGGATTGATTCAGAACCATTACACCAGGTCCAATCCACGAATTATCACCAATCGATGATTTGGAAGCAATAACAGCGTTAGCACCTATAAAAACAGACTTGCCAAGTTTTGCACCTTTTCCAATATATACCCCTGCTTGAATTGAGCAACTTGGCGGTACTGTTGCTGAATCTTCAATTACGGCAGAAGGATGAGAGCCTATCTCAAAGTCTTTAGATTTTTCAAAGTATGATGCAATTTTTGCAAAGGCTAAATAAGGATTATCAGTAATCAAGGCTGCTGTTGGACAATTTTCAAGATCCTTATTTTTAAGAATCACTGCGCCAGCGTTTGTGTCTTTTAGAAAAGACTTATACTTATCATTTGATAAAAAAGCAATAGAACTGCTATTAGCTTCCTCTAGTGAAGATACTTTAGAGATTAGAACTTTTGGGTCTCCACTAAGTTCACAACCATATCTAGAGGCTAATTCTTCCAGATTGATTGTAATCTCAGGCAAAAATGTCTCCCTAGTTAATTTTATTAATTAACTTAGCCGCCCGATTTTTTATCTTGAAAGTTTTTTTCTAAAACCTTTGCAATTTCATTGGTGATATCAACAGAGGCTCCTTTGTATAGAGTCCCTCCATTCAAAATAGTATTCTGACTTATTCGTCCCTCATTAATAATAAGATCATAACCATTGTCTCTTCCAAATTTATTGACTTCATTGATAATCTCAACAAGTATTTTATTTGATTCAATTGCAGCACGATTTTGCTGGTCTTCTTGTATGCTTTTAACTAAATATTCTAACTCTCTTTGGTCTTTTTGTAATTGAAGCTGAGCATTCTGTCTTTCATCATTACTTAAAGCTAAATTATCTTTAGTTAAATTTTCACGTCCTGTATTAAATGCAGATTCTTTAGCAGTAATATCTCTAACTCTGGGTGCAAATTCTTCTTCAATTGCAGATTGCATATCTTGAGCTTGGGGTGACTCATTAATAAGCTTGTTCATATCAACAACACCTATTTTAGCCTGTCCAGCATCTTGTGCCTGAATAGGCTGGATCATAAATAATACCGCCGCCATTGTAAATAAATATTTTAATCTCATCTTATTTGTCCTTTATTAATTAAATAAAACCATTGTCTAGAAAGCACCACCAATTGTAAATTGGAATCTCTCTAATTCGTCACCAAATCTATTTCCTGTTGATTCATCATAGTTCATAGGAACGGCATAACTAAATCTAAATAATCCCATTGGAGCAAGCCATTGAGCTGCAATACCAAACGATCTTTTTAGTTTCCCAGTATCAAAGTCATAATCAACTTCTTCTCCCTGATAATCATAGAATTTAATTTCACTTGTTGAAAAAACATTTCCTATGTCAAAAAATAAACTAAATCTAGCTCTGGCTGCCCAATCTTGAGGCATTGGCAATATAAGTTCCACCTGTGATGAAACAAGAAGGTTACCTCCATAAGGATTTCCAAAATTATCTCTCGGCCCTAATCTATGCTCTTTAAAGCCTCTTATGGTATCTGGACCGCCTGCAAAGAAGTTCTTATATGGAGGCACTCCTATAGAATCGCCATAGGCATCATTAAATGCGACATCCGCTTTTGCCATTAAAGTTAAGTAGTTAACAAATGGAAATGGGATAGCAAAATATTGTTTGTAACTGTAATTAATTCCATAATATTCGACATCACTTCCGGGTATAGCAACATTAGCAATAAGCCTTTGAGACATCCCTCGATCTGCAAAAAGATATCTATTTCTGGAATCATAAACCCAGCCTAATGTAATTTCAGCTGAATTAAATTTTGTTTTACAAAAGTCAAATAATTCTTGATCAAAGCATTCACTCTTTCCATTACTTGTTACCCACTGCAATGCTTGATCAGCGCTATAATCTCCAGCTAATAGTTCCGAACTTTGCAACGAGCCTCCAAATATAACTCTTTGGTATTCACTTAATGGATAAGAATACTGAAGGCTCAAAGAATAGGTCTTGGTTGAAAAATCTGAGGATGATGCAGTAAATTGGTTAAAAGATGATTGGGATAATGAAACTGTTCTAGAGATCTCGTCTATTCCTGTATATGCCTTGGTGTGAGAAAAACTATACAAATCTCTAAACTTACTTGCATTTAAATCCAAAGCAACTCTATCACCGGTTCCAAAGAAATTAGTATGAACAAAGTTACCATTTAAAATTAATTTCTGATAACCAGAGTAACCAATACCGCCTCCAAACTGTCCTGGCAAGCCTTCCTTAATTGTAAATTCAGCATCAACCAAATCGGTTGTACCTGGAACAGGAATTGCTTCAAAATCAACTTCTTCTATGAATGGTAATCGCTGTAATCTAACTTTAGATCTTTCAAGACTGCTTTTGGAGTAATAACCCCCTTCTAACTGTCTCATTTCTCGCCTGAGAGTATTATCATTGATAGAGGGTGTACCTGAAAAACTTATTCGTCTTACATAAACTCTACTCTTTGGCTGAATATAAAAAACAACTTTAACTTCTTTGCTGTCTCTGTCAAGTTCAGGTATAGCTTCAACTTCTGCAAATGAATATCCATCTTCCCCTAACCGATATTTTATTAATTCAGATGCTTGAGTTAAAAGTCCTTGCGAGAATATTTGTCCTGATTTAGCAAAAACAAGTTGCTCTATTTCTTCTCTAGGTATGACGAATTCACCTGTTAACTTAACATCCGATAGTTTATAGACTTCTCCTTCAGAGATATTAATGGTTACAAAAATACCTGTTTTATCTTGAGAGATAGCTACTTGAGCTGATTCAATTTGAAAGTTTGCATAGCCTTGATCTAAATAAAAACTCTCTATCCCTTCAAGATCTCCTTGCAAATCTTCTCTGGAATACCTATCGTCTTGGTTAATAAATGAAAGCCAATTTGGCATTTTTAACTTTAATAGGCCCAGTAAATCCTCGTCATTAAAGACACTATTACCAACAATATTAATTTGCCTAATTTGTGCTCTGTCGCCCTCTTTAACATCAACTTTTACAGTGACTGTATTACCAGGTAAATCTTCTATAATAGTGTCAATTTTTGCGCTGTACTTGCCAAAACTAAAATATTGATCAATCAGAGATCTTTCTATTTCATCAAGGACTGATGGGTCATACGTTCTACCTACTTTAAAACCAATATTCGTCAATGATTCTTCCAAATCTTCAGTTTTAATGTCTTTATTTCCTTCAAATGTTATCGAACCAATAGAAGGTCTTTCAAGTACTGAAATAATTAATATTCCTGAAGAATCTTTTCTGAATTCTATATTTTTAAAAAAACCACTAGAGTAGACAGATCGTATAGATTCTTTCACCCTAATGTCATCAATACTGTCCCCAATATTTATAGGCAAATAATTAAGCAGAGCTCCCTCAGATATTTTCTGTAAACCCTCTATTTTTATATCTTTGACCAGAAAATTATCTTCAGCTTCTACGTAAGTAAAATAAAAGAGAGAAATAGTAAAAATTGCTAATTCTGCTAATAAATATTTAGTTTTCATAATATATTTTTTGAATTTAACTAACTGAATAATCTTATGACGTCATTGTACAATGCAAACACCATTAAGAATAATAATGCCCCTACGCCAATTTGTTGAAAAACCATTTGAATCTTATCTGGTAATGGTCTTCTAATAACTTTTTCTATTACAACAAAAACAATTTGTCCTCCATCCAACACAGGTAAAGGCAGTAAATTAAGTATCCCAAGACTCACGCTAATAATAGCCATAAAAGATAGTGTTGCTATTAATCCTCTTTTAGCTACTGTACCAGCATCTTTTGCTATGCCAACAGGACCGCTTAGATTCTTTCCTGATATTTGCCCACTAATCATTTTTCCAAACATATTCAACGTTAGAACTATCATTTGATTTGTTTCAGCTACTGCCATAGTAAAATTCTTAGGAAAACCGTACTTCTGGACAGCAAGGTATTGCTCTAATTGTGCTTCGTCTATCGTCATTGATATACCTATAAAGCCTTTAGAGGGATTATCTCTGCTTGATTCAAGTAATATTTCAGTTTTATAAATCTCATTACCTCTTTGAATTTCTAGCTCAATAGTCTCGTTGGGTCTAGAGCCAATCATCTCACTGAATTCTGTAGGATTTTTTACGATAACATTATTCAATTTAAGAATAGTGTCTTTTGCTAACAAGCCTGATTTCTCAGCTGGGCTATTTTGGCTTGTATTCACTATTACTGGACTTGCTATAGGTTGGAACGGCCTTAAACCCAGACCTGAAAATAAAGCATTAGGTGCAGTAAGCTCTTTTGTTCTACCAGTTAAGTCTAAATTAATCTTTTTTTGGTTATTTGTCTTATCAACTAACAGTAATTCAATCTTTTCATCTTTTAATATTTCACCAATCATCGAAACAAGTGAAGTCTGCCAAGTTGTAACACTTTTCTCACCCACACTAATGATCTTATCGCCTGACCTAATATTATTTTCATACGCAATGGAATTTAACTCTACTTCTCCAATAATAGGTGCTTGACCAGGTACTCCGATGGAAAACATAGTCATATAAGCTAATATCGAGAATATAAAATTAGCTAAAGGTCCTGCAAATAATATAAAGATCCTTTTTGTAGCTGACTGATTATTAAATGCTCTATGTTTATCATTCGGTTCAACATCCTCGCTACGTTCATCTAAAAGTTGAACATAGCCGCCTAGTGGTATTGCTGAAACACAGTATTCAGTTTGATCAAGCCCATATTTTTTACTCCAAAATATTTTTCCAAAACCAACCGAGTATCTCAAGACTTTTACATTACAAAATCTTGCAGCAAAATAATGTCCGCCTTCATGAATAATAACAAGAATACCCACCAATAGGATGAATGCGAAAATAGAAAATATAATATCCATATTTAAATTATCAATAATGATTATGAAGGAATTATAAAGATTGAAGTAATTAAAGAAAGTAATAAAACTAAAATATAAAACCAAGAAAATTATAGTCTAATAATAAAGCCAATAAAAAGGATAGAGCAAAAAATGGAAGTATGGCTATAGTTCCATCTAAGAGATCTATAAAACCCCCATGACCTGGAATCAAATTACTCGATTCTTTTATATTTCTATTTCTTTTCAATAAGCTAAAAAATACATCGCCTATGAATGATATCAAGGATACAGCTACACCAAAAAATAAAAAGTGAATGATATTATTATCTAATATTAGTGCTGCAATAGAGGTGAATAATGGAGTTATTATTAGTGACCCTATAAGTCCTTCAACTGTCTTCCCTGGGCTCACATTAGGAATAATAGGTCTTTTACCTAGTCTTCTGCCAATAAAGTAAGCAGAAGTGTCTGCAATAGATACTGCGCCAATTATTAATAATGGGTACATTGAGTTAGTAAGTATAATAAATAAAGAATACATAGCAGGTATTAGAACTAAAGCTCCTAACAAGGAAACTCTTAAATCAGTAATTGGCTCGCCTTGATATTTAAACACCCAGAAACCTATAAAAATCCAACTAAAAGATGAGATAGCAAAGAAGTAAATAGATAATAAGTTGGACGATATAAATAATTTATCATTACTTAATAAAGCTAGAAGCATTATATTAATAAGAACAAACAATGATATGAAAATAATTTTATTTTTTCTTTTCTTAATAAGGCCTAAGTATTCCCAAAGTATGATAGAAAAAACTAATTCAGAAAAGATAATCCCAACTATTGAAGCATCATATATCAAGTAGAAAAATACTAGAATCATTACTAGGGCTGAAAAAATTCTCTTAGTAAGCTCTGACATTTACTACTTTGTTAAGCTTTTTTTAAATCAATTTGGTCTTTAATGGATCCAAACCTTCGTTCAGATTTTGAATAATTCTGAAGAATTTCCATAAATTCTTGCTCTTCAAAGCTAGGCCAAAGGGTTTCTGTGAAATAAATCTCACTATATGCTGATTCCCATAACATAAAATTACTTAGCCTTGTTTCTCCTGAGGTACGAATTATAAGATCAAGATCTGAGACATCATTAAAAGATAAATGATCTGATACTAAATCCTCATTTATTTCTTCCTTTGATAACTCACCTTTCTCTAATTTATCAATGATTGTTTTTACAGCACCAACAATATCCTGTCTTGCTCCATATGCAATGGCTAGATTGAGTCTTAATCCTGAATTTTCTGATGTAATGGCTTCCATTTGTTCTAATTTTCTTTTCAAAACTTCTGGCAACATATCTAGATTACCAACTGGTTTAAAACAGACATCATTGTCAATCAATAGACTTGTATATTTACCAATTGTTCTTTCAAAAAGCTTCATTAATCCATTGATTTCTTTTCTTGGTCTACTCCAGTTCTCAGAACTGAAAGCATAGAGAGTGAGTACTTCTAACTTCATTTTGACACATTGTTCTACAACCTCTTTAGCCTTAATTACTCCTGCCTCATGACCAAAGATTCTCCTTTTACCTCTCAATTTTGCCCAACGACCATTACCATCCATAATAATACCAATGTGTTTAGGTAGAATTGAAATAGCTGTTAAATCTTTATTTTGATCTGTCATAGCAATATTTAAATAGTCATTAATTCTTTTTGCTTACTCTCACTCAATGAATCAATATTTTCTATCATACTGTCTGTAATATTTTGAATTGTTGTTTGACCTTTATGATAGTCATCTTCTGAAATCATTTTGTCATTGAAGAAATCCTTAAGGTCTTGAATAGAATCTCTTCTGATATTTCTGATGGATATCTTAGCCTGCTCCCCTTCAGTTTTAACTTGTTTAGTCAATTCAATTCGTCTTTCTTCTGTGAGAGGTGGAAGTGGAATTCTAATTACATTTCCAGTTGTTACAGGATTTAATCCTATATTTGCTTTCATAATTGCTTGTTCAATCTCAGGTATGAATTTTTCTTCCCATGGAGAAATTGCAAGAGTTTGAGAATCCTCTACTGAAATATTTGATAATTGCTTCAAAGGTGTGTCATTACCATAATAATCAAGGTGGATGCTGTCGAGTATATCTGGTGAAGCTCTACCTGTTCTTACTTTGGTTAAATTAGCTCTGAAAGCAGTAATAGATTTCTCCATTCTTTCTTTTGCTTCTTGATTTACTTCTTCCAACAAAACTTAATCAACCTATCAATGTTCCAATTTCTTTTCCATCAATAATTTCTGATAATGCGTTTTCTATATTCATATCATATACCCTAACAGGAAGGTTGTTCTCTTTACACATAACGATTGAAGTTGTATCCATAACCCCAAGATTCATTGTTATGAAATCATTATAAGAGATCTTTTGATAATGCTGTGCTTTATCATTTTTTATAGGGTCTTCAGAGTAAACACCATTGACCTTTGTCGCTTTTATTAATAAATCTGCTTCAATCTCAACAGCTCTCAATGAGGCAGCTGAATCTGTAGTAAAATATGGGTTTCCTGTACCTGCAGCAAAAATAGTAATCCTTCCTTTCTCTAAATGCCTTATTGCTCTTCTTCTAATATAATCTTCACAAACTTCATTAACTTTTAATGCTGACATTACTCTTGCAACTTGACATTCTCTCTCTAAAGCATCTTGAATTGCTAAAGCATTGATTATGGTTGCGAGCATACCCATTTGATCGCCCGTTACTCTATCAATTCCTGATTGCGCTAAACCCTCGCCCCTAAAAATATTTCCCCCACCAATAACTATGCCAAGTTCAATACCTTTCTCAGTAATTGTTCTAATTTCTTTTGCTAAATATATTAGAACTTTGGGATCAACTCCAAACTGTTGATTACCTAAAAGCGCTTCACCACTAATCTTAAGTAAAATTCTTTTTATTTTATTACTCAAGAAGTAACTCTACTATTTAATATGTTTCTAGTGAGAATCATAAAACTATTGTGTCGCCTCAACTTGGGCTTTAACTTCATCAGCAAAGTTAACTTCTTCCTGCTCTATTCCGTCACCAACTTCGTATCTTATAAAAGAATTTACTTTTGCATTAGAATCATTAAGTAATTGCTCAATAGTAATATCTGGATCCTTTATGAATTCTTGTCCCATTAAAGTTAATTGACTCATTTTTTTATTCAATTTTCCTTGAACTATTTTTTCAATTATTTCTTTTGGCTTTCCTTCTTTTTCAGCCTGAAGAGCTAAAATTCTACTTTCTTCCTCTAATAACTCATTTGAAATTTCAGATTGATCAATATAGTGTGGATTTGATGCTGCTACATGCATCGCAATGTCTTTAGCTAATGTCTCATTATCAGAATCTATTAAAGCAATAACAGCAATTTTATCTGCATGAATATATGTTCCTAGAGTGCCCTCAATTGATACTTTATTGAATCGTCTTAGTGAAATATTTTCTCCCAATTTTGAAATCACATGAGTCCTATAATCTTCCACTGTATCAAAATCATTTATTGGTGATGATAATAAACTATCTAGATCACCAACATCTCCTTCAACTATTGCCTCTAATATATTTTTTGAAAAATCAATAAATTGTTGATCCTTTGCAGCAAAGTCAGTTTCACAATTTACCTCTAAAATAATAGCTACTTTATTATCTAAGCATACTTTAACTGAAACCAAGCCCTGAGCTGTTGTCCTTCCAGATTTGCTATCTGCTTTACTTTGTCCCTTTTCTTTCAACAATAATTTAGCTTTTTCAAAATCTCCATTAGACTCTTGAAGAGCTTTCTTGCAATCCATCATTCCGGCACTAGTTAATTCTCTTAGTTTTTTTACTTCACTGGCTGAGATTTCCATCATTATCTACCGTTAATTAAATTATTTTTCTTTACTTTCTTCCTCTACTGGAGTTTCCTCTACTGGAGTTTCCTCTACTGGAGTTTCCTCTACTGGAGTTTCCTCTACTGGAGTTTCCTCTACTGGAGTTTCCTCTACTGGAGTTTCCTCTACTGGAGTTTCTTCTACT
>JAQWQE010000053.1 GCA_029244925.1 Gammaproteobacteria bacterium | reverse complement strand
CAACTTCAAGGAAATAATATCAGGTTTAAATTTGAATATGTAATTAGCGGAAATACAAATAATTTTTATTTAGATAATATTATGATTGGTGAAGCTGTCGTTTGTATTAACTCCCAAAAAATTCTCTGTTCTGCAATGATTGATGTCAACCCGATCAGCTTATTTTCTTTATGTCCACCGATGAAGGATGTTATTTCTTTCTCTTCTGCAAGTTTTTCTAATTCAGTAAAAAAATTGATCAATGTTGAAGGTCTAAGATAGGGCAGTGTTGGATCCCTGGGGAAGCTTGCCCCTTTTGTGTGGAGTAAATCTGGAACGAATAAGAGGTTTTCTTCCACCAAATGAATAACAATCATGCATTCTCCATGACTGGGTCCATAATAGTAAAGATCTATTTCTTTTCCTTCATCACTTATTTTAAAAGTATCTTGAAAGTATATCGTTGGTCCAAGGACATCTTTATTATTGTTGGATAAGTACATGCCACACTCTTGTTGAGCTATAACTTCAATATCCTTGTTTAAAGTTGCTTTGCCTGTCGATATTCGGTCCCAATGTGAATGTGAATAAATGATATGACCAATCATTGGTTTATCATTGGTGGCTAGAAAGTTTTGAATATTCTTAGTGGTCTCTTGGCTCATTGGGTCCACAACAATGGAGCTATTTCCATTGATAATAATTAGACCTTGTTGATCATTTTGAGTGAAAACAATGAGGTTCTTAGATACCTCTTCAACATAGAAGTCACTCGAAGCCATAGAAACGGAGGTAAAAAAAAGAGTGGAAAACAGTAATGTATAAATGTTTTTTTTCATTTAATTATTTTTGTGAATTATAGACATTGCAATCTTACCAAGTATTGGAACAATGGCCCCTATGTCTTGAGCATTATCAGCGGAAGCATTGCCTTGCAGTGATCTTTTGTAAACACCTTGTGCGATACCAGCCAGTCTAAAAAAACCAAAGGCTAGATAAAAAGACCAATTTGGAATAGAAGATATCCCCATTTTTTGACAATAGCTCTTTACGTATTCTTCCTCAGATGGAATACCAAGCATGATTGTATCAGCATCGAGTAATCCCGGTGTTATGCCTATTTTAGGGACATACCAACTCATGCATTGATAAGCTAAGTCAGCATAAGGATGACCCAAAGTGGAGAGCTCCCAATCAAGAACTGCTAAGATCTGCGTTTCCTTTGGATCAAAAATCATATTATATAAACGATAGTCCCCATGAACAATTGAGACCATGCCATCGTCTTTCGGCATGTTTTTTTCCAGCCAGACGATTAAAGATTCTACTTCACTATACTGACTGGTTTCAGCTGCCCTATATTGTTGAATCCACCTATTAACTTGACGTTCAAAGTAGTTACCGGGCTTTCCAAAATTTTCAAGATTTAATTTTTTAATATCAATTTGATGCAATGCTGCTAGAGTTTTATTGGTTTCTTCATAGATTTCTCTTCTTTGCTCTTTATTCACTTCAGGTAGTGTTGGGTCCCAAAAAATTCTTCCTTCCACAAACTCCATTAAATAAAATATAGTCCCTATGATGGAATCGTCTTCACACAAATGGAGCATTTTAGGAACTGGCACACTTGAATTACTCAAAGCTTTCATCACTCTGTATTCACGATCAACGGCATGTGCTGAAGGCAATAATTTTCCTGGTGGTTTTTTTCTCAAAACATATTTTTTTTCACCGGAGTTAAGTAAATATGTTGGATTGGATTGCCCTGTATTGAATTTCTTAGATTCTAGAATCCCTTTGAAATCATCAATCTCACTTTTTAGATATTCATCTAGTACCTGAACATCTAATGTGTGAACATTCTTTGTCATTGAATCATTGATTTCTTTGTATTATTTTTTTTGCTAGAGATGACAAATGAACCTCATCTGGACCGTCTGCTAATCTTAAAGTTCTCGCATAAGAATAAGCTCCAGCTAGAAAAAAATCATCTGATAAACCTCCAGCACCATGAATTTGTATGGCTCTATCAATCACTTCACATGCCATTCGAGGGCATACTACCTTGATCATACTGATCAAGTCACTTGCTTCTTTATTGCCGTAACGATCCATCTTGTCTGCTGCCATCAAAGTGAGTAATCTAGATTGCTCAATCTCACTGGCTGATAGTGCAATACTTTCTCTAACAGATCCTTGAACACTTAGTGGCCTGCCAAATGCTATTCTGTTTTCTGCTCTTTGGCACATCAATTCCAAAGCTCTTTTAGCAACTCCTATAAGCCTCATACAATGATGAATTCTTCCTGGCCCAAGTCTTCCTTGTGCAATTTCAAAACCGCGACCTGGCCCTAAAATCATGTTTGTTTTTGGGACCCTTACATTATCAAAACTAATTTCAGCATGTCCAAAAGGTGGGTCAACATAGTTGAATACCGATAGTGGTCTTATAATTGTAATCCCTGGTGTATCCATTGGAATCAGAATCATTGATTGCTGTTTGTGTCTGTCAGGGTTGTCTGGATCTGTTTTTCCCATAAAAATTATGATTTTGCAGGCCTCATTCATGGCTCCTGAACTCCACCACTTTCTCCCATTAATGACATACTCATCACCATCTAAAACAATGGGAGATTCTATATTAGTAGCATCGGAGGAGGCCACCTCAGGTTCAGTCATTGAAAAACAAGATCGAATCTCACCTCTGAGCAATGGCTCCAACCATTGTTCTTTTTGCTCTTCTGAACCATATCGATCTATGACTTCCATGTTTCCAGTATCAGGGGCAGTACAATTAAAAACCTCAGAACACCAAGTCACTCGACCCATCACCTCAGCAAGAGGTGCATACTCTAAATTGGTCAAGCCAGCTCCTCGTTCAGATTCAGGTAAAAAGAGGTTCCATAATTCTGCTTGTTTTGCCTTCTCTTTTAATTCTGTCATTAATGGAGGAGATTTCCATAAATTATCGGTTGTTTTGAAATAATCTTCATATTCTTTCTCTACTGGATAAACATGTTTATCCATAAAATCTTCCAGTCTTACTACCAAATCAGTTACTTTTTTTGTATGTTCAAAATCCATCTTAACTATTCACTCCTTTTTCAATCAATGCGTAATATTTTCTAGTTGCTTCCATCACAGCAATGTTTTCTTTCCCTGCATTTTCAACTTTTTCCAAGGAAGCCCAGGCATCTTGCAATGTTCTCCAAGGTACATCATCTTCGCTTAAAAGTCTTTGAGCTTCGAACTCTTGGAAGTTCATTTTTATTTTTGGATCGCAATTATTGTGTTCCATTGCGATGATTCTTTTTGAGAAATCTATTAATCTTGGATCGTTCATTTGTTGCATGATCTCCATTCTTTGTTTTAAATCGTGATCTTTTAAAAAAGCATCACTGAGGAGGCGCTCTCTTTTATCAATAAACTGACTGTAGATTTGTGATTCAGGATAAACAGCGGTTTCCCATGGCGATCTTTTTTTACTATTGATATCGCATGCAACCACTACATTGTTTTTAAAACTATTATTCTCTTGAACCTTTGTGGCTCTATCTGTTGCCTGCTCTGTAGTGAGGTTATTTTTTTCACATAGGCTGGGATGCAATATCACTGGACTCGCATTTGCTTTTATATTGAAAAAAGGTGAGTTCTTTTTATTAATGAGTGGTGCTATTTCTTCAGCCGTCATATAAAGATAGTCTTCTGGGTCATAAACCAAATCAAAATGAACCATATTGTTAGAGTAACTTGGATCCGCACAAATAAAAGTAGGCGTTCTTCTTACCGCTAAACGATCCTTGTACTTTACTTCACCATAATTAAAAAAGAGTTGACTCGTCATTTGCTTAACGGCTCTTTTTTTAGTGCCTGAACCTATAGCAGAGAAAAATATTTCTGGTGCTTTTTCCTTAAAAAGGCTGCCTAATTTTAATAAAACCTTTACATCATCAATTGCTGAATGAGCATCACCTGGGTCAATGCCGTTCGCTTCAGCAAGGAGAGACTGCTTCAAGCTAACTTTTCCTGTTGCATCTCTATGGAAATCAATGCTTCTTGGTGCGAAACAGTAAATGGCTTGTACCACTTTATAAAGATCGATATGAATCCGATCTTCTAGGCCATTCGAGAGCAAATAAGGATTGTATAAAGAGGAAAAAAAAGTATGTCTAAGAATAATAAGATCGTAGGAAGCCCCATTATAGGTTGCCATGATTTTTTGAGGGTTTTCAATCAAGTAGCTTGCAATTAATTTTGTAAGCTCAAAAAGGG
>JAQWQE010000050.1 GCA_029244925.1 Gammaproteobacteria bacterium | reverse complement strand
CACTCATTAAATCCAACTCATTAAACACTGTTTTTTGATAATCTGTTACCACTTCTAATGGTCTAAGTCGTTTTGATTCCTTCGAGTAACCATCCACTAGTTTTGCTAATAAAAACAATATTGCCATATCATCCTCTAAGGATTCTATAATATTGGGTCTTAGGATCTTAACAATGACTTTTTCCCCTGTTTTTAACTGAGCTGAATGGGCTTGTGCTATCGAAGCTGAGGCAAACGCAACGGGATCAAATTTATCAAATAATTCACTAGAAGGCTTGCCAAAAGCATTGACAATTTCTAGTTCAGCTAGTGCTGCTTCAAATGGAGGGACATCATCTTGGAGTTTTGATAACTCCATCGCTATATCATCAGGTAATAAATCAGGCCTAGTGGATAAAGATTGTCCAAATTTTACATACAAGGGGCCAAGTTTTTCCATAGCTTTTCGAATTCTGACGGCTATGGGTTCATTTTGATCGCCTCTAAACCACTTCTTAAACGAAAAAAGTAAAAACCATTGAAAGTATTTTAGTTTGGGAACGTCTTCAAGTAATTCATCTAAATGAAACTCTAGGATTACTCCTTTTATTTTCAGAAGCCTTTGAATTAATTTAAGTTGATTCATGACTTAATTTTTTACCCACATGCAATGCCACAATACCCCCAGTCAGATTAAAATACTCACTACCACTAAAACCTGCTTCATTAATCATATTTAGTAATTTATCCTGATCAGGATGCATCCTAATGGATTCAGCCAAATATTGGTAACTATCGGAATCATTAGCAATCCACTCACCTAGTTTTGGCAAAACATTAAAGGAGTAGAAGTCATAAAAAGGCGTCAATAATTCATTGGGCTTGGAGAATTCAAGAACTAATAATTTGCCTCCTGGCTTAAGAACATTGAACATTGATTTTAAGGCTTTATCTTTATTAGTCACATTTCTTAATCCAAACGCAATGGTGACGCAATCAAAAGTATCATCTTTAAATGGCAACGTCTCAGCATTAGATTGAATAAGAGCGATGTTGTTAAAGCTACCTTTATCTAGTAGTTTATTTCTTCCCTCAGAGAGCATCGATGCATTAATATCCGTTAATATTACAGAACCAGTTTTACCCACTTGCTGCGCCAAGTTTTCTGCCAAATCACCTGTTCCTCCAGCTACATCAAGTGCTTTCATACCCTCAGTAAGAGCAGTATGCATCAGAGTAAACCTTTTCCAGAAACGATGAATCCCTTGTGACATTAAGTCATTCATTAGATCGTATTTTCCTGCTACAGAATCAAAAACTTCTGCAACTTTTTCTGTTTTTTCTGATTCACCTACTCTTTGAAATCCAAAGTCATAATCTTTTTTCTCATCTTTCATTTTTTTCCCGATCTTGGATGTGCTTTATCATAAGTTTCAGACAGATGCTGAAAGTCCAAGTGAGTATATATTTGTGTGGTTGCGATGTCACTATGTCCTAGTAATTCTTGAACCGCTCTTAAATCCCCACTCGCTTCCAATAAATGGGTAGCAAAACTATGCCTAAGCAAGTGTGGGTAAACATCCTTTTGGAGCCCATTTATTTTAGCCCAATGATTGATTCTAATTTGTACTGATCTTCGACTCAATCGGGTTCCTCTATTGCCAACAAAAAGAGCTTCTTCATCTAAATTAGCCAGTTGAGAACGAACATTCAACCAAATTGTGATTGCTTGAACTGCTTTTGATCCAATAGGCAGCATCCTCCTTTTGTTTCCTTTTCCAATCACAGTTAGACTTTTATCTTGAAGGTTTAAATCTATAGGGTTCATCATTACTAACTCAGAAAGCCTTAATCCTGATGAATACAGTAGTTCAAGAATAGCTTTATCTCTAAGGCTTATTGGATCTTCTTTAGTAATATTTAACAATTGATTGATTTGATCCACGTCCAGCACATCTGGCAACCTTCTAGGTGCTTTGGGTGTTTTGATACCATCTGCAGGATTACTTTTTATTAAACTTTCTCTCAGTAAATAATTCATAAAACTTCTTATAGCAGACAGGCGTCTTTGAATGCTTCTAGCACCCAAACCTTCAATAAATATAGAGGAAACAAAGCTTCGTATATGATGAGGCCTAAGATTAACCCAAGAAGAAACAGTTTTTTCCATGCAGTATTTTTCCAGGGTCAAAAGATCATTCCTATAGCTGGTTATAGTGTGTTGAGACAACCTTCTTTCGGTCCCAAGATGACGAAGAAATTTTTCTCTTAATGTTTTTAGTTCTTCCTGCATTGCTTCATTTTATGAGGGTGGCAACTGAATTATATTTTTAGTATGAATGGTGGATCTTGATCATCACAACAAATCTTTAGCCTTATGCAGTGCTTCCACTGCGTCTTCTTTTTGCCCTAGTTCAAGAAAGATCAAGCCAAGCTCATTATATTTGTCAGCGGTTGGAAGATATTCGATGGATCGCTCCATACATTGTTTTGCTTTAGACCATAACCCCTCTCTTTTTGCTAGATGGGAAGACAGTAACCATAAGTTAGTGTCTCTAGGTCTTTCTTCTGTCCATAGATCAGCTCGCTTGGAAAGCGTCAGTACATCTGGATTATCTAACAACCCATAAATTTTAATTAAGTTTGCATTCCATGTTTTTGGTATTTTTTTTCTTAGTTCTTTTTCTGTAATTTCATGTTGATCATTGTTCATCATTGATTGGTATTTGCATAGCAGTAGATCAGGGTGGTTTTTTAATTCTTTTGGAAACATCAGCCAGGTCTTTTCAAATAAGCCTTGGTTGTCTTTAAGCTCATGCAGTAGTGTCTGGAGTGAGAAAATAAGTTTTGCTTTTGATGTCTCATTTAGATTGCCATGGTCTACAATTTCTTGTAAATATTTAGTCATAGAATGATCTATAGAGGTTTTTGAATACACAAGGACAATGAGTCTCAGTGCCAATGTATTTTTTGGATCAGACTTTAAAATATTTTCCAGCGTGTCTCTAGCTTGATTGTATTGCTCTGATTCCACTAAGAGCTCAGCATTTCTAAGATTTATGTAACATTCCAGATTTGGGTATGCAGCTAGTGATTTTAAAAGCCAATCGGACCGTAATGTTTGATCCTCTGTATAATGCGCTGAAGAAAAGCCAGCTAAATAAGTGTCTATTGGCACTGATTTGTCAGATGAAATAGATCTTAATTTTCGCTCTGCTTTAACAAAGTTGCCTTGACTCATAAGTATCATAGCTTTATGAGTTTTTTGATTTACTTTTTTTTCTCTTTTCTGATTTAAGCGTTCTTTAAGGTATTTTGGAGAACTCCATATGAGAGAGAGTAATCTCACTAATAAATACACACCAATTAATAGCAATAAAAAGATGGGTAATGAGGCTTCAATAGAGTAAGTCAAAAACTCAATCAATACATATCCATTATCCTCAATGAGATAGTGAACACTCAGCCCAATGATGACAATAGTAAGAAAAATTAAAATTTTAGATCTCATTATTATTAACCCGTTTGCATTAATAATAAGGCTTCATTAATTTCTTGAATTTCTGGTTTCAATGTTAGTTCTTTCAGAAGCAACAAATCATTAATTGCTTGCATTGCCATTTCATTTTGATCTGAATACTGCCCTTTAATTTTTTCTATACCGTTATTAAGTGCAGTCTGATAATGGCCATCATTGTTTTGTAATGCATAGAAGCGAATCAGTTCAAAATTCAAGCGAATCAGGGATTGAATAATTTCTTTTTCTTCAGATTTAAGTTTTTGTATTTGACTGTCACTGTTTGATCTGACCCGAACTAATTGTTGCATAGCATTGAGCAAATCATCCCAAGAATCCAGTAGCATATTTCTCATTGAGGGGAAGGAGATTTCATAATCAAGAGGCTGATCTAAGATAGTAATATCTGTAGGTTGGGATAAAAGACGAGACTCAATCTCGTTAACTGTCTCTATAATGGAGGCTTGATTCATTGAATCTATAGAGCGATTCACTTTGTTGAGCGCTAGATCAATTAATTTATTTATTTGTGAATCAGATTCATTGGCTTGAACGATAGAGTTTTTTGCCTGCATCAATGATTCTTTAATAACTGGCAAACGGCCAAAGAGAGAGAGTTCATTGTTTGCAATTGTAAGAAAATATTGTGCTCTGAGTAAAAACCAATCCCCATCATGCGTCTCAGAAACATTCTTAAACCGACTGAATTGATCGTTTAATTCTTGTATGGATTTTGCATTATTTTGATTGGAGTTATTAACCTTAAGAAACTCCAACGATTGATTTTTCTCCATTTCACGTGCATCTTTCAACTGCATTTCAAATAATATGATATTCGATTCAATCTCTTTAATGCTTCCTATTGATTGATCTAAGTTAGTTTGAAGTGAGCTTAGAAAATTTTGGGTATACCAGAATAGGGTGCTGCCCCCTAGAATGAGAGTCAACATCAAAAAGATGGCAATACCTCCCACAAAGCTGGATTTATTTTTTTTTGTCTCTTTTGTATTCATTAGTCTTTTATTGTTATTTAGAAATTCAAAAGTATATTAATGATAGTATCGAAGTTTTAGGAAGTAATCGAACATGGAAAAAAATAATTTTGGAAAGTGGTCAGATAAA
>JAQWQE010000040.1 GCA_029244925.1 Gammaproteobacteria bacterium | reverse complement strand
TTAGGGTTATGAAATAACCAAGAAAAATTAAGACTTACGGTTAAGGGCTGCATACCCATTTCATAATCAATTTTTTCTGGAGCATAGGGGCCCATAATAGTTTTATGGAGTTCTGTAGCAGTGGCACCTGATGAGGTTTTTAGTTTTCTGACATCAAGATTTAAACTGGTTTTTTCATTCACGACATAGTCAAAGCCAACCTGATAAATAGGATCCAAAGATTTTTTTAGCTTGAAATTAGCACCTGATAAGATGCCTAGAGATTTTTCTTTATGGAAGGATGAGTATATTAGACCTAAGCCTATATAGGGTCTAAAATCAGAATCTTTTAGTTTAAAATAATATTGCACGGTTGCATTAGGTGACAGTGAAATAAAGGATGCAATTTTAGCTTCCTCTCCTAAAGCCTTATTGTAAATTTCGATTTCTGAAGGGATTCCAGTCAAAAATTCAACCCCTAGATTATCAGTCATTAGGTAACTAAATGAAAAAGTAGGCATGCCATGGACTGCCATGCCAACCTGACTATCATTTTTAAATTGTGGCACTAAAAAGGTATAACCTGATCTTAAAATCCAATCACCTTTATTTATTTCATAATTCTGACTCCATGTATTTGTGGAGAATAGAATAAGGAACAATATTAGAAAATTTTTCATAATAGATACCTTAGCTTAAAAATATGTTGAGAATATGAAGAATTTATCCCCATACCAAAAGCCTCCCAAAAATTAACAAATTAGTAACCTTTCAACTAGAGCTTAGTTAGTCATCATCTTGAATGTGAGCTATGCATTCCAATTCAAAAGAAGCATTCCCAGCAAGACCATCAGCACCAAAAGCACTTCTTGCTGGGTAAGGTTTTTCAAAATATTGCACATAGACCGAATTAAACAATGACCACTCACTGATGTCATCAATCATTACTAAGCATTTAAATACATCATTGTACCCAAGATTGAAGTGAGCAAGAATTTTGGCCATTGTCTTCATTACAGTATGAGCTTCTGCAACGATACCGCCTTCTACTAAATTGCCATTGTTATCTTCTCCAATCATTCCAGATATATAAATGGTGTTATCCACTCTAACAGCATCTGAGAATGGGAAGTTTTGTTTGATTGTTTGCTCAGATGAAAAGTGTTCAATGACAGTATCATCTGCCCAACCATTAAAGCTGAACAGTAGTGCTGATATAAGGATGAGTTTTTTCATGTCTAGAAAAACAATGATCCAAAGATTGCAACTATGATTGCACCGATAATAGTTAGAATAATAAATGCAGGTATAGATGCTATTGCCCATTTGACCATAAACTTAACCATGTCTACAAAAGGCATATCAAAGCTTATTACATGGACATTTTTATCATTTATTTCTTTATCTAGTTGTTGGTATTCTTTATCTGTTTGTTGGCGTTTTTTAGTTGTCTCGATTGGTTTTTTAACATATTTATCTGACTCCTTTTCAAAAGTATTTACGCAGTAATTATGCATAACAATGCCATCTATATTGATTTCGTCTATAAAGGTTGTGCTTTTACCACAAACCTCACAAATCTTAGCCATATCTACTGTCTCCTTTAAATTTTTTTACCTTCTGATTAGTAGGGAGAACTAAATGAAAAAAATAATACTAATCCCCAGGATATTCTCTAGTAACAACGGTGTCGAATAGATTCAAACTTCGACAATTCATCATTTGACCTAATTTTTTCATAAAATCATCACCTTTTCCTTGGTCTGCCCATTCGCTCATGTCATTGCCATAAATCTGATAACTTCCCCAAAAATTGAGATAGTAAAAGTCAAATTCTGAAGCTTCTGTCTGTTCTATAACAGGCATCATAAATAGCTGACCGAATCGCTTCTCGTTATAACCATCTCCATCTTGAATCTCATTCACTTCTTTAGAAAATGCAATTGCATCATCCATTGATGTTCCTTTCTTGAGGTTACAGCCCTGAACTTCGCTAAGAGCAGAATGAGTATCAAGAGAAAAAGAAAGAGTGAGGATTAGTGTGCATAGGAATATTTTTTTTGACATATTTACTGTCTCCTTTATTAATTTTTTTATTTTTTTCTATAGATAAAGCCTAACAAGACAAGACAAAATTAACAAATAGCAGTCTCAATCAATTGATATATGATTGTGAGATCTGACCAAACCAGAACCAGATTAATTAAAATATATTATTGATTTAAGTAAGTAATAGTTAATTGCAAACAAGTGGCAAAAGTAGCCCAAAGAAGGTATGGAATATTTGCGTAGACTATCCATCGAAGGTCAGGAGCAGCATGCCACAATGCATAGAGCGCCCAGATAAGCGTCCCGGCGACAAACAGAATATCAATTGAGGCAAGTAAGTTGTTTCTGAGACCAAACTGTAGTGGCGTAAATGCAAAATTAAATACAAGATTTAGAGCAAAAGGCAGTGCAATAATCCAAGGAATTTGCCTTGTTACCGCCTTATAAAAAACAGTACCAAATGAAATAGCAATAATCGCATAAAGCACTGCCCACACTGGACCAAAGAGCCACGCAGGTGGAGACCAAGAAGGTTTCATAAGTTGTGAATACCATTCAAAGCTTTGCATATAATTTATACTTTACATTGGATAAGTATTTTTATCTATATGAGCAGGACGTAGTTTTGCTGATTAAAGCAAGCATTTTTTCTTAATTGACTTGTAGTGTTATAGGTCTTAGGCTAAATAAAAAAACTTAAATGAAAGAATTAAAAAAGAGAAATACTCACCAAAAACCTCAAAGCAAAAGCCAGAAGTTACTTATTCAGTCTTTAACAATACTGATCATATTTATTCTCTTTTTCACCTTCTTTATTTGGTAAAACCTATGTTTTTATTTTTTAACTAGAATTAATTACATGATAGTAATTGTAGGTTCAACTACTATTTCAGGGCAACTATAGTCTTTTAGTTATCAATTTAGATATGCTTTGTTAAACTAGCCTTTTTTCAGACCCTTACAAATGCTTTCATTTAATAATTTAGAACTGATTCTTGGTGGGAAAACATTATTTACTAATGTATCTCTTATAATTCACCGTGATCAAAGGGTAGGCTTAGTTGGAGCAAATGGGGCTGGTAAAACCAGCCTCTTTAAAATTATTACTGGTGGCATTGAAGTTGATGAAAGCTCATTGAGTTACCCTTCAAAACTTAGAATATCTTATCTTGAACAAGAGGTTCCTGCGACTGATGAAATTGCTATTGATTATGTTCTTTCAGGGGATCAAAAACTTATTGATATTCAAAACAATATATTAGAAGCAGAAAAGAATGAGCAATTTGAAAGCTTAGGTGAGCTTTATGCATTATTCAACTCCCTAGATGGTTATTCAGCAGAATCAAAAGCCGAGAAACTGATGATGGGTCTTGGCTTTAAAAAAAGTGATTTTAAGAAATCATTAAATGAATTTTCAGGAGGTTGGAGGACCAGATTAAATCTTGCCAAAACGTTAATGCAACCATCAGATCTAATGTTATTAGATGAACCTACCAATCATTTGGATTTAGACGCTATTCTTTGGCTCTCCAATTGGATTAAATCTTTTTCAGGTGCTTTGCTTTTGATTTCTCATGATAGAGAGTTTCTGGATGATTGTGTTTCTTCTATTGCTTACCTTCATCGTAAATCAATCGAACTCTATCCTGGTAATTATTCTAAATTTGAAATTATAAAAGCTGAAAGATTAGCAGGCATTCAAAGAAATTATGAAAAACAGCAAAAAGAAGTGGCGCATATGCAAAAATTCATTACACGATTTAAGGCTAAAGCCACGAAAGCAAGACAGGCACAAAGTCGAGTGAAAGCATTAGAGAGAATGGAGCTAATAGCTCCAGCACACATCGACTCACCGTTTAGTTTTGTCATTCCAGAAACGGAGAAAATATCCAACCCATTGGTCGCTTTAGACGACGTAGATTTGGGCTATGATAGCGTTATCTTGGAGAAGGTTAATCTTTCCATTTGCCCCACTGATAGAATTGGCCTCTTAGGCCCTAATGGTGCTGGTAAGTCAACATTGATTAAAAGCCTAGTTGGAGAGTTGGAGATTATTGATGGAGAGAGAAATGAAGGAAAGAATCTTAGAGTCGGTTATTTCTCACAACATCAAGTAGATGATTTGGATTTATCTATGACTGCTTTTAATCACATTCAAAGATTGGATCAAACTAAAAGCGAGAAACAAATAAGAACATACTTAGGGGGTTTTGATTTTAAAGGGGATAAAGTCAATGATTCAATTCATTTATTTTCTGGAGGGGAAAAAGCCAGGCTTGCTTTTGCAATCATTGCCTATCAAAAACCAAATGTTTTACTTATGGATGAACCTACCAATCATTTGGATATGGAAATGCGTCATGCTTTAACAGTGGCATTGCAAACCTTCAAAGGAGCAATACTTCTTGTTTCTCATGATAGGCATCTTCTGAGCAGTACAGTGGATACGTTTTATATGGTAGACAAAGGACAGGTGAGTGTATTTGATGGTGACCTAGATGATTATAAGAATTATATTCTTAATGGAACAATCTCCAATTATAAAGCAAAGACCAAAATAGAAAATAAAAGCATCAATCATGAGAATATAAAAAAAACTAAGAAGCTAAAGTCAGAAATTTCATCAATCGAAAAAAGATTAACCAGATTAAATAGAAAATTACTCAAAGCCAATGAAGATTTAGCTGATCCTGAGCTTTATAGTTCGGATATTAAGCCTGATATTCAGAATTTAATAAAAACTCAATTGGAGTTAACTTCAGAGATTGAAATTGCAGAGAAAGAATGGCTTATTGCGTCATCTCAAATAGATGAATCAAGCTCATAAATCATTAGTCTAAAAAAAATCTAATCTTCTGCAATACAAAGGTTTAATAACTATTAACTTATTGTTTCTTTTCTCTTTTAAGTGCTCTCTTCTCTTTAAGGGTCTTACCTTTTTTCTTAGGAACTTTCTTTTGCTTATTCATGCCTTTTGCCATTTTCAATACTCCAGTTATTAAATATTTAATTTACTTTAGAAATTAGATTAACAGTCATTGGAACTTTCTCCTATCATCTAAAAATCTTTTGGAATTAACAATCAATTTTTTAGAGATAAGTATGCTTGGATTTGCTACTGGAAATCTCTTGGTATGACTTCCTGCCAAACTTTTTCTTTATAGAGTTCACCATTAATGGATACCCAACGATGAAATGTTAAATAGAAGTTTTCCTCATCGCTTTTGAACTCAACATTCTGTTCAAAATCAAGAGTTCTATCCTTTAATTCTTCAGTTATCTTGTATCGCCCTGTAACTGATGTATGTGCAGGATTATCATCAGAAGTTCGATGTTCAATCTCTTCTTCAAAACGTTCAATTCCCCAAGGGTATTGAGTAGCACCTGTGTTGGTTGCAATACCAAATGCTTCACCTGTATCTTGGTCATGTTGAATTGAATTGATTGCAGCATAGCCACTGATATTCCCTGAATCTAATACTTTATAATTTGAGAGTGTTGGACTTGGAGAAGGTTTTTTAAAACTGGGTTTATCTTTCTTTTCTGAAGCGACAATTGGTAGATCAATTCGAGCACCATTATTACCACCTATTGCAAGCGTTGTTTCCATTTGCATAGGAGTAGGCCATAGCATTGGCCATATTGCATTAGTGATTGACATCCTAATCTTATGACCTTTTGGAAAAACCCATGATGTAAAATGAAGATCTATATTTAAGTCAAATTCTTCTCCTGGGACAATATCGCTAGGCTCACGTGCAGAAATTCTATGTGTTCCATTAAAGGCTGCACCTACTACTTGGGTGACTTTCCCATCTGGTGCTACATCAGAAAGACGAACAACCCAATTAGCTCTTGGAGCATCAGCAGAAACACGAAGTCTTGCAATAGGTCTGCCTAGAATTTCATGAGGAGCATCTAGTATCCCACTATCATAGACTAAACTGAATTCATCCATGGGTTTCTGGTCTGGAGCAATACTACCCCACCACATGGTGGGTCCTCCACCCTCCAGTCCTATAGAAGGCTTATAGGTTATGTTATGCGTTGTATTTTCATTTGATTCAATAGATAAGGTATGGTCCGCTTGGGCATATAAACTAAGATTTTCAATCCGTTCAATTGGCCATTTATCCTCCCATCGCCAAAAACCATCCACTTTGTCTAAAGAGGGATCAGGCGGGTGATAATTACGAACATAGACTGCAAAATCAGGCTCATTGAGGATACCTGTATCTATTTCTTTTAGCCATTGGTCAAACCAACGAACAGCTTCTTCTCGCCATTCAATCTGAGGTTCAGGCCAAGCATTATGAGGAAAATAATGATCCCAGGGACCAATCATTGCTTTCACAGGCGCTTGAACATTTTCTAACATTCGTGGCAAACTATTACGATACCCATCATACCAGCCACCTATATGATATCCCGGTATACGAATTTTTTCATATTGGTTTTTCGCAGATGCTCTATCCCAGAATGCACCATCTCGTTGCTGACGCATATAGCTATAGACACTTGGTTTTATGTTGAAGCGATTGTTTACCCATTCTTCATCCATCTTAAAATCAGGTGCACCTGGTAAAGCATTGTAGAGATCATTGCTCATCATCCAGGAATCACCAGCAACGAGAATACCATCCATATAGTGAACATCTTCTTGATACAAGTACTCGGTCGCCATTAAGGCAACAAAAGCTTTTAATGCTGGTGGGTTTCGCATCGCCATTTGGATTGAATTAAAACCACCCCAAGAGATACCAAACATGCCTACACTGCCAGTTGACCATTCTTGTTTTGACAACCAATCTATAATCTCTTCGCCATCGTCTAATTCTATATCTGAGTACTCATAAGGTATTGTTATGCCTTCACTATTTCCCGTACCTCGCATATCTACACGAACAACAAGGTAATCGCGTTCTAAGAAATAGGAATAAAGGGAATAATTACGAGCCCGACTTTCATCCTTTCGATAAGGCGTATATTCCAATAAAACTGGGAAACGATTTTTTTTATCAGCCTCAGCAGGCCAGTAAATATCAGCTGCTAACTTAATACCATCAGACATTGTGATCTGGACTTCAGTTATATTATTGTCATTTACCCAACCATTAACACTGAATAATAGTGCTGATATGAGAAGGATTTTTTTCATAACTCAACTCTAGCAAATTCTTTTAGATCTTCAAAATCTGAGTTGTTACAAGCTAATGGATCTAATTTTAAAATTCTGATTTATTTGCATTTTGCTAAATCAACTTCTTTATTTTTTAAAAAACATTTAGTAATTTCTGGGTTGCCTTCATTGTCGTAATAATCCCATAGACCTTCTTGTGAATTATTCTCATATTGACCTATGTACTTTAATTGTCCATTTTCAAAAAAAACTTTTATGAAGCCATCTCTCAGGTTATTTTTTGCCATGCCTTGCCACCACAATGACCCATCATCGTAAAAACCCTCAAAGATTTCTTCCAAGTTTCCATTTCTATAAGTCTCTTTTTCAAACAATTCACCATTTTCATGAAAAGTTTCTCTCATGCCATCCTTTTTTCCATTTTTATAGGCTAATATCTCTTTGATTGAGCCATTTGGATAATGGATTGAATGCTTGCCATTAAATAGTGTATCTGGATACTCTTGATAGAGAATACCTTCTTTTTCAATAGGCTCAGATTGATTGTGATTCTGTCCATTAATAGAAAATGATATTAGGTAAGTCAAGAAAGTAGTAATTAAAATAATAAATTTCATATCAGCCTTGTTTTAAAATTATATATAAAATGAATGATGAGGCAATAAGCCAAAAAAATAAAGTAATGGGTTTGGGTGCATCAAAAAAAAGCCCATCTTTTTTTAGAAGCTTAGTTATCTTTGCTTGTGCCTCTTGTTGTTTCTTATTTTCTTCCAACATAATTTACTTTTTTAAAAGGCCATTCATTATTGACCCAATCTTTAACATTATTAAGTAGCTCTTCATCCTTTGGCTCGCCAATGTAACTTTCCTTATACCAAAGGAAAATATCAGCACAGTATTCTTTATTTTGACTGGGATATATATATAAGCAACCAAGAACCTCATTGTCATCTAAAGATACGACGGTATAGGCAAAAGATCTCCTTTTTTGAAATTCTTTTTGATGCCAACCTAAGTCAATTAAATTTTGCTCAAGTGTTAAGCCATTAGGCCATGGACTATCATCATTAAATCGATTGACGAGTTGTTCCTGGCTTGAGATAACAGCCAGATAATCTTTCAAAACATCATTCACTGTTAACATTCTCAACCTGTAATTCATTGTTTCAAGAGTTTCAGGTACTTCAAAGTTATCAGGCACTAGTTTAGTAATTTGCATCATTTTCTAAAGGTTATATTATTATCGAAAATAGTATATAGATATTAATGGTTTATTCAGTCTCAGTCTTCTCGTCTTCTTAATTGTTGCTGGAATCTATTTTTATGGAATTCAAAAACAACCAATAAATTGCAGATGGAAGAGAAATAACCCTTTTATTCAAAAAAAACATTCCTTCTTTTTTAATGATTTTAGGATGGCATAATTGTAATTAACTCCTGATTCACCTGTATGCAGAAGAGGGTTCTTAGTTTCAGGAGTGACATTCAACAGTTTTGCTAAATCATCATTAAAATTATCTCCCTCAGGAAAGTACCCACAAGCCATAGCCATACTTGGAATATCAAAAACCTTATAATCAAACCAATGATCGAATCTGTAGTCGTGCTTTCGAAAAAGATTACTAAGAAAAGCAGAGTCAAACCAACTATTGAATGCTATGAAATATGGTTTACGTTCTAACTTAGAGAGAAAAGTGATGAGTTTCTTAGTTGCTTCTTCACCGGATAATGCATTTTCTTTCTCCCATGCAATAAGATTAAAACCATTTATTTTTCTGGCTTCAGAATTAATCCTTTGAGGATAGAGAGGCAACACTTTTGAATTAAATCTAGCAATCTCATTCAAATCTTTATCAATTAATATAAGTCCTATATCTATGATTTCATTATAATTAGGATTAAGTCCTGTTGTTTCCACATCAACAATGGCAAATATAACAGGTAACTGAGTTGGTTCTTTGGAAGCTTCAGAAAGTAAATTATTACTGAGAAAGAGAGCGGTTAAAAAAATAAAGTATTGCATTCTTAAAAGCCTAGCAAATCCAATAGAGACTAGAAAGTTTATAATAATTATCTTTTTTGTTTCTAAACATAAATAGATGAACTAGAATTTAAATCTTAATTTAATTAATTAAACAATCATGAATAAAACAACCTCTAATCAAGTTTTCTTATTTCTTTTTATAACATTATTTTTTTCAGTCAGTATTTATTCCAATGATATGGAGCATCAGCATGATATGCCTATGTCAGAGATGGAGCATCATGATATGAATGAATCCTCTATGAATCATGAAATGCATAATGCTGCACATCTAGTTCCCATTGGGATCATGGGTGGGGAAGTTCATATGAAGGGACATTTTATGATGTCAATAAAGCAAATGAGAATGAGAATGGAGGGCAATAGTAATGATGATAAAAGTTTATCTGACTCCGAGATTATTAATTTACCTAACCCGTATACGATGATGAACATGCCTTCAAAACTGAGTGTCGTTCCTCAGGAAATGGAAATGAATATGACCATGATTGGTGGTATGTATGGTGTTAGTGATCGGCAAACATTGATGTTTATGGGTATGTACATTGAAAAGGATATGAATTTATTGACCTATAGCCCAATGATGAGCCGTACTTTACTTGGAAGTTTTAGCAGTAAAACTCAAGGATTATCGAGTGTATCCATATCATCACTATTAAAGATTAAAGAAAATGATGGATTTAAGATGCATGCTCAGATTGGCATTGAGAAATCAGTTGGAGATAATGATGATTATGGAGAAGTTCTCACTCCAATGAATATGAAAAAAGAGATCATGCTTCCATATTCGATGCAAATAGGGGATCAATCAACTTCTCTTCTTTTAGCACTAACTCTCCTTAAGAATAATGAAGATTGGAGTTATGGCAATCAATTAAAGATAAAAAATAATATCAATAAAAAAAATTGGAATTATGGTGATAGTTTTACGATTAATGGATGGATTAGTAAAGCTCTTTCCGAATCATTATCAGCCTCTTTCCGATTGTCTTATTCTGATCAGGATCCAATAAAGGGAAGAGATACTAAAATTATGGCACCCGTGCAAACAGCTAATCCTGAGAATTATGGGGGTACAATTTATGAGGCTTCTCTTGGCCTTAATAAAATTTTAAAGCAGGGCAATATATTAGGCCTTGAAATAACAATTCCTTTTAAGCAAAAGCTTAACGGTCCTCAAATGGAGAGGGATACCACAATCAGCTTGAGTTTTAAGAAATCTTTATGAAACAGAATAGAATTTAATTTCTTTTTTATTTTCTTTTTTGACTAAGGACATTCTTTTTTAGCCTTCTGTTTAGTATAGATAGCTGAAGATTACCAGGTGATCCAACAGATTTTCTCTGTTTAATTGATTCAATGGGATCGTTAATATAGTCCTCTGATTCTTTGATCTGATGATAAGCTTCTCTGAAGGGTGTTCCACTCTTAACTAAATCATAAACAGCATCTGTCATCATCATTTCATTAGTAATTGATTCTTTTGAAACACAATCATTTATTGTTATAGACTGAATTAGATCCGGCATTACTTTTAAGCTTTTGATAGTACATTCGCATGCAAGAATCAAACTTCTTTTGGTTAATTGTAGATCTCTATGGTAACCACTGGGGAGGGATAATAAATTTTCCAGTTCATAATAGTGACCACTGACTATTGAATAATTGGCTCGCAAAATCTCTATTACATCTGGATTTCTTTTATTTGGCATAATGGATGAACCAGTTGTATAAGCATCATCAATGGTTAAATAATTAAATTCTTGAGATAAAAATAAACTCATATCCCAGCAAAACTTTCTCATATCCAGCATGGATTGTTTTAATGTTTCTATGATTTGTAATTCAAACTTACCTCTACTGTTTTGAACATATAGTGTATTTAATTGCTTCCTTCTAAAGCCCAGTTCTTTGGTTGAAATGTCTCTTTTTATTGGTAAATTAACTCCATATCCAGCAGCACTACCTAATGGGTTAAGATTAATCCACGAGTGAGTGTGATTTATAAGATCAATGTTATCTAGGAATGATTCTGCGAATGAAGAGAACCATAGTCCCCAGTTAGAAACGACAGCTTTTTGCATATGAGTGTAGCCTGGTAAAACAAGGTTCTTATTTAAATCAGCTTGTTTGAGAAAGGTTTCAGTGATTTCAATATTGATGTTTTTTAATTCCATTAATGCTTCTCTGGCATAGAGTCTTAATGCGACCAATACTTGATCATTTCTACTTCTACCAGTGTGTATTTTAGCCCCTAAATCGCCCAATTCATTAATGAGAAAGTATTCAATTGCAGAGTGTGAATCTTCAAAGTCCGGAGTCAACTTAAAGCTATTATTCTGATACTTTGTTCTGAGGACATTAAGTGACTTTTTAAGCTTATTGACTTCACTTTGTTTAAGTATATCAATGGCTTTGAGTTCATTGATGTGTGCTATTGTGGCTTCAATATCGAATAAAAATAATTTCTGATCCAGAAAGATATCTTCTCCAGACAGAAGGGATTCAATTTCACTTGTTATTTTATTGGTTTTTTTTGACCACAGTTTATTATTCATAATGTATTCCTAATGTCTCATTGAATTGACAGGCATGATTTAGATTCTGTATTACTTGTGTTGCTGCACCTTTAAGTAAATTATCGAGTGTGCAACACAGTCTTAATTGCTGCTTGGAATTGTTTAAACAAAACCCTCCAAGGCAAGCAATATTCTTACCAACAGCATCTGTGATTAATGGCACAGATCCATCAATGTGTATTAAAGGTTTATTTTTATAAAACTCTTGATAACGAGCTAATAGAGCATCTTCTGTAGTTGGTTTATCCAGCTGGATATGGGCCGTTGCCAGAATGCCTCTGAAAAAATCAGCCACATGTGGTGTAAAGCTAAGTTGTTCATAACAATGTTTTTTTACTTCTTTTTCATGAGTATGATTGACAAGATTGTAAGCTAAGATATTGCCTTTTAATCGGTCTCTATTGTTTTTATCATTAGGCGTGGAACCCGCACCACTGAATCCTGAGAATCCCATAATTGAAACTTGACCATTAATGTCTTTTTTTATTGGGGCTAGCATCAACTGCATGGCTGTCGCATAACAACCAGGATTACTAATTTTTTTTGGTAATTCTTCATCAATAGAAGTTTCAGGAAGTCGATAAGTCCAATCATCATTAAAACGATGATCAGAACTGACATCGATAATAATACTTTTATTAAAGTTACTGTTTAAAAAATTAACTACATTTTTTGAGTCATCATTGGCTAAAGCCAATATAAATATATCAATATCAGGATCTATATTTCTCATTTCTTGATCGAGTTCAGTGAATAATAAATGTTTATTTTTTTTATAATTGGGAATTGTTTTTCCAGCATTTGATTTTGAAAATACTTGAGACAATTCAAAATAAGGATGATTGTCAACCAGTGCAATGATTTCCTGACCAACAAAACCTCTTCCGCCCATTAATGCAATGTTATATATTTTATTCATAATTAACCGATGGAGACTTAGACGCTGCATAATTTATGCAAAATGATAACTCTTTATAGTCATCAATACCGATCCAGAAAATATTCCAATTTTTATATTTTTGAAAGCCATCGCAAACATTGATATAAAATTTATTAATCGGATTTGATGATTTTGATCTCCAGAAAAGCTGTGAATTCGATTCTCTCATCTTTTTCCATACAGCTGATCCAAGACCTTCACCTTTAGCAGAATCCATTACTGCAAATTTATCCATATAGGGTATGTTTGAGTCATATGACATAACAATTGCAGCTCTATTGCAATGACTTAAATAAAACTTATTGTGCTCTATTTCAGTTAAAAAATTGGAAGATAAATAACCATTAAATCCTGATTCTATAATTTCCTTGAGTGTGTTTTCTTGAGTATTAGAAAGATTCTCAAATTCTTTAATGATATGGCCTTTTTTTATTAAGGTTCCTGAACCTGAATCTGTAAATAATTCTTTAGTTAAGTATTGAGGTTTTGTAATTGATACAGAAGCTTTGGAGGATAATGAATTAAGCAGTTCTTCTATCTGTTGCAACTTTAATTTCATGCCTGAATGCAACCATTCAGCTTTCATCAACTCATCAAAATCAGCATTGAGATTTATGGTAGAAATAATATTCTGATGGGAATCGATAATGCCACCAGTTTCTGTCAAAAAAATCATTTTCTCGGGTTGTATATGTTTCCCAAGAGCAACCGCAGCGATATCTGCATTGATGTTAACAATTTGCCCATCCTTAGTGATGCCTAAAGGGGCAATGATAGGAAGGCATCCATTATTTAATAATTTGTTGATTGGCTCCATATTGATGCTTTGAACATCACCAACCAAACCCAATTCTTTGTTCGATATAGAGCAGTTAAATACATTGGAAAGAAGTGGCTTAGCATTAACATTATTAGCAGACAATGCTTGCAGTAATTTTTTATTTTCTTGTTTGAATAATTCCTCAGCTACCATTAAAGCAGAATGACTGGTGACTCTTTTTCCATCGATAAAATCATATTTAATTCCTCTTTGATCCAGTTCCGATGAAAGCATTGGACCTGCACCATGTATAATAATGGGTTTCAAGCCTACTTGATTTAAGAAAGCCAATGCGGAGGCTAAGTTTTCAATATCATTTTGAATAATTGCTCCGCCAACTTTAATGATTGCAAAATTAGGCCCATCCGATGAAAACTTTTCCAGATATTTCTTGATTTCTCTTTCTGAGCTAATGCTATTCAGTAGTTTGAGAATTATTTTCTTTGTTGAATTGTTCTTCATGATTATTATTGGCAATATTATTTTTTATTAATTTCAGTCCATGTTTCGGTACTCTGGCCGTAAAGTTTTATGAAGCCAGCTGCCTCTTCCACTCCCCAACTGGCAGATTGAGCATAAGAGCCTTCTTTACTAATCAATATATGATCAGAATGGACAGCTACAGCATCTACTTTTCCTGGTGATAGCACCACATCAACAATGCCATTGATATTGGTTTGTATGTCTTTTAGAAAAGTTTCAAGGTTTTTGACAAGGGGGTCAAAATAAAGACCACTGTATACAAGATCCACCCACTTTTGGCCAATCATAGGCTTAAAAGTATTTTGTTCTCGCGTAAGTAGAGATTCCTCTAGAGCTCTATGAGCCTTATAAAGTATAGCTAAACCAGGGGCTTCAAATAAGAATCGACCTTTCAGTCCAATAATAGTATCTCCTGTGAATATTTCTCTACCAACACCGTATTCTCCACCCATTTGATTGAGTGATTTTAAAAGATTTGAACCCATTATTGCTTCTCCATCAATAGCAATTGCTTCGCCATGTTTAAATTCAATGGCAAATTTTTTTGATTGATTAGGGTAATTATTTGGTTGGTTACATAAGATAAAGCTAGCATCAGAAGGCTCATCCCATTCATCTATTTCTGAACCGGAAGCTGTTGCTCCAAGAAGATTAACATTGATACTGTATTTGCTATGCAAAGATGGGACTTCAAATCCCTTACCTTCAAGATATTCTTTTTCATAATTTCGAACATCGCTTACAGTATTTTGAATTTCTCTAATCGGTGTAATAATTTTAAACTTACCCAATGATTGAATTGAAAGATCAAATCTAACTTGATCGTTACCCATGCCTGTACAGCCATGGGCAATATACTCAGTCCCTAGTTCTTGGCATTGTTTAACAGCCTCTTTAACTATCAAGTATCGGTCAGAACACAAAGCAGGGTATTTATTTTGATAAGTGGCGCCCGACCATACCAATGGTTTGATAATTTCTTGCCATAAGGATTCCTCAACATTGATGTTAGTATGATTAGCAGCACCTAATTCATCAGCTCTATTAGAGATTGACATCTCTTCATCAACACTGGTTCCACCCGTATTGACAAAGACAGTATGGACTTCAAAACCTTGATCTATTAGGTAGGGGACACAGAAACTAGTGTCCAATCCACCTGAGAATGCTAAGACTATTTTTTTCATAATAATTTATTCCTTTAATAAGTTAAATAAAAGTGATTTTTGCACATGCATTCTATTTTCTGCTTCTTGAATGGCTATGCAATTGTCAGAATCCATAACAGCATCAGTAGCTTTTATATTTCTTCTAAGCGGTAAACAATGACTGAATAAAGCATTGTTCGTAAAATTCATTTTCCGTTCATCAACAATAAAATTTTTATATTGATCTCTAATTTTTTTCTCTTTATTTGGTTCGCCATAGAATGGAATGGAACCCCAACTTTTTGCATAGACTATATCTTTGTTGGCATAGCTTTTTTTAATGTCATGACTGATAGTGAAGTTTGTATTGTTTTCTTGACAATTTAATTTAGCTTCGTCTATGTATTTGTCATGCAATAGATAGTCTTCTGTTGGACAAAGAAGGGTAACGTTCATACCAAATTTACTTGCAATGATTAAACTTGAATTAGCCACAGCTGTGTTTAAAGCTTTAGGATGATAAGTCCATGTGAGAAGGTAGTTCTTATTTTTTAGATCACCCAGTTGTTCTTGCAAAGACAGAATGTGTGCTAATTCTTGACATGGGTGAGTGATGGTTTCCATATTGATAATTGGAACTGAAGCAAATTTTTCAAAACCTCGAATAATTTTATCTTCAATGTCTTCTTTAATATTTTGAAATTTAGGGAACGCTCGAACTGCTATCAAGTCGCAATATTTAGAAAGAACCTTCGCAACTTCAGCAATGTGTTCTTCTGCTTCTTCATTCATGATTTTACCAACATCGAATTCAATTGGCCATGCATCTTGACCTGGGCTAATAATCACAGCATTGCCACCCAATTGATTCATACCAATTTGGAAACTTGTTTTGGTTCTTAAAGAAGGATTGAAAAAGATCAATGCTATAGATTTATTTTTCAATAGAGGTTGTATTCTATTTGCCTTTAATTCACTAGCAAAGTCCAGAATACTCTGTAACTCATTTTTAGACCATTCACTTGTAGTAATAAAATTTCTTTTCATATTTATTTCCAAAAAAAAACCCAGCTTAAGCTGGGTTTCTATGTACACATAAAGACAACCCAACCTATAGTTGAATTCTCCTTGCTTCGTTTGTAGTGTTTAATTTCATGAGTGTGATTATAGAGTTAAATTATTTTTTGTAAACAAATCATTCAAATAAAAACATATATTTCTTTGAGTTATATCGATGGAACAAAAAAGTCTTTAATTTTAGAAAATATTTATGTATATTGTTTCTCGCACCGATTTGGAACCAGCTTGCGGGTGCTTTATAAATACTGCTAAATAGGAATAATTTCTAAGAAACCTGTTTAGCTAAGCTGGCAGGTTTTTTTTTGTTAATAACATCAAGAGTAGAGTATAACTCTCGCCAACCTGCTGACCTAAGCAAGGTGGACTAGAATGTGGCTTCGGCAACAAAATAGGTTCAGGCGAAAATTATACACTCCACTCAAAGATGAAAAAAAAGGGAGATTGTATGAAATTTTATATAAATGCAAG
>JAQWQE010000018.1 GCA_029244925.1 Gammaproteobacteria bacterium | reverse complement strand
ACCAAACCAAAGAGGATCAAGAGAAAATTGATAAGCCTTCTGCTTGCATTCTTTGTGCTTGTTGTTCAACTGCTTGCCCTAGTTATTGGTGGAACAGTGATGAGTATCTCGGACCAGCAGCATTATTAGCATCTTACCGTTGGTTACAAGACAGTAGAGATGACGCTAAGGAAGAACGTTTGAAGGATCTTAATGATTCATCAAAACTTTATCGTTGCCACACCATTATGAATTGTTCTTTGTCTTGTCCAAAAGATCTCAATCCAGGGCAAGCGATTTCTGAAATTAAAAAAATGATAGCTACGCACGATTTTGATGAGTGATAATTCATCCGAACTCTCTAGACTAAGATGGAGATGCAGAAGAGGAACAAAGGAGTTGGATTTGCTTTTACTGTCTTATTTTGAAAATCATTATGAGTTAATGGATTTTGAAAAAAAAGAACAGTTTAATCAAATCTTAATGCTGCAAGATCCTATTATTATTGAAATGTTAGCTGCACCAAAAGCAATTGAAGATCTTAATCTAAGGCATATGGTGACTGAGATACTAGGTTCAGATCAGGGATTAATCATTCAATGAAGAATATTAGAAATTTTTCAATTATAGCTCATATAGACCATGGAAAATCCACCTTGGCAGATCGATTAATACAACAAACTGGTGGATTGGACGAACGAGAAATGGAAGAACAAGTTCTTGATAGTATGGATTTGGAAAAAGAAAGAGGCATAACAATTAAAGCCCAAAGTGCTTCATTAAATTTTACTTCCGATGATCAAAAAAAATATGTCTTTAATTTAATTGACACCCCAGGCCATGTGGATTTTTCATACGAAGTATCAAGATCATTGGCTGCTTGTGAAGGCGCCTTGCTAGTCGTTGATGCTTCTCAGGGTGTTGAAGCACAAAGTGTGGCTAATTGTTATAGCGCAATTGAGCAAGGTCTTGAGATATTACCTGTTATTAATAAAATAGATTTACCTGCTGCTGATCCTGAAAAAGTATTGCATGACATCAATGAAGTCATTGGCATTGAAACGGATAATGCAATATTAATCAGTGCAAAAACAGGACAAGGTGTTCGAGAGTTAATGAATCAAATTGTTAAATTCATACCTTCACCAATAGGCAATCCTGAAGAACCATTGCAAGCTTTAATCATTGATTCTTGGTTTGATAAGTACGTTGGTGTTGTTTCATTATTGAGGATAGTTAATGGAAGAATAAAAAAAGGTGACAAGATTAAATTGATGCAAACAGGCTATGAATACACAGCTAATTCGTTGGGAATATACACACCAAAGATGGAATATAGAAATTCTTTATCCGCTGGCGAGGTGGGTTTTCTAGTGGCTGGCATTAAAGATATTTTTGGCGCTCCCGTTGGCGATACGGTAACTCACTCAAAAAAGTCTAGCGAGAAAGCACTGCCCGATTTTAAAACAATACAACCTCGAGTTTTTGCAGGGTTATTTCCAGCATCATCAGAAGATTTGGAAGCTTTCAGAGAGGCATTGGACAAACTTAAATTAAATGATGCTTCTCTCCATTATGAACCGGAATCCTCTTCAGCACTGGGTATTGGGTTTCGTTGTGGATTTTTAGGGATGCTTCATATGGAAATTGTTCAAGAACGTCTTGAGCGAGAATACGATTTAAATTTGGTTACGACATCACCAACTGTGGTGTATGAGGTTTTGAAAACCAACGGTGAAGTTATAAAAATAGATAACCCTGATGCATTACCAATAATGAATAATGTTAAAGAAATAAGAGAACCCATTGTTGAAGCGAGTATATTAATGCCACCTGAATTTGTAGGCAATGTTATTCAACTTTGCGAATCAAGAAGAGGTATACAGAAAAAACTACAATATTTAGGTCGACAAGTTGTTCTTGATTATGAATTACCATTGGCTGAAGTTGTGATGGATTTTTTCGATCAGCTTAAATCAGTTTCAAAAGGCTATGCCTCATTTGATTATCGTTTTCTAAGATTTAAATCTGATAATCTAGTTCGCTTGGATATTCTAGTTAATGGAGATAAGGTCGATGCATTTTCAAGCATTATTCATAGAGACATGTCGGTTTCTCATGGGAGAAAGATTATTGATAGACTCTCAAAGTTGATCCCAAGACAAATGTTTGAAGTTGCTCTGCAAGCTGTGATAGGTGCTAAAGTCATTGCTAGAGGCAATGTAAAAGCTTTTAGAAAAAATGTAACTGCTAAATTATATGGTGGCGATGTAACGAGAAAGATGAAACTACTAAAAAAGCAAAAAGCAGGAAAGAAAAGAATGAAACAATTTGGATCTGTAGAGATTCCTCAGGAAGCCTTTCTTTCTATTATGCAAAAGGACTCCACAAAGAAATCATAATTATTTATTAATCCATCATCTATAATGTCATCTATGAATTTTGATTTTCAAGCAATTTTATTTTTTATAGTTCTTTCGTTAGGATTGATCTGGTTGGTTGGTCATTTCTATAACAAGAAGGATCACAGTATTATTGAGTTATCCGGTGCTTTATTTCCTATTCTCCTTGTTGTTTTTATCATTAGGTCATTTGTATTTGAGCCGTTTCGTATTCCTTCTGGTTCGATGATGCCAACTTTGGTTAAGGGAGACTTTATCCTAGTTAAGAAATATGCATACGACTTAAGATTGCCAGTTACCAATCGGTCGTTTTGGAACACCAATGAGCTCAAAAGAGGCGATGTTGTTGTTTTTGATTACCCATGTGATACTTCCATCAAATACATTAAGCGTTTAATTGGCTTGCCAGGTGATGAGATTAGTTATAAAAACAAACAAATTAAAATCAATGGAGATTTATTGGCTAACAAGTTCCAGTATGTCTATAAGAATACTAAGCAATATGGTGCACATGTTTACGAAGAAAGTATTGGTAAGAATACACATCTAGCTTTACTGACCCCCTCTAGAAGAGGAAAAGAAGGTGTCTTTGAGGTACCAGAAGGCCATTATTTCTTTATGGGTGACAATAGGGATAACAGTAAAGACGGTCGATATGATTGTCCTGGTTATGTTCCTAGAAATCATATTGTGGGGAAAGCTACGACAATCTGGTTTAATTGGGATTTTAGTTCGTTACCAGAATGGAATAGAATTGGTAAATCAATAGATTAAGTATTTCACACAATTTGAAAATTAAACAAACACAAGAATGGATCATTGAGGTTTTTGATTACTCATTTAAGGATCAGTCCTTAGTTGAGAATGCATTAACACATCGAAGCTTTTCAGCAATCAACAATGAAAGGTTAGAGTTTCTAGGAGATTCTGCACTGGACCTTGTTATTAGTGAACTGTTATTTGAAAAATATTCAGATGAATCAGAAGGCAACTTAAGTCGGATGCGAGCCAGTATAGTCAACAAAGAAAGTTTGTCTGAATTGGCTAGAGAAATAAATTTAGATCAACACTTAATTTTAGGACAGGGAGAAATCTCGTCGGGTGGAGTTAATAGATCATCCATTCTCGCCAATGCTTTGGAAGCAATTATTGGTGCTGTTTTCATGGAAGGCGGTTATTTATCTTTAAAGAATACAGTTCTTACTGTATTTGACTCAAAGTTAGAATCTTTGAATCCAGAATCTGAAAATAAAGACCATAAGAGTCTATTGCAAGAGAAGATGCATAAAATGAAAAAAGATCTCCCTAAATATCGCTTATTAAATACAGAGGGAGAACAACACGATCAGACATTTCATGTTGAATGCATGATTGATAAAGGAGAAGTATCAACCAAAGCCAGTGCTAAAAGTTTGAGAGTTGCAGAACAGAAAGCAGCAATGAAAGCATTGAGGTTACTATCAAATGACTAAACAAACAGTCAAAAGCGGTTATGTTGCAGTTGTGGGTAGACCAAATGTAGGTAAATCTACCCTGGTAAACTACCTTGTTGGTGAGAAGGTTTCTATAGTAACCTCAAAACCCCAGACCACTCAGATAAATGTTTTAGGCATTGTTAATTATGAAAACACTCAAATTGTGTTGATTGATACACCAGGTTTATTATCCGATAACACAAAGAAACTTAACCTAAAAAGACTTAACAAAGAACCCAGCCTGGCTCTTTCTATGGCCGATCTTGTTGTCATGCTTGTTGAAGTCAATCAATGGAAGAAAGCGGATCAATATCTTTTAGACAACATAGAAGAAACTGAATTAAAAAAGATATTGGTAGTGAATAAAGTGGACCGTTTTAAAGACAAAACTAAAATATTAGATTTTCTTGCCAGCTCTAATGAAAGATCGACATTTGAAGAAATTATACCGTTATCAGCACTTCGTGGAAAAAATATAAATAACTTATTAGTCTCTATCGAAAGATACTTACCTTATCAAAGTCCAGAATTCTCTTCTGATACTAAAACAGATAAAGACATAAATTTTAGAATTGCTGAAACCATGCGAGAGAAACTTATGAGTTGTCTAAGAGAAGAGTTGCCTTATAGCTTGATTTGTGAGGTTGATAGCATGAATGAAAAGAAAGGTACCGTCTTCATTGAGATATCTATTTGTGTCAAAAAAAGTGCTCATAGAAAGATTATTATCGGTAAGAAAGGTCATATCTTAAAAAAAGTAGGCACTGAGACAAGACTCGAAGTGGAGGAGATGTTAAAAAAGAAAGTTTTTCTATCATCCCAAGTTAGAGTGAATGAAAAAATGAAAATTTCAAACTAATATGCCATCCAGCGGTATTATTGAACATGAACCTGCTTACTTGCTTCATCATAGACCCTATTCAGAAACCAGTCAGATTATTAATCTTTTTACTCAAAAGTATGGACGAGTGGATTTAATCGCTAAAGGCTCTAAAAGACCAAAATCAAAATTTAAATCTTTTCTTCAACCATTCTTACCAATTCGTGTCTCTTGGTCAGGTAGGTCACAACTGAAAACACTCAGAGAAGTTGAGGTTACTGGTGTGTATGTAGAAAAAATAAAAGGCAAACATTTGATGTCTGCTTTTTATTTAAATGAATTGATTCTATCTTTTTTAACAGTCGCAGACCCTTATCCTGATCTTTTTACAGATTACTCCAGTGCCATTACTGAGCTTTCCGATGCAGGTAATATTGAGATAGCATTAAGGAAGTTTGAATTATCCATGCTTTCTGAAATTGGTTATGCAATCAATTTTGATACAGAGGCAATGAGTTCAAAGAATATTCAAAAAGAAGGACGTTATATTTTTCATCCTGAGCAAGGCTTTAGATTGGTAAATGACAGTAGCAATACTAAAATTATTATTAAAGGTTCAGAAATCAAAGCCATCAATAATCAAGATTTTTCTTCACCTAATACTCTTAAGGCAGCAAAAAAGATACTTCGTTTATCCATAGATCATCATCTTGATGGTAAAGAACTGAATAGTAAAAAAGTTTTTCAATCAATCACATCTAAGAAAAAGACTAATTAATTCTTTATACTTTTCTCACCATTAAAACTCCATATTGAACCATCTCATAGTTCTCACAATTGATTCTTTTCAAAACAGAATCTACTAAGCCAATCATTGGTTGGCTATTTCCACAGACAATTTCTAATGGAGTTTCATTTTGATTCATTAAAATAAAGTTTTCCACCAACCGATCAACATCTCCATGCCTAGTCCCATGAAGGTCTAATTTTTTATATTTCATAATTAAAGCAATATATTTTTAATGATTGATCTTAAGTTAAATCTTCATAGAATAATAATATATGAATGATAAAAAATATAAATCTCCTGTTACTGGAAAAGAATACATTGCCAGTCAAGAGCCACGTTACTCAGGTATACCCACGTTTATGAGAACACCACTTGCTGATTCTTTAGAAGGATTGGATATAGCATTAGCTGGCGTACCATATGATGGAGGCGTAACCAATAGAGCTGGTGCAAGGCATGGCCCTAGGGAAATAAGGAATCAATCGACAATGATGAGGAATATACATCATGTCACAAGAATTAATCCATATGAGATTGCTAATATTGCTGATGTGGGAGACGTTTCTTTTGCAAAGCCATTTGATCATCAGTCTGTCCATGATGATATTTTTGAATTTTATAGTTGTTTGCAGAGCGCAGGTGTCATTCCATTGAGTGCAGGAGGAGACCATTCTATAACTTATCCAATATTCAAAGGTCTAGTCAAAGGCGATCCAATCGGAATGATACATATAGATGCTCATACTGATACATGGGGAGAAATATGGGGTTCAAAATTTCATCATGGATCTCCGTTTCGTTCAGCAGTCGAATCTGGCTTATTGGATCCTAAGAAAACCATACAAATTGGTATTCGAGGCGCTCAAAATTTTTTAGATGGAATTGATTTTTCTCTTTCAACTGGAATGCGTGTTATTTTCATTGAAGAATTTTCTGATCTGGGTGTTAAAGAAGTAATAAAGGAAGCCATTAAAGTCGTAGGTAATGGTCCAGTATATTTGTCTTTTGATGTGGATGGATTGGATCCTGTTTATGCGCCTGGTACTGGCACTCCTGAGGTTGGAGGCATTACTACTTTGGAGGCACAACAGTTTCTAAGGGGCTTAAATGGATTGAACTTCATTGGTGGTGACGTAGTTGAAGTTGCACCACCTAGTGATCAAACAGGGAATACAGCACTTGTGGGTGCTACGATGATGTATGAAATACTTTGTTTGTTAGCTAATCAGTTTTCAAAATAGAAGGTTACTTTGAACTATCAAATTGATTGCGTTTCTAATCCTTTCAAAGATCATAACTTTAATTTAGATTGGAGCAGCGAATCCGCATTCCACTTTCATCAAAGTCTACCAGGTTACAAACCTACACCATTATGGCAGCTTAAAAACTTTTCTAAATCAATCGGTATCAATCAATGTTTGGTTAAAGACGAAAGTCATCGGTTAAACCTCAATGCCTTCAAGGTTCTAGGTGCGAGTTATGCCATGGCAATAGAAATTGCTAAGTATTTAAAATTGGATCTTAATAATTTAACTTATGAAATTATCAAGAAACATTCGGAGCAAATTAAGAATCTCACATTCACAACAGCTACTGATGGAAATCATGGTAGAGCTGTGGCATGGAGTGCAAAGCAATTTGGCTGTAAGGCAATGATCTATATGCCCAAGGGGACATCTAAGATTAGGCTAGATGCTGTTCTTGAGAATAATGCGTTAGCTGAAATAACTGATTTTAATTATGATGAGACTGTGACACTTTCAGAGGATAAAGCATTGGAAAATAGTTGGATATTGTTACAAGACTCTTCATGGAAAGGTTATGAGGAAGTACCACAAAATATTATGGTTGGTTACTCAACTATGGTGACAGAATTAATGGATCAATACAGTGATTGGCCTACTCATGTGATTGTACAAGCTGGTGTTGGTTCTTTTGCAGCTGCAATACTGATCAATATGTTTAATCAATCAAAACCAAAACCTAAATTAATCATTCTTGAACCTAAAGGAGCAGCTTGTTTTTATAATTCCATCAAAATAGGCGATGGAAATCCTCATTTAACAAAAGAACTTAATACAAAAATGGCAGGATTGTCATGTGGTATGCCTAGTTTACTAGCTTGGAATATCATTAAAGAACTAAGTGATTATTTCGCTATATGCAATGATAATGTTGCCTTCAAAGGAATGCAGATTTGTGCTCAACCGATTGAAGACGATCAAAAGATTGTCTCAGGTGAAAGTGGAGCAGTCCCAATTGGCTTTTTGCATGCGGTATGCAGCAATAGTGATTACGGTCATATTAAAAAAGACCTTGATCTTAATGAAAGTTCAAATGTCCTTTTCTTTTCAACTGAGGGCAACACCGATCCAGATCTGTACAGAAGGGTATTGAATTTAGAATAATTCCATAATCATGCATCGGGCAGAACCCCCACCATATTTTTCAATGGATTCTAGTTTCGAATGGATAATACTTTTGTAATACTTTAAAAGCACCTCCTTTTGTTGTTTGCTATAGCCTTGATAGGCTGTTGACGACATAATCAGATGTGATTCATTATTTTCATCACAAACCTCTATACAATTTCCACAAAAACTAATTAATTGCTCACTGGAGATTTCCATAATATGATGTGTGGATTGAAGGCTTTCTAATACCAATTCTCTGGTGTTATTATCTATGCATTCTGAGCAAATCACAGCAAGTTCTGTGCCAATATACATCATCACATCAGTATGATAAATAGCATTACCAGTATGGCTTTTAGTAGAAAACTTTATCAGTTTATACCCTCTAGAATCACACCATTGTTGTGCTAGATCTGGATCTGATCTTCCTGAAATGCCCATATAAGCAAAATGATTAATACGATCCAATACCAGACTGCTTGTTCCTTCTAGAAATATGGATTCTTTTTCAGAATCACTGTAGTCATTTTTTGTAGAATACGTCTGATTTAAAAAGGATATATGTTTTTTTGATTTTTCAAGTCTGCGATTTTTGCCGAGCATACTAAATAGATCAATGGTCTGATCATTGTGGCTAACAGCCCAGTTTGGAAAAATATTATCAGGACAACCCACTTGACCCGTTAAGGTAGTTACTTTTATCTTATTTCTTTTAAGATTATTTTCGAATGCTTTAAACTCTAGCAAGGCCTCTTGAAGCATTTCTTTCTTTGTTTTCTTCTTATCAAGTATTTGGTAGTGATTGGTTTCAATCGTTTGTTCATTACAATAGAACTCTGCAGGTTTAATTAAAAGAATATGATTGGTTGATTGCGACAACATTATTGAATCCACAATTAGGATGAAATATTTTTAAGAGTTTCTTTTATAATATTAATAGCCCAATCAATTTCATTCTTTGTGATTACCAATGGGGGAGCAAATCGGATAACAGTTTCATGTGTTTCCTTTGATAAAATACCTTTTTTAAGAAGTAAATTAGATAATTCTTTACCAGAGATATAGTTTGAATCAATCTCCACTCCAATCCAAAGACCTTTACCTCTAACATCTAAAATTATTTCACTCTTCATTTCAATGAGAGCATTTTTAAAATATTCACCAAGCACACGACTATTTTCTATTAAGCTTTCTTCTTCGAGTAATTCCAGAGCTCTTTTACCAATTGCAGCAGCAAGAGGGTTGCCTCCAAATGTTGATCCATGAGAACCTGGTGTTAACCATTGCATTACTTCGCTGGAAGATAAAAAGCATGATACAGGCATAAAACCACCACCCAATGCTTTCCCTAATATCAAACCATCAGGTTGGATATTGGAGTGTTCAAATGCAAACATCTTGCCTGTTCTTCCTAAGCCAGATTGCACTTCATCCAGAATCATTAGGACATTATTTTTTGTGCAAAGTTCTCTTACTTCAGGTAGATAGTTTTCTGGCGGTACTATAATGCCACCTTCGCCTTGAATAGGCTCAATTAAAACAGCCGCAGTATTGTCATTGATCATTTCTCCAATAGCCTTTGCTGATCCAAACTCAACGGAAATAAATCCTGGTGTAAGTGGACCGAAATCTTCTTTTGAATTGGGTGAACTGGAAAAACTTATAATGGTGGTTGTTCTACCATGAAAATTACCATCCGCAACAATAATCTCAGCTTTGCCTGACTTGATATTTTTAGAACGATAACCCCATCTTCTTGCTTCCTTGATTGCAGTTTCTACAGCTTCCGCTCCTGAGTTCATTGGTAGAGCCATATCAAAATTACTCAATGAAGTAATTGTTTCTAAAAAAGAGCCTAATGTATCTGTATAAAATGCTCTTGAAGTAAGAGCCAGGCGACTTGATTGTTCATGTAATACTTTCAGTAATTCAGGGTGTGAATGCCCATGGCTGACTGCAGAATATGCAGACATCATATCCAAATATTTATTGTTATCAACATCCCAAACCCAAACTCCTTTTGCTTTGGATAGAACCACTGGTATGGGTTTGTAATTGTCAGGTCCAAAGTCCAACTCTTTATCGATAAAATGCTGTTGTTTAGAAATAGTCACTATTGTGTCTCCGGCATATTCCAATCAGGTTCTATTGGACCTATGTCTTTTATGATTTCCCTATGACCGCTCCATGTATTAATAATTGCTTCAGTAGTTCCAATTCCTGCTGCTCGGGGATCACCAGCAGGTCCAAACCAATGGTTTTGTGGTGCGCCTGTTGTTCTCGCTCTCATTCCTACATAAGTTGTTCCATTGACTGTGTTGCCTGATATGCTTTGTTGAAAATGAACGTCATTACTAACAACAGCTGCCGATAAATTGTGTGGAATATGTTCTAATCCTTTTAGCACAATGGGCAAGGTATCCAGATTATAAGAAATGACAACCTGAATTGGTCCGAAAACCTCACTGGTGATTAAATCAAAATATTCTGTCATTAACTGCTCTATAGGAACTAGAATAGCTGTTGGCTTTATTGCTCCATAATTCAATGGAATACTATGATTCTCTAATGATTCATTACCAAATAGACATTGGGAGTTAGGTATGGCTAATAATTGATTAATATGATTGAAGAGTTGTTTATTATTCCAAGTAAGAATTGGCCCTATACTGAGGTTACTAAGATTTCTTCGTTCAGCTAGTGTTTTGAGTTTTGGAAGTAGATCATCTTGCCAATTTTCATGAATAAAAAGAATACTTTGGGCTGAACATTTTTGACCCGATGCATTGTATGCATCTTCATCGCATTGCCATGCTACATAATCACTCCATTTGGGGTCATAATCTGGACCGATAATCTTCCAATCAAAACCTGCGTCTTCAATCTTAACTTTACCATCCATTTCATGGATAATTTGATGCGCTACATCCGATGAACCAGTAAATTGAATCATTCGTATTTTTTCTTTGCCTTGCTTAATTAATTGAGCCATTGTGGATCCATTGCAGTAGATCAAGTCTGAGTCTTGGCTTGGAAGCCCACAATAAATTAATAATCTTAAAAACTGTTCAAAAACAACACCAACTTTTTCATCGGGTTTAACCAGTGGGCGATTTCCCATAAATAAAGCACCCAAGAATTGCAATGCTGGGATTTCCAAAGGGAAGTTAAAAGGTGTAATAATTACTACTGATCCAAAGGGCCAACGATAACCGGATGACTCTTGTCCAGTATAGTCTCCAGGATTAGAAAAACCACGACCCAAAAATCTAACACCATCACCTGCAAAATTTTCTAAAAATGTTCTGGTAACCCTTACTTCACCGAGGCATTGATTGTATGTTTTAGGCATTACTCTTTGTATCAGAAGGGTAAAAAATGTTTCTACTTCTTCATCACGTAAAATTTGTGCTGCCTTGCTGCAAACATCACCAAGCATAATGTATCGATCGTTATTCTTTAGTGGGTTGTGTAAACCACTTTTTGGACATTGATCTAGATTGCTTATAAACCCAGATATGTCTTCTGTCTTGGGTACATCCAAAAAAGGTTTTCCAGTTATGGGATCTACAATATCATCAAAATAATTGACACCATCAATCCATTGTCCGTCTAGAAGATTTTGGCATTTTCCAAGTCTATCTTCATTTATTCCATCTAAAGGATGGACCGTTGCAAAGCTTTTCAAATAATTCATAATTCTCTTTTAGAATCAATTTTAAGATTTATTGATCTAAAGTCAGCTTTAACTTCATTTGCGTTCATGAAGGAGAAGTTATGGATCCTAAATGAATATTAAATTGTTTCATCATTCAAATCAATTAAACTCTAAGATATCATGTAGTCAATGGAAAACTTATTATGAAAGAAAAAGAAAATATCTTACTGGGTGTTAATGTCGACCATGTTGCAACAATAAGACAAGCAAGGGGTAATAATTATCCTGATCCAGTGCAAATAGCATTGATAGCAGAAAAAAGCGGTGCCGATAGCATTACTATTCACTTAAGGGAGGATCGAAGACACATTCAGGATCACGATGTTGAGAGAATGATAGGAGTTACTCAAACTAGAGTTAATTTTGAAATGGCCTTAACGGAAGAAATGATTGCAATGGCTTGTCAACTTAAACCCTATGATTGTTGTTTGGTTCCTGAAAATAGACAAGAATTAACCACAGAAGGTGGTTTGGATGTTTTTAGTCAAATGGATACTCTATCTATAGCTACAGAACGAATGAAAAAATCAGGAATAAGAGTTTCATTTTTTGTAGATCCAGATCCTAAACAAATTGAATCAAGTCAATTAGCAGGAGCTGATGCAGTGGAAATACATACAGGTACTTATGCGGATAGCCTTAATCCTGAAGATCAAAAGTATGAGTTAAATAGGATTAAAGAATGTGCAACGCATGCACATAAGATTGGCCTTAGAGTCAATGCTGGACATGGATTGCATTATGAAAATACGAAAGAAATAGCTGAAATTAATGAAATACAAGAATTGAATATTGGTCATTCAATTATTGCAAAATCTTTAGATATAGGAATAGCTGAAGCTGTAAAAACCATGAAAACCATTATGATTGAGGCGCGAAAGTGAATCTTTATGGCATTGGGGTTGATATGGTTAATATAGATCGTATTCAGAATATACATGATAAGTATGGAGATCGATTAGCTCAAAAAATCTTACATCCAGAAGAAATGAAATTATTGAATCAAGAAAAAAATCCAGTTCATTTTATAGCCAATCGTTTTGCTGGAAAAGAAGCGGCAGCTAAAGCTTTTGGTACTGGTTTTTCTAAAGGCATTACCTTGAAAGATTTTGGCTTTATTAGATTGGATTCTGGGAAACCTAAATTAGTTCTATCAAAAAAAATGCAATCACTTTTCAATAGTGAAGGCATTGATAAGTCACATGTTAGTTTTAGCGATGAACCTCCACTATCTATTGCTTTTGTTGTTTTGGAGGGAAAGTAATTGAAGAACTTGGTCTTTGACATAGAAACCATACCGGATCTGGATTTTGGAAGGAAGTATCTTAATCTAGATGGATTGAGTGATGAAGATATAGGTAAATCAATGTTTTTTCAGCAGCATCAAAGAAATGGCAGTGAATTCTTACCTTATGATTTGCATCAGATTATTGCAGTCTCGATATTAATTGATGATTCGGAAAACTTAAGTATTCAGTCTTATAACGTGGATGGATCTTATAATGAAAAATCTATTTTGATTGATTTGTTTACATTATTTGAAGAATCAGATGCCTTAATATCATGGAATGGCAAGATGTTTGATCTACCCGTTTTGAATTGCAGAAGTCTTAAAAATTTAACTAAAAATTCTCTTTTAAAATATCCAAATATAGATTTCATTAAACACATTGATCTAAAAGATATTTTATCCAATCATAATATTAGAAATATATCGAGTCTAGATACCATTGCTAAGGGTTTAAATCTACCGGGAAAGAAATTATCTTCAGGTTCTGAAGTGTGGGGTTTGTATTTGGATGGCAATATAAATGAAATAACAGATTATTGTACAATTGATGTTCTAAACACTTATCTAGTATACACTCACTTTGAGTTTATAACTGGAATACTTTCAGAAAATGATTTTGATAAAAAAAATACTACTCTCAAACAATATCTTAAATCACTAGACAACGAAGCTTTAAACACTTTTGCCATGGAGATGAATACATCTGACTAATTATGCCTAGTATTTTTGTATCCATAGCTGATCAATCACTGAGCCTGCATTCACATAAAGAAGACATTACCTACCCCGTCTCTACCGCTAAACTAGGTCTAGGCGAGGAAAAAAATAGTTATTGCACTCCCCGTGGTAAACATATTATTAGAGCAAAAATAGGTACCAATGCAAGCAGAGGCGAGATATTCAAATCGAGAAGGGCAACGGGTGAAGTGTTCTCAAAAAACAGGCACAATGATAAAAATAATGATTGGATTCTTACTAGAATTCTATGGTTGAGTGGTATTGAAAAAGGAAAAAATAGATTGGGTAATGTGGATACCATGCAAAGGTATATTTATATTCATGGCATACCGGATGAGTTTTCGCTTAATATCCCTCGTTCCAAGGGCTGTATTAATATGAATAATGATGATGTTATAGAACTATTTGATCTTGTAGACATTGGTACGCCAGTTCTAATTCAATAAGATATAAAATGAATCTAGGTCCCTTATTTATTTCAATTGATGGAGTAATCCTTTCAAAAAATGACAGGAAAAATCTAAATAGTGATTATGTCGGTGGGGTTATTCTTTTTTCTAGAAACTATGAGAATAAACAACAACTGAAAGAACTTATCAATTCCATAAAAGATATTAAATCACCGCAACTAATTGTTTCTGTGGACCAAGAAGGAGGACGTGTCCAAAGATTTATAAATGATTTTTATCGTCTTCCATCATTACGAACTATAGGCAAGCTTTATGATCAATCTCATTCAAAAGGTCAGGAGTCAGCATTATTAGCTGGACAAATAATGAGCTTAGAATTGTCTGAGATGGGCATTGATTTTAGTTTTGCTCCTGTTTTAGATATAGATTATGGTTACTCAAAAATCATTGGTGATCGATCTTTTCATTCGGATCCAAATGTTATTTCAAAGCTAGCCTCTTCTTATATTAATGGACTTAAATCATCCGGCATGCCATCCATTGGGAAGCATTTTCCTGGACATGGTGGAGTGATATTGGATTCACATACAGAAATGCCTATTGATGATAGGGGGATGAATGAATTAATAAATGACATCAAACCCTATGTGTATTTGATGAATAAGCATCTTGATGCAATTATGACAGCACACATTCACTATCCGCTTATAGATGAGAGCATTACTACTTTTTCTAAACACTGGCTAAAAACTATACTAAGGCAAGAACTTGGGTTTAATGGATTAATCTTTTCCGATGACTTAATGATGAAAGCTGTAAATACTGAACTTAATATGGATGAAAAAATAAATCATGCTTTATCAGCAGGATGCGACTTTGTTTTGGTTTGTAATATGGAATCACAAATGTCTGATTTACTTGATGACTTAGACCTCAATATTAATGAAAGTGAGATGAGTGCAAAAATTAATACTTTAAGATGCAAAAGTATAAATAAAGGAATGATTAAGCACTCATTTAGAGAATTAACTCTAAAACTCAACCATTTGCTAGATAGTTTATAATTGATTTAACTTTTTTAAACCGGTCTGCTGTATCTTCAAAATCACCACTAAAACCCAAAGATTGATCTGGGTAGAGCTTATATTCAGTTTTCTCTTGAATTAAGTTAATTAATAACTGTGCGTCAATTGTTGAAGTGGGATTGAAATAAAACCTTCCATATTTTTTATCAACTCTAATTTTTTCAATACCTATGGTTTTAGCGTTGTTTCTCATTTTTGTTAATGCAATTAAGTTTTCAGTGTATTCCGGAAGATTACCAAAGCGGTCGAGTAATTCACTTTTTATTTTATTTAGATCTTTATTATCAAAAGTTGATGAAATTCTCTTATACATAGTCAATCTTAAATGTACATCAGGCATGTATTCTTCATTGATCAAGGCTGGAATATTCAGATTAATATCAGTTGAGAAATTGTCAATCACTTGATTGCAATCATCATTTCTCATTGTTTTTATTGTTTGTTCTAGTATGTCTTTGTACAAAGTAAAACCTATCTTTTGAATTTGTCCACTTTGTTCATCGCCTAGTATTTCTCCTGCTCCTCTTATTTCCAAATCATGAGTTGCTAAAATAAAACCTACACCTAAATCCTCAATTGCTTCAATAGCCTGTAATCTTTTCTCACCTTGGGGTGTTAATTTATGCTTCGGGGGAATAAGAAGATATGCATAAGATTGTCTCTCAGATCTTCCAACACGTCCTCTGAGTTGATGTAATTGTGCTAATCCAAATCTATCAGCTTTATTGATAATGATTGTATTGGCATTCGGTATATCAAGGCCACTTTCTATTATTGATGTAGCCAATAAAAGATCAAACTGATTGCTATAGAACTGCATCATAATTTTTTCCAATGCTTTTTCTTTCATTTGACCATGTGCAATACCAATGGAAATGGTCGGTATGATTTTTCTAATCTTTTCAGCAACGTTATTTATGTCTTCAATTCTATTGTGCACAAATAGAATTTGACCACCTCTATTGATCTCCCTTTGGCACGCTTCTCTTATCAAGCTATTTTCCCATTGACTCAAGTAGGTTTTTACTGGCATTCTACTTTCAGGTGGAGTGGTGATCATTGAAATGTCTTTTAATTCACCTATTGCCATATTCAATGTTCTTGGAATCGGCGTTGCAGTCAGTGCTAGATAGTCAATATTCTCTTTTATTTTTTTAAGTTTCTCTTTTTGTCTTACGCCAAATCGATGCTCTTCATCAACGATTACCAGACTAAGATTCTTATACTTTATATTTTCTGAGAGTACTCCATGGGTTCCAATTATAATATCGGCTGTACCATTTCTTATATTCTCAGTAAGCAGATCTTTAGATTTTTTAGTTTGAGCTCTTGTCATTAAGTTTATATTGATTGGCCAATCGGAGAATCGTTCTGTAAAGGTTTCATAATGTTGTTGTGCCAATATTGTTGTTGGAACTAGGATCACGATTTGGTAGCCATTTATTGCAGAAGTAAAAGCAGCCCTCATGGCAACTTCTGTTTTTCCAAAGCCAACGTCTCCACAAACCAATCGATCCATTGAGTTACTTGAGGCAAGATCATCTAATACTTCTTCGATCACTTTTGATTGATCTCTTGTTAAAACGTATTCAAAACCTTCACAGAATTTTGCATATTCATTGGAGTCAACCACCTGACTTTTTCCAAGAACTAAAGATCTTTTTGCATAGATATCCAGTAATTCTGCTGCTACATCATGAGCTTGATCTTTTGTTTTTTTGCATATTTTAATCCATTGATCACTGCCTAAATTACTTAATATACTTTCATCAGAGCTTTCTCCAATATACCTTGAAACTTGGTCCATAAGAGTTACAGGTACTTGAAGTAAATCGCCTTTTGCATATGATAGTGAAAGAAATTCAGACTCCACATCATCAATAATCAGTTTTGTTAAGCCATTGTACTTTCCAATGCCATGATCTTTATGAACTACTAGAGAGCCAACATCTAGATCTTTTAGGCTTTCTAAAATTGCCTCAGGATCTTTTGAATTTCTATTGCGAGTTATCCTAGTTCTGGTTGTTCGACCAAATAAATCTATTTCCCCAACGACAGCTATTTTCCTGTTCTCAATATAGAAACTTTCACTGATTGATCTTTTAGTAATGCTGAACATCGCATCTTGATTTAAAAAATCTTCCCATGATTCAACTTCACCAATGCTACTGGAATGATTTTTAATATGGTTAATAATCATTGATTTTCTATTCTCAGTCGGTGCTGAAATCAGTATTTTCTTTAAGTCTTGTTTAGCCACTAATTCTTCAATTATTTCTTTATAGGCATTATAGTCATTTTTACTCTGAGATAAGATGGGGAGTGTTTCTAAGTTAATAATTGTTTTTTTCTTATTCAGTCTAAATTTTACTGATTGTAATGTTACGGGCTCTTTGCTTTTAATAATTTCAATTTGTGCATTAGAGTTTATGAATAAATCATTAGGTTTCATCATGGGTTGATCGTTTTCTTTTACACTCTCATACCTCTCTTCTATTAGTTTTTGATGAACTCTTATTGATTCAATGGATTCACTCATGCAATAAATATGAGCATTGTCTTCAACATAATCCCAAATGGAATCCATTGATTTAAAAAATAATGGAATGTAGTTATGTACACCATATGAAGCGGCATCAGTTTCTATAAGGTTGTACAGCGGCCAATCCATTTGATTGCCCTCAAAACTATTTCTCATATTTTCTTTAAAAATATCAAATGCTTCAGAGCTATTTGGGTAATGATTAGCAGGGATGATCATTGCCTGATCAACTTTTCGTAAGGTAAGTTGATTTTCAGAATCAAAAATCCTTAATGAGTCAATAATGTCATCGCTAAAGTCAACTCTAAGAGGATCATCTAAGGAAGGAGAAAATAAATCTACTAAAGATCCTCTTATACTAAAATCTCCAGGATTTTTGACCATCGATACTCTTTTGTAACCACCTGATGTTAGTTGATTCCTAAGGGTATCAATATCAAAATATTGATTAATATTGAGTTCTAAGCTGCCATTTTTAATGTATTCTTTAGGAGGAAGTCTCCAGAGTAAATTTGTGGCACTAACTATTAAAAGATCAATTTTTTTGCGAGCTAACTTATAAAGAATGTTTGATTGTTTGGAAACAGTATCAATATTGGGAGGGGAAATATCATAGGGTAGAATTTCTAGATCCGGAAGTACTTCTATAACGTGATTGGTTTGATTAAAGAAATTAATTTCATTTAAAAGAGTTTCAGACGCCTCTATATTTGGAGTAATGACAACCATCATGTTGTTAGATTCTATTAAGCATTCTGCTATAGCCAAGCTCATTGCAGATCCATAAAGTTGGCCAATACAGTTCGCCTTACTCTTTAATTGAGAAGCAACATCTTCAAAAAGAATGGTTTGATAATTTTCGTTCATACGCATAGATAGACATTAAGCAGAGTATTATTTCATAAATTAATTCTTTTTTTCTTCGTCTTTGCTAAGAAACTAATTATGATATTCAATAACAGCTAATAGTGAGGTAAACCTTTGAGGAATAAATTATTTATTGCATATAGGTTATTAAGATCAAAAGAAGAAAGTCGCTTTATATCCATAGTGACTCTTAGCTCTATAATAGCTATCTCAATCGGTATAGCAGCAGTGATTATTGTACTCTCAGTCATGAACGGTTTTGAATCTGAGATTCATCAAAGAATCTTACAGCTTAATTCTCATATTACTATTTCTATCAAGGAATCTGCATCTGATAGTGATGATTTAATAGATCGCCTAAAGCAAATTGAAGAAATTAAAAAAATCTCTCAAGACTATCAGGCAAAGGGACTCATTGAATCCAATAAAAAAACCTCAGCTGTTATGGTTAAAAGTTTTAACGCTAATCTCCAGATGGATGATCCCATGCAGAGAATTAAAAGTAATTCTATTGATAGATCAGAATTGATTATAGGGGAAGGCTTGGCTCAAAGCATGAATCTTATACTAGGCGATAGGATTTCTTTGACCATTCCTAGTGTCAGTAAAAAAGGTAAGGTTTCATTTTCAAATAATCAAACTTTTGAAATTAAAGAAATACTAGTTTACGGTTTGCGACAGTATGATGCATCTCTCATTCTTATAAATAAAGAGGATGCTTATGAATTAGTAAAATCCAATCAATTTGCAAAAAAAATATCAATCGATTTGTTTGACATTTATCAAGCCAAGAGGATCTCAACTATGCTCAGAGTCATGCTTGATGGAGATGATTATAGAATATCGGATTGGACTGTAGATAATTCAGTACTATTTAGTGCAATCAATATAGAAAAAATGACAATGAGTTCCTTACTCTTTCTTATTGTTATCATAGCCATGTTCAATGTGATTGTAATGCTATCAATGTCAATTGATTCAAAGAAGAAAGAAATTGCAGTACTTAAAACCATAGGTTTTAATTCATTAGACATCTCTCATATCTTCTTTTTTCAAGGAATGCTGAATGTTCTTACTGGCATGTTCTTTGGTTGTTTGTTTGGAATTATTACACTTTTGAATCTTGATCAATTAGAACGAGTATTGGACTATTTATTTAATCTAAACTTGTTTCCATCAGGACTTTATTACATTGATTCGATGCCATATCTAATAAAAACCAAAGAGATTGGCATTATATGTTCCTCAGCAATTATTTTGAGTATGTTTGCTTGTTTAATTCCTTCCATCAAGGCAGGAAAACAAGATCCGGCAAACATTACTCGTTTTCATAACGGTTAGTAAAGATGATTAGTAAAGGATATGAGTACGCAGTTTTAAAATCTTTTTTAAAAGGAATATCTGGAGCATTTATTCTATCCAATGCATCTATTTTCAGTATGCTGGGCATTAGCTTAGGAGTTGCAGTTATTATCACTGTAATGTCAGTGATGAACGGTTTTCAGGTTGAGGTAAAAGAGAGAATTTTAAATTTATTGCCCCATGCATCAATTACTTATGCTCAAGCATCTCAAGACAAGGAAACATTGCCTTTGGTTCTCAAGAACAGTTCCAATGTTAAATCCTTTTCAGTATTTATTGATCGCGAAATCATAGTAATTGGGAAGGATCAGTTTTCTGCTGTGCAGTTAAAAGCTATCTCTCCTGTTGATAATGGTCTGCCTAAGAAAGTTTCTAATCTAATTACAGAAGGCGACTTACACACTTTGAAGAAAGGAGAATACAATGTCGTTATTGGCAATGGTCTTGCAAACCAATTGAATGTCAAAATAGGGGATACCATTACATTAATGACCCAAGATAATGCATTTACTCCATTTGGAAACTTACCCAGATTAAAAAAATTCAATATTACTGGAATATTCCAATCAGGCATCTTTAGTTTTGATCAAAATTTAGTTTTAATAAATATTCTTGATGCACAAATATTTCTTCAATTAAAGAATCAAATAGATGGCTATGACATTGAGTTTAATAATCCTGATATAGCTAGATATGAAATAAGGAATATCGCATTGGAATCCAATGGAGGCTATTTAGTTAGTGATTGGTCAAAACAAAATCCCAATTTCTTTAGATCTCTAGAGTTAACGAAAAAAATAATATTCATGGTGTTACTTATCATTCTTTGTGTTGCCTCATTTAATATTGTTTCAACACTAATCATGATGATCAGACAGAGACGATCTACCATTGGTATTATTAGGACCATGGGGGTAAATCAATCTGGTATTTTCAGAATATTTTTTTCAATTGGTTTAACTTTAGGGACCTTAGGTTCCATCATTGGTATTTTTTTAGGCGTGGTTATTACACTTAATTTAACTGTGCTGATTCAATTCATAGAGAAAATGTTTGGTGTATCCTTGTATCAAGCAGAAATATATTTTCTTAATGAGATACCTACAAGAATTGATTGGTTGGAGGTTCTGATGATATTCATAGTGGTTTTATTTCTTTCAGTTATTTCATCTTTGCTGCCATCTTATAGAGCATCGAAACTAAATCCTGCAGTATTATTAAAAATGGACAACTAGCTATGCAAAAAGTGTTATTAGAACTGAAGGATATTAAAAAAGTGTTTAAGAAGGGTTCTGAACTAATAAAAGTTCTTGATGGCATCAATTTAAATATCCATGAAAAACAAACGATAGGAATTATTGGACCATCGGGAAGTGGAAAAACTACTTTGCTTCAAATTATTGGGATGCTGGATCAAGCCAGCTCTGGGAACATTAAGATAAATGGCAGTGACACATCTTCCTTATCCGATAAAGCCGCAAGTAAATTGAGAAATGAATGCTTTGGATTCATTTATCAATTTCATCATCTTATTGCTGAATTCACTGCACTTGAAAACACAATGATGCCGCTACTTGTCAGAAAAATAGGGATGTCAAAGGCAAAGAAATCAGCTGAAATATTATTATCAGCAATTGGTCTTGGCGAGAGACTTGATCATAGGCCCTCTGAGCTTTCTGGTGGAGAATGTCAAAGAGTGGCTGTTGCTAGAGCAATGATTGGGAAACCCAACATTGTTTTAGCTGATGAGCCAACGGGTAACCTTGATCCTGAAACTGCAGAATCTGTTTTTGAATGTTTACTTGAACTCAATGAGACCTCAGGCTCTGGTCTAATTGTTGTAACGCATAATCATCAGTTAGCTCACAAACTAGATACTGTGATTGAATTGCGATTAGGCAAGTTAAAATATGTATAAAAATTACTCAATTAAGGATTAGATAATCTTCATAATTACCTCATATTTAGAAAAGCTTTTAGGGTACTAAAGTAGCGTATAATATTTTGAGATGAACGATGGTATAAAAACTTATTTAAGATTATTGAGATACGCATCTCATTATTGGTTGATGTTTACTTTTGGAGCACTAGCGATGCTAATATTTGCTATTACAGATACTGGCTTTGCTTTTTTAATCAAAACATTAACCGATAGTTTTGCTGGTACAGAAAACTCAAAAAGTATAGATCAAATCAAGGGTTATTTACCTTTAATTGTTATTTTTATTTTTTTTATTAGGGGTCTTTCTGGATTTTTCTCAACTTACAATATTGCCTGGATTGGTAGGCAGGTTATCAAATCACTAAGAGCTGAAATCTATAATAAGTTTTTATATCTGCCAACAATATTTTTAGACAGAAAGTCAAACGCGGAGTTGCTTTCAAAGGTCACGTTTAATATAGAGCAAGTTGCTGAATCAACATCTAATATTATTACAATTCTTATTAGAGATACATTGACTATCATCGTTTTAACTATTTATATGGTTTACCTCAGTCCTACGTTAGCAAAGATCATGTTTATGGCAGCACCCATCATTGCTTTACTTGTTTGGTCTTTGAGCAAGTTATTTAGAAGGTATAGCGAAAGAATTCAAGACTCAATGGGGGATGTTGCACATGCTATTAAGGAAACATTACAGAATCATAGGATTATAAAAATATTCAATGGACAGGATTTTGAAAATGAGAAATTCTCAGTTATTAATGAAAATAATAGAAAACATAATACTAAACTTTTATCAACTAAGGCTATTGGCGATGCTTTAACTATTTTTATAGCATCACTCGGCGTAGCGGGTGTCGTTTTTGTGGCAACAACAGATGAGGTAAGAAGTAATATGAGTGTCGGAGACTTTAGTGGTTTTATTACAGCAATGGTTTTGTTGATGACGCCACTAAAAAGATTGACCAATGTTAATGCCATGATTCAGAAAGGAGTTGCAGCTGCATCAAGTATATTTATATTAATTGATGAAAACAATGAGAAAGATAAGGGACAGCAAGAAGCTGGAATTCTAAAAGGTTCAATTGAGTATAGAGATATAACTTTCTCATACAATCCAGAATATGAGCCAACACTCAAAAATATTAATTTATGTATTAACTCTGGAGAGACTGTAGCTATTGTAGGTAAATCAGGAAGCGGTAAAACTACATTGGTTAATCTTTTACCTAGATTCTATGACGTCTCTAGTGGTTTTCTAGCCATTGATGATCAAAGTATAGAAGAGTATTCGCTTTCCTCATTAAGGGCTAATATCAGTGTTGTGACGCAAGAAGTTACGCTCTTTAATGACACAATTATAAATAATATTGCGTATGGAAATTATTCAAGCGAAGAGATAGATAAAGCAATCAATGCTGCCCATTTAAATGAGTTTATAGAAAAACTACCAAATGGACTTGATACAAAGGTAGGGGACCAAGGCGTCCTTTTGTCTGGCGGTCAAAGACAAAGAATAGCTATTGCTAGAGCATTATTAAAAAATACACCAATACTAATTCTTGATGAAGCCACATCATCTTTGGATTCAGAATCAGAGAAATACATTCAAGAAGCACTAGAGAACCTAATGATGAATAGAACAACATTGGTTATTGCCCATCGTCTTTCCACAATTGAAAAAGCAGATCGAATATGTGTGCTTTCAGAAGGACAGATCAAAGAGATAGGGACTCATAATGAATTGATCAGAAATAATTCAGAGTATGCACTACTACATAAATTACAGTTTAATGAGAAAGTTTAGTCATAAATTTCTAAATTCAATCTGGTATGAGGGATTAAGGCCACCAATAATCTTAAGGATATTATCTATTTTTTATCAATGCATAGTCTATTTAAGAAGATTCTTCTATAAAACTGGTTTTCTCAAGACAATCAATGTAGGTATTCCAATAATTATCGTTGGTAATATTACAACCGGAGGCACAGGCAAAACTCCTATCACACTTTGGTTGAGTGAAGAGTTAAGTAAAAAGAATCAGAAAGTTGGGATCATTTCACGAGGTTATAAGGGCAAAAAGAAAAGACAGGAGCCAACTATTATCCATTCAGACCATTCTGCTACTGAATATGGAGATGAAGCTGTCTATTTGGCTCAAGAATCTAAAGCAATGGTCTGTGTATGTAAGAATAAGATAAAAGCTGCAAAGCTCTTAAAAGAGAAGGGTGTTGATATCATTATTTGTGATGATGGATTGCAACACTATGCTTTGGATAGAGACTTAGAAATATTAGTCATCGATGGTACTCGGTTATTTGGAAATAATTTGATGTTACCTGCTGGTCCACTTAGAGAACACATTGCAAGAATTTCTACAGTTGATTTATTAATGGTTAATGGTTCAGAAGAATCGATAAAAGAAGAACCCTTATTAGCAAATTATCAAATTGAGTATTTTCACTTAATCAATGAAGAGGTAAGAGAAATAAATGGGAATCAAGTAATGCTAATTAATGAATTTTCAGATACAGAAGTTCAGGTCCTAGCAGGCATAGGCAATCCGGAGAAATTATATTCAGAGCTCAAGAAAAAAGGTCTAAATGTAACACCAGTTATAACTGAGGATCACGGAGAGATTGATTTAGAGACGATACAAAATATTAAAACGATTCCTTTATTTATAACTCCCAAGGATTATGTAAAGTATCAAGGAAGGGTGGAAGACAATACATGGCTTCTGAATCCTATAATAGAAATAATGGAAGGGCACAAGATTGACTCACTTCTAAATGAGGTTATTGAAAATAAATCATGAGTTTAGATTATGTAATTGTTATTCCAGCTAGGTATGAATCAATAAGGTTACCTGGCAAACCTGTGGTTGATATTCAAGGAAAGACCTTAATTCAAAGAGTTTATGATGCAGCTATAAAATCATCAGCTAAAGATGTAATCATTGCTACAGATAGTCAAATTATTATGGACATTACTAAAGATTTTAATGCTAAAACAATAATGACAGATTCAACTCATCAGTCAGGGACAGATCGAATTAATGAGATTGCTAATTATGAAAACTGGGATGATGATCAAGTAATTGTAAACTTACAAGGTGACAATCCTTTAATGCCGCATGAGAATATAGATCAACTTGCTAAAATGATTATTGAGTCACCTGGATTGAATCTTGCAACACTTGCAACACTTATAATAGAAGAAAAGGATATAGAAGATCCTAATGTTGTTAAGGTTGACTTTATTCCTTCAACGAAACAAGCAATTTCTTTTAAACGCACAGTTAATAATCATAAAGATGAGAAACGAGAGTTTTGGAGACACATTGGTATTTATTCATATACGAGGAATTCTCTTAAGGTGTTTAGCAATGGAGAACCTTCTGAAAATGAAATTAAGTATAAGCTAGAGCAGCTAAGAGCTTTTGACCTTGGTATGAATATTATAGTTGATGAAGCGGAAAAAATCCCTGGCCCAGATGTTGACACAATCGAAGATTTAGAAGCAGTTCGTAGAATATTTCAGTCACTTTAATATGATTTCAGGGACTGAGTATAAGTTTAAGGTTTTATTTGTTTGTATGGGGAATATATGTCGATCTCCATCAGCTGAGGGTGTTCTTAGGCATAAGGTAATAGAAAGAAAGTTAAGCGAAGACATTTTTATTGATTCATGTGCTACTCATGATTATCACCAAGGACAAGAGCCAGATAATAGATCTCAAGAGGCAGCTTTAAAAAGAGGTATTGACCTTTCTTCGCAAAGGGCGAGAGTTATTACAACATATAATTTTTCAGAATTTAATCTAATTCTAGCCATGGATAAAATGAATATTATGCAAATACAATCAATGATGAATGATAAAGAAAAAGAGAAACTTTTTCTTTTTTTAGACTTTTCAAAACAAAATGAATGGACTGAAGTACCAGATCCATATTATGGAAAAAATAATGGTTTTGAATTAGTTTTGGATCTTCTTGATGAGGCTAGTGATGGTTTACTAAATTACCTTGAAGAAAGATTATGATTTGGGAGGAATGATGTCTTCCCAAGGCAATACTCTTTGATTATCTGCATTATTGTTTTTCGATAAAGGCTCTCTCTTTGATGCTTTAGTTGGCTCATTATTTTTTTTGTTATCTTTTTCTCTTGTTGTTTGATCTTGTTTATTACCTTGTGGTAATTTTTTATCAGCTTTTTTTACTGGAGCTTTATTGTCAGTCTTTTTAGCTGGAGTCTTATTACCAGCTTTTTTTACTGGAGCTTTATTGTCAGTCTTTTTAGCTGGATTCTTATTACCAGCTTTTTTTACTGGA
>JAQWQE010000015.1 GCA_029244925.1 Gammaproteobacteria bacterium | reverse complement strand
ATTACCTATATTAGGATCTATAGTGCAAAAGGGATAATTCTGAGCATCAACAGTAGCGTTAGACAGAGCATTAAAGAGTGTTGACTTACCAACATTAGGTAGACCTACTATTCCACAACGAATTCCCATATGATAATACCTGTGTAAATTTGAAACCTTATAAGTTAATGTATTTTCTTTTGTATTCTATTTCAAAGGGCGAGTTTAACAATTAAAACCATAAAAGATGAGTAAAAAATTATCTGCAACAACAGCTGGGAGTTTGCCAAAACCAAAATGGCTGGCTGAATCTAAAAAACTTTGGCCCAAATGGAAGATCAAAGAAGAAGACTTATGGGAAGGACAAAAAAAATCTGTCCTTCAATGGATTCATGCTCAAGAATCAGCCGGTCTTGATATCATCTCAGAAGGAGAACAATTTCGTATTCACTTTGTGCATGGCTTTCTACAAAAAATAAAAGGCATTAGCTGGGATCAGAAAACAAAAATGGGTATCAGGAATAATCGATACACAGTTGAAGTCCCAACAGTTACAGAAGCCATTGTCAGACCTGAGATCATTCACCTTAAAGAAGCAGAGTTTTTAAGAAAAAATACAAAGAAGAAAACCAAGTTCACACTACCCGGACCTATGACAATCTGCGATACGATTGCTAATAATTATTATCAATCAAGAGAAGAAATGGCTTTTGCTTTTGCAGAAATTCTTAACACAGAAGCTAAAGCTCTTGCAACAGCAGGCATTGATATCATTCAATTTGATGAGCCAGCCTTCAACTCTTTTAATCAAGAAACCATAGACTGGGGGGTTAAGGCATTGGAAGCTGCAATTGAAGGCTTGCAATGCAAAACAGCAGTTCACGTCTGCTATGGCTATGGGATACAAGAAAACATCCAATGGAAACAAACATTGGGTAATCAATGGATGGAATACAAAACAATTTTTCCGAGCATTAATGACAGTAATATTAATCAAGTCTCGATTGAATTCTCTGAATCCAATGTATCGCCTGATTTGATGTTATTACTCCCTGATAAAGAAATCATGGTGGGAGTAGTTAGTGTTGTATCTGATATTATAGAAACTGCAGAAGACGTTAAAAATAATATACTTTCAGCTCTTAATTTTGTTGATCGAGAAAGGCTTATACCCAGTAGCAACTGTGGCATGGCACCGCTATCTGAGGAAATAGCTATAACTAAAATTAAGGCTTTAGGAGCAGGAACTCAATTAATAAATAATAACAATTAGACTTTTTGATTGAACATACTCATTGCTTTTTCTACTCCATCCTTGAGAATACAATCCGTTGCATCAATTGCAGAATCTAATGCTGAATGAATTGTTACTGCTTCTGCTGCTTTTGGCTTTGACAGAACATAATCAATGACATTATTGTATTCAGGATGGCCTATGCCTATTCTGATTCTGAGAAAAGCGCTCCCTTGACACGATTTAAAAATACTTCTGAGACCATTATGGCCACCATGCCCCCCATCATATTTAATTCTCATCACACCCGGCTCTAAATCTAAATCATCATGAATAACACACACTTCCGAAAGATCAATTCTATAATAATTCAAGAGATTTCTAATCGATTCTCCGGACTCATTCATATACTTAGATGGTTTAAAAAGGATTACTTCTTGCTCCAATGATATCGATTTTGAAAGCGAGCCAAGTACTTTGCTCTCATGTTTAAATTCTGTAAATTGATAACGTTTGGATAGATGATCCAAAAATTCGTAGCCTAAATTATGTCTGGTTTTATTATATTGGTCTCCAGGATTTCCTAAACCAATAAAAACCTTAGGAATGGTATAAACAAGAGACATGATCAATCGCTATTGGATTCAGATTCCTCTTCTGTAGTTTCTTGATCGCCATCTGAATCTTCATCTTCAACGCCTTCTTCACCATCTTCTAATTCAACCTCTTCAACAACCTCTTCTTCTGCAATCCTAAGAACTCGAATTGCTACAACTAGTTCATTGTTTGGCTCTTCTTGCGTCAATAGAGGTATTTCAACTCCATCAGGTAACTCAATATCTTCCAAATAAAGCATGTCATCAACTTTCATATCAATGACATCTATCTCAAGATTCTCTGGAAGGTTTTTTGGTAAACAGCTCACTTCAATCTCATTCATCAAGGGAGTTACTGTACCTCCTTCTAATTTAACGCCTATTGCTGATTCTTCATTTAAGAAAATAACAGGCACTTTAACTCGTATGACTTCATCTGATTTGATTCTAAGAAAATCCAAATGCATAACTTGCTGTTTTGAAGGGTGGACTTGAATGTCTTTAATTAAGACATCCTCTTTTTTATCATTAATTTGAATACTAATTATGCTGGATAAAAAATTATCTACATTGAGTTTTCTCAGCAACTGATTGTGATCAATAGCTAGGCTGATAGTTTCCTGTCCTGCACCATAAATAATGCCTGGAACAAAACCAGATCTTCTCAAACGTCTTGAGCTAGAAGTTCCTTTTCCTTGCTCTCTAAGTTCTGCAATTAAATCAAAATCATTACTCATTATGTATTCTCAAAAGCTTTTTAATTAGAATTATTATTTTTCAATAAAATGGTGGTGAATAATAACCGAAGTTTATCTATGACACTAGAATTATCTGACTTTTATTATTAAAAATAAATACTTAATCCGCATAAAGCGAGCTTACTGATTCATCACTAACTATTCTATTAACGGTTTCCCCTATCAGTTCTGCAACGGAGAGTTGTCTGATTTTTCCTGAATTAATTGCTTCCTCAGTCAAAGGTATCGTATCAGTTACTACCAACTCATCGAGTTCAGATTTGATTATTCTATCTATAGCTGGACCAGATAAAACTGGGTGTGCTGCATAAGCAACTGTTTTAATAGATCCTTTATTCTTGAGCGCAGCAGCTGCATTACAAAGCGTTCCAGCTGTATCTACCATGTCATCAAATATAATGGTTGTTTTACCATCAACATCGCCAATGATATTCATTACTTCAGATTTATTAGCCTCTTCTCTTCTTTTATCAATAATAGCTAATCCTGCATTATCTAACCTTCTAGCTATCGCTCTAGCCCTTAATACGCCTCCTACATCAGGAGATACTATTACTAAATCTTGATACTTATTTTTCCAGATATCACTCAAAAGTACCTGAGATGAGTAAATATTATCAACGGGTATAGAGAAAAAACCTTCAATTTGATCCGCGTGTAAATCAATTGTTATTACCCTTGATACACCTGATTTTTCAATTAAATCCGCTACTAGTTTTGCTGAAACTGGGCCTCTTGAATTTCTCGGCCTTCTGTCTTGCCTAGAATAACCAAAATATGGAATCACAGCTGAAATTGATTTAGCAGATGCTCGTTTACAGGCATCTGCCATGAGTAATAACTGCATTAAATGATGATTAGCAGGAGAACAAGTTGATTGGATTAAGAAAACATCCATCCCTCTTATATTCTCCGAAATCTCAACACTTGTTTCTCCATCACTGAATTCTTTAACTTGAATCCATCCAAGCGGTTGATTGACATATCTTGCAATATCTAAACCCAATGTTTGAGAAGCTGGACCAGCAAATATAACTAATTTATCTTTATTCATAATTTACAAGGATACCTTTAAATTAAAACATCTGCCCTTATTTTGGCTGGGGTGGCAGGATTTGAACCTGCGCATCACGGGATCAAAACCCGTTGCCTTACCGCTTGGCTACACCCCAAAAAATTTCATCAAGCTATAGATGTGTCATTCTGAAGTTGCTGCTATAGACTGTCAAGTTACTCATGAAGATATTTTCATATTATCAAATACACTAATCACAATTGTTAATTGAAAATCATCTGAAGTTATTCTGATCTTTCTAGGAATAACTACATTATTAATACTCTGGTAGGACTCAAAAAATATATCAAGTTGGTGAGCTATTATTCTTTTTGGAGTTCCATATTTATCAACTGCAATACTGTAATCATCTAACTTAGAAATATCTGCTAATAAAATAGAGAAAAGATCAATTTCCAAGCTGCTAAATTCTTTATTTGATAATTTGATATTGAGTTTATCTAAGATAGATAGAATATTGCCACTATCGTCAGTTAATATTTCTTGTCCAATAAAATTTCTAATCACTAATGTGCTTAAATCATTATTTTTATTTAACTCAAATGAACTCATTGTTGATTTATTTCTTAGTTCTACTGAAACTGAGCCTTTAAGCCGATATTTATCGATCTTATAGTTAGCTATTTGAAGATCTGTCCAATCTGCTGAAGCATCAATCGATTGATTAATAGTGCAACTAGTTACTAAGAGTTGTGAGAAAATTACTAGAATTAGTAAATATCGACTACTTAAATGTAATTTCTGTATAAAATAGTTTTTACAATAATGAGTACATTGAATGAAAGAATCTGTCATAAATAAATTAAACCTCATAGCTGAACAATACCATTCTATTGCAAATCAATTGTCGGGAGAAGAAGTACAAAAAAATAATAGTCTAATGGTTAAGCTATCTAAAGAATACTCGAGACTGGGACCAGTAGTTAAACTTTTTGAAAAATTTATATCTCTATCAAATGATAAAGAAGCTGCGCTTATTCTAAGTGAAGATGAAGATGAAGATCTGAAGATCTTAGCAAAAGAAGAACTGATGGATATAGATGCTCAATTAATAAGAATTGAAGAAGAGATTACTCCACTACTCTTATCATCAGATCCTAGAGATGAGAATAATGCATTCTTAGAAATTAGAGCAGGAACTGGTGGAGATGAAGCGGCCATTTTTGTGGGAGATATATTTAGAATGTATGCAAGGTTTTGCGAACAAAAAAACTGGAAAATAGAAATTTTGAATCAAAATGAAAGTGGCCAAGGTGGTTACAAAGAAATTATTGTTAAGGTTTTAGGCAAAGGTGTATTTTCACAATTAAAATTTGAATCAGGCACTCATCGTGTACAAAGAATACCTAAAACAGAATCACAAGGAAGAATACATACCTCTGCCTGCACAGTGGCTGTTATTGCTGAAATGGATGAAGTAGATGAAGTAGAAATGAATTCTAGTGACATTAGGGTAGACACCTATAGAGCTTCAGGTGCAGGAGGGCAACATGTCAATAAAACAGACTCTGCTGTGAGGTTGACCCACATTCCAACTAATATCGTTGTTGAATGCCAAGATGGAAGATCACAACATAAAAATAAAGCAGCAGCTATGACTCTACTAAGAGCTAAAATAAATGATATGGAGCATGAAAAGGTTGCTAAACAACAAGCAGAAGAAAGAAAGATGCTGGTTGGAAGTGGTGATCGTTCTGAAAGAATCAGAACATATAATTTCCCCCAAGGTAGGATCACAGATCACCGAATTGGTCTGACGCTTTATAATCTTTTAGAGGTAATGGAAGGCAATATTAATGCCTTGATCGAGGCATTAATACAAGAAAACTCTGCTCAACAGATGTCGCAATTAGAAAATTAATGACATATGCCTCAAACAGCTAGCAATACTCTAATAGAATTAGGCTCTAAGTTATTGAAAGGTGTTTGTGAATCCCCAAGAATGGAAGCAGAAATACTTCTAGCCAAAGCTTCAAAGATCAATAGAATTGATTTTTATAAACAAGTTTTTCACATCGATAGAAATCAAGAAAAGATATTTAATCAATCAATAGAACTAAGATCTAATGGCATGCCAATGGCATATATACTGGGCAAAAAAGATTTTTGGTCATTGACGCTACATATAGATAAAAATGTATTAATACCTAGACCTGAATCTGAACATTTAGTAGAGAGAGCATTAAAGAATCTGCCTAAAAAGAGTTTTAATTGTAAAATTTTAGAATTAGGGACAGGATCTGGTGCTATTGCTATATCACTAGCTAAAGAAAGGCCTAATGCTTCAGTTATAGCAACGGATATCTCTAAAAGAGCCCTATCGTTAGCACAACATAATGCATTAGAAAATAATGTACATAATATTGAATTCATCGTCTCTGATTGGTTCCAAGAACTAAAAAAAATGAAATTTAATAGTATTGTTGTAAATCCTCCTTACATTGATCAAAATAATAAAACTACCTATGATGAATCTACTCTAAAATATGAACCTGAAATAGCTTTGTTTGCTAAGAATAAAGGAAGGGAATCAATTTTTTCTATTATTAAGAATTCACCATATTTTTTAGAGCCTGCTGGGTCATTAATTATTGAGCATGGATTTGATCAAAGTAAATATTGCCAGGGTTTGATGCGAGAATTTGGCTTGGTGAATATAATGTCAACAAAAGATTACAATGGTCATATAAGAATTACCGAAGGATTTCTAAACACTTAAAATAAATGAATAAACAATCTCATCGTTATAGCGCTCACCTAAGATTAAATGATTTTGATGAGAACTCACAAAAGTTAATAGAAGACTCATCAATTCTAATTATAGGGATGGGTGGCATAGGAACTATAGCTAGTCTTTATCTGGTCAATAGTGGAGTTGGAAAAATAATTCTATGCGACTACGATACGGTGGACATCTCAAATCTCCCAAGACAAATCTTATTTCAAGAAGATAATGTCAATCAAAATAAAGCGATTGTAGCTAAAGAAAAACTGCATCATTTTAATCCCAATGTTCTCATTGAGAGCATAGATAAAAAACTAAACGATTCAGAATTAGATCAAATTATTTCAGAAGTAAGTCTCGTTATAGACTGTACAGACAATATTCAAACAAGATTACAACTGAATAAGATATGCATAAGAAATAGAAAACCTATGATTATGGCTGCAGCAATAAGGTATGAGTGTCATATTGCAGTTTTCAGAAATGACAGTCTTATAGATGGGTGTTTAAATTGCCTATATCAATCAGATGAAGAGAATATAGAGACGTGCGAAGGAAATGGTGTGCTTTCAACTATAGCTGGGAGCGCAGGAATAATGGCTGCTACTGAAGCTTTAAAAATTCTAATGGGCCAAGATACAGAATTAAACAGTATGATTTCTATTTTTGACTTAAAGAACAATATAAATCAATTACTTAAAATAAAAAAATCCAATAATTGTAATATATCTCACTAATTATTATCTTTATTATTTTCTTCTATCTTCTTTTATATTCTTCTATCTTCTTCTATTTTCTTTTAACTTTTCTAATAATATTTGATTCACCATCTTAGGATTAGCTTTACCAGAAGTCTTTTTCATCACTTGGCCTATCAAAAATCCTAATACCTGCTCTTTCCCTGACAAATACTGATCTCTCTGATCTGGAAATAACTCTATTACTTCCTTAACTATTGCTTCAATTTGACCTCTATCAGAAATTTGTTTCAGTCCTTGCGCCTCTATGATTTCATCAACAGAATCATTAGTTTCAATCAATTGTTTTAAGATAATTTTTGCCATTGAAGTTGAGACAACATTTTCATGAATTTTTTGCAATAACTCAGCTGAAGCATCTGCTGTAATTGTTAAGTCTGTGATTGAAATATTTTCTTTATTAAGATAACCCATTAATTCTGAAAGAAGCCAATTAGCTGCTTGTTGATAGTTCTCTTTAAAATGATGAATTAAAGCTTCAAAAAATTCTGCAATATCTATATTTTTAGCAATCTCTACAGCATCTACTTTCCTTATTGAATATTGTTTAATGTATCGATCTACTTTTTGATCAAAAAGTTCTGGCAGTTCTTTTTTAATTTCTTTAATGAGATCTTTTTCAACTAATATAGGCAATAAATCAGGATCAGGAAAATACCTATAATCAGTAGCTTCCTCTTTACTTCGCATGGATCTTGTTTCATTTTTTTCAGAATCATACAATCTGGTTTCCTGAGTAACTGATTCACCCTCATCCAATATTGCCTTTTGTCGTTCCACTTCAAACTCAATAGCTTTTTCAACAAACTTGAAAGAATTTATATTTTTTATTTCTGCTCGAGTCCCAAGAACATTCGAACCTAATGGTCTTAATGAAATGTTTGCATCACACCTAAATGAACCTTCTTGCATATTGCCATCTGATATTTTCAAGTAACGAACCAGTTGATGTATTTTCTGCATATAAGAAGATGCCTCTTCGGAAGAGCTGAGATCAGGTTCAGAAACAATCTCAAGCAGAGGTGTGCCAGCCCTATTGAGATCTATAGCACTAGCATTATCAAATTTATCATGAATTGATTTACCTGCATCTTCTTCTAAATGGGCCCTTGTAATCCTTATAGTTTTCATGCTTTTATCATTAATTGGAATCTCAATTGAACCATTAAAAACTATTGGTAGTTCATATTGACTAATTTGATAACCTTTTGGTAAATCAGGATAAAAATAATTTTTCCTAGCAAAAATTGATTTTTCAGCGATCTCAGCATCAACAGCTAGACCAAATTTAATAGCCATAACAACAGCTTGATGATTCAGAACAGGAAGTACTCCTGGATAACCAAGATCCACTAAAGATGCTTGGGTATTCTGCGGCATACCGTATTTAGTGGATGAACTTGAAAATATTTTACTCTCACATGCTAATTGCACATGTATTTCTAAACCAATAACTGTTTCCCATTTCATAATTCTAAATCGCTATTAATCATCAAGAAAAGCCTGGGGTTGCTGTAAATGAAAATCAGTTTCTTGTTGAAACAAATGACAAAAGTTTAACAACTGATATTCATGAAAATGAGGAGCTATCAACTGCATTCCAATTGGTAATTTATCAAAGAATCCAACGGGATGTGACAACGCCGGAAGTCCTGCTAAATTTGAGGATATTGTATATATATCATTCATATACATTGAAACTGGATCATCTATTTTCTCACCTATATTAAATGCTGGTGATTGAGTGGTAGGACCAATAATAAGATCCACTTCTTTAAAGGCTTCTTCGAAGTCATTGGATATCAATTGTCTAACTTTTTGCGCCTTTAAATAGTAAGCATCATAATATCCAGCTGATAAAACATAAGTGCCTGTCATTATTCTTCTTTTTACTTCATCACCAAATCCAATTTGCCTATTCGTGCGATAAAGATCATCTAAATCTTTTGTATTATCATCTCTATATCCATAACGAATTCCATCATATCTTGCTAAGTTTGAAGAACATTCAGCTGAAGCAACAACATAGTATGTAGGGACAGAATAACCTACATTTGGCAATGATATTTCAGTAATCTTTGCTCCTAATTTCTCATATATTTCAATACCTTGATTGAGTATTCTTTGAGATTCAGTATCCAATGAATTGTTAAAGAATTCTTTTGGTAAACCAATAGTTTTTCCTGCTATAGAGTTATGAAGAGAATCACTATATTGAGGAACAGGTTCCTCAACGCTTGTAGAATCAAGAGGATCAAACCCTGACATTGCTTCTAAGAAAATAGCTATATCCTCTGCTGTCAAAGCCAATAACCCTGCTTGATCTAAACTTGATGCAAAAGCAATCATTCCATATCTAGAGCATCGCCCATATGTAGGCTTCAAACCTGTAATTCCAGTAAAAGCTGCTGGTTGCCTGATCGACCCTCCTGTATCTGTTCCAAGTGCTATCGGAATAATGCCAGAGGCTACAGCTGCTGCAGAACCTCCTGAAGATCCACCCGGTGACCTTTCTAGGTCCCAAGGGTTATAGACTGGACCAAAATAACTAGTTTCATTTGAAGAACCCATTGCAAATTCGTCCATATTGGTTTTTCCCACCAAAATTGCTCCACTGTTTTTAATCTGATTTATAACAGTGGAATCATAAGGAGGTACGAAATTTTCAAGCATCTTTGAAGCACAAGTTGTTTTTATTCCTTTGGTGCAGAAAATATCTTTCGATGCATAAGGTATTCCGGTTAATAAATCATAATTGCCTGCTTGTATTTTTTTATCAGCTATCAATGATTGCTCTTCAGCACTCTCTTGGTTTAGGGTTATAAAAGAATTTAGAAAATGATCGTATTTCTTTATTCTCTGGAAATAAATAGATACCAGTTCTGCGCTTGAAATCTCTCTTTGAGAAATCATATGAATGAGTTTTTTAAGAGTAAATCGTTCCATTAATATACCCGCTTAATCTATAACCTTGGGAACTTTATAAAAACCATCTTCAGAATCTATAGCATTTTCTTGAAAAAGATCTCTATCGTTATTCGATATAACTTCATCCTTTCTTAAACGTTGACTCATATTCATCGGATGTGCCATAGGCTTGATCTCATTAGTATCAGCCTCTTCTAATTCATTAATCATATTGAGGATATCTGAGATTTGTTTAGTAAAAGTTGAAATTTCATTCTCATCAATCCTTAACTTGGATAGATCGCAAATATGATTTATGTCAGATTTTTTTACAGTCATGATATGATTTAATTAATAAAAATAGGTTCTAATGATAACTTCCTGTTGCTCAAAATCCTACTCGTTGTTAGAGTAGTTATTCTGGATTTTAATTAAAAAAAATAAATATGTTCAAAAATATTATAGGATATTTCTCCAATGATCTATCAATAGATCTAGGAACTGCTAATACTCTTGTGTATGCAAGAGGCAAGGGTGTGGTTCTAAATGAACCATCAGTTGTTGCCCTACGAACTGGAGAGGGAAGAGCATCAAAAACTGTAGTAGCTGTAGGCACCGATGCTAAAGCAATGTTAGGAAGAACACCTGGTTCAATTGAAGCAATTAGACCAATGAAAGACGGTGTCATAGCGGACTTCATAGTCACAGAAGCAATGCTACAAGCTTTTATAAAAAAAGCACATGGCACAAGATTTTTTAGGCCTAGTCCTAGAGTTTTAGTTTGTGTTCCTTTTGGATCTACTCAGGTAGAAAGAAGGGCAATTAGAGAATCAGCGGAAGGAGCTGGCGCAAGAAAAGTTTACTTAATAGATGAACCAATGGCGGCTGCAATAGGTGCTGGACTTCCTGTTCATGAAGCAAGAGGTTCAATGGTAGTAGACATAGGAGGCGGAACATCTGAAATAGCAGTTATATCGCTTAATGGAATTGTCTATGGTAATTCAATTAAAATTGGTGGAGATACTTTTGATGACGCTATTATCAACTTCATTAGGAGAAACTATGGAATGTTGATAGGAGAAGCTACCGCTGAAAGAATTAAACATGAGATAGGGAGTGCTTATCCTGGAGATTCCGTTGGAGAGATTTCTGTTAAAGGAAGAAATCTATCAGAAGGTGTTCCAAGGACCTTTACACTGAATAGTAATGAAATTCTAGACGCTCTTCAAGAGCCTCTTCAAGCAATAGCAAATGCATTAAAGTCTGCTTTAGAGCAAACACCTCCTGAACTTGGCTCTGATATAGCTGAGAGAGGAATAGTGCTTACGGGAGGGGGTGCTTTATTAGCGAATATTGATAAATTACTATCGGAAGAAACAGGTTTGCCTGTGATATTAGCAGATAACCCACTAACCTGTGTGGCAAGAGGTGGTGGTAAAGTTATTGAAATATTGGACCAACATGGTGTTGATTTTTTTGAATTGAGTTGACTGCTACAGAAATTATAAACAACGGGTGACTACACCTCATGCCGTTTACAAAAAACAAAACAATTGATCGATCAAATCCCAACTATAGCGGATTGAGAATTATACTGATATTTATTCTGTCTTCAGGGATGATGTACTTAGATTTTCAAGGCAATTATACAGATAGATTAAGATCATACCTATCAGTAGCCGTTTTACCCATACAAATTGCAGCAAATGCACCTAAAAAAATTATCAATAACTTAAAGAATAAGTTAAGTGATAGAGAATCTATCTTGACAGAAAATCAATTATTAAAAAAAGAAATCATACAACTTTATTCAAAAGTACAGCAAACCTACAAACTTGAAGCTGAAAATAAAAGATTATTCGAACTTCTAAAGGCAAAACCAGAAGACGGGGAAAATTTTATTTTCGCAGATATTATTGCAGTCAATCAAGATAATGATAAACATCAAATTATTATTAATAAAGGCAGTATGGATGGTATAGAGTTAGGGGCTGCAATCGCAGATTCTAAAGGGATTATTGGCCATATTGTTCGTGATCAAGTGCTTGCTTCTGAGGTTCTGCTTATTTCAGATCCTGAGCATGGTATTCCTATTGAAATTGCGAGGAATGGACTTAGAGCAATAGCAATTGGCATTGGCTCTTATGATGAAATTATTCTCAACAATCTTCCTAATAATTCTGATATTAAAATTAATGATGTATTGATTACATCTGGCTTAGGTGGAAGATATCCTGAAGGATATCCCGTTGCCATAATTTCGAATATAGAAAGGGTAAAAGGAGATTCTTATCTTAGTATTGGAGCTAAACCAATTGCCAATCTAAAAAATATTAATGAAGTTTTGGTTATTCAAGATATTAAAAAAAATTACCCAAATGAGTAACCAATTATCAAAACTTTCCTTTATTTGGTTGATATTGATTCTTTCCAGTCTTCTATCAATAATTCCCTTACCGGAATACCTATCTTTCTTAAGAGTTCCATGGATACCTTTGTCTTTAATATTTTTTACTATTATGACTCCTTCAATGATTGGTCTATTCTCAGCATGTCTAATAGGATTAATACTTGACGTTTTACAAGGCGGCATTCTGGGTGAGTCTTCTCTTGCCTTATCTTTAATAACATACATAACCTATCGATTTAGACTGCAAATTAGAGTATTTCCTATATGGCAGATGATGTTGTCTGTATTTATCCTGCTTATAATAAATGAGATGATGCATCTTTGGATAGAAGGAATGATTGGGAAAATAGTAATTTCACAATCAAAATTACTAAGCATATTACTAGGATCTTTGATTTGGCCTTTCTTTATGGGGTTAATGCAAAACTTGCAATCAAGAATAAAAACTAGATAGTTTTATGTCATTTAAGTCCATCATAACCCAAAAAGAAGATCAAAATATTTTCCTAAATCGTATATTATTTTCCTCATTATTAATTCTATTACTAGCTTCAATAATTTTTATACGTTTGGTTTTTTTACAAATTTATGATTCTGATCAATACAAATTACGCTCCCTAAATAATACCATTAGAACTCAGTCAGTACCTCCTAGCAGAGGATTAATTTTTGATAGAAATAATAATGTATTAGCTGAGAATAGACCAGTATTCCAACTTGAGATGATACCTGAGCAAGTCCAACATATAGAGAAAACATTGGATCAATTAGCTGGGCTAGAGCTAATCAACATAAAAAAAATAGATGCACTAAAGGAGAAGATTGATAGCAGTTATCAATTTAAAGCCATTACATTAAATACAAAGCTTTCTGAAAAACAAATAGCTATTTTTGCCAATAATAGAAATATATTTAAAGGAATAGATATTAAGACTAGGCTTACAAGATACTATCCAAAGGGAGAAATATTCTCCCATGCACTAGGCTATGTTGGCTCTATATCATCAAACGATTATTTAAGATTTGATTCTGCTATCTACACTGGCAAAGAACAGATTGGAAAAACATCGATTGAGAGAGATTATGAAACTTCACTGCATGGCTACCCAGGAAAAGAGAAACTGTTAGTAAATGTTCGTGGGAGAGTAATGGATCGATTGGATACTCAGCCATTTGAACCTGGAAATAATCTTATCTTAACACTAGATACTAGGCTACAAGAAGTTGCATACGATGCAATGCAAGGAAAAAAAGGTGCCGTTGTGGGTATTGATCCTTCCAATGGTGAGATTCTCATTTTTATTAGCACTCCATCGTATGATCCTAATAAAATCAGTCAAGGCATGAGTAACTCTGAATATGCTGCTTTTCAAAATAATAAAAATAAACCATTATTCAATAGAGCCATTGCTGGACAATACCCACCAGGTTCGACCATTAAACCAATGTTGGCTCTGGGGGGCTTGGAAATGGGATACATCAATCCTGATAATTTTATACCTTGTGAAGGACATTATTTCCTCCCTAATTACTCTAGACCATTTAATGATTGGACCACACATGGTTCAGTCAATACAAAACGGGCAATTCAAGCATCATGTGATGTTTATTTTTATGAATTAGCTGTGAAGATGGGGATAGAGAATATGAGTGCATTTTTATCTAACTTTAATTTAGGTAAAAAAACACTGATTGATATAGGCTCAGAAAAAAAAGGGGTAATTCCAAATCGTGCATGGAAAAAAAATAACTTTAAATCAAAACAGAATCAGAGCTGGTTTAAAGGGGAAACAGTGATAGCAGGAATTGGACAGGGTTACATGCTGGCCACTCCATTGCAACTGGCTATGGCTACTGTAATGATTGCAAATAGAGGGAGTGCTTTCCAACCACATTTAGTTCGAGCTATTGAGAACATAAAAACAGGTGAACTTCAATATACCCCAACTGAAGAAATCAATAATCTTGAGCATATAAAAGAAGAGCATTGGGATATCATCCATCAAGGAATGATTGCTGTGGTTAATGAAAGAAGAGGAACAGCTTATGGTATATTTCAGCCCAATGTGCCAATTGCAGGGAAGACAGGAAGCTCACAAGTCTTCAGTATAGATAAATCAAGCAACAAAGAGGTCCCTGAAGAATTAAGAGATCATGGATTATTTATTGGGTTTGCACCTCTCAAGACACCTAAAATTGCTTTAACTGTAATTATTGAAAATGGAGGTGGTGGAAGGTTAGCTGCTGCACCAGTTGCTGAAAAAATCATGCAGGCGATACTAGATTCAGAGAAGAAAAATGCCCTTTAAAAAACAATATGATAGTTTGTCAAGTGAAGACCTCTTTAGAAAGTTTCATATAGATTTACCTTTATTAACTGCTTTTCTAATTCTTTTTTCAATTAGCCTAATTGCCATTTATAGTGCTTCAAATAGTGATATCAATGCCGTTATCGATCAATCTATAAGAATTGGAATTTCTTTAGCAGCAATGATTCTGATTGCACAAATGAGTCCCTTGGATTATGAGCGAATTGCTCCTTGGTTATACTCATTGTGTTTTATATTATTGGGGTTAGTTCTTATTTTGGGTGAAACTAGGAATGGTGCAACAAGGTGGTTAAATATTGGAATCAGTTTTCAACCATCAGAATTAATGAAAATAGGCATGCCACTTATGGTGGCCCGATATATTGCTCGAGAATCTCTACCTCCATCTAATACTTCAATCGCTCTTGCAATTATGATTGTCATATTACCAACATACCTTATATATTTAGAACCAGACTTAGGAACATCTGTGCTTGTCGCATTTTCTGGCTTAATCGTTATTTTCTTATCAGGGATCAAGAAACGTTACCTGGTCATTGCTTTCTCTCTCTTTATAACATCTCTCCCTCTAATTTGGCCTATGATCAATGAATTCCAAAGAAAAAGAGTTTTAACTTTTCTTAACCCAGAAAAAGATCCATTGGGCGCTGGATATCATATTATTCAATCAAAAATCGCCATTGGTTCAGGAGGTTTATTTGGAAAAGGTTGGCTGAATGGAAGTCAAGGCCAACTTGATTTTCTACCTGAAAGAACAACTGACTTTATTTTTTCTATTCTTGCTGAAGAATTTGGATTGGTTGGGATTGCAATCATTATATGCGTATATTTATTCATAGTCGGCAGAGGGATTTTGATAGCCATTAATTCTCAAGACCTATTTTCCAGACTTATTGCGGCAAGTATTAGTCTGACTTTCTTCATCTATGTCTTTGTAAATATCTCAATGACAATTGGTCTTCTCCCTGTCGTTGGTGTGCCGCTTCCTCTTATCAGCAGAGGTGGGACTTCTATGGTGACTTTAATGATTTTACTTGGCATGTTAATGTCAGTTGGAACGCATAAAAGACTGGTAACAAAATAATGATTATGATCTATAGTCCAATAAGATTCTTTCTAAAGATATTTACTTTCTCTGCCCTACTTTTTATCTCTAATTTATCAGCTAATATTAATGAAAAGCTTAATGAAGAATTAATAACTGAACTGGTTGAAGAACATGGATTTGATGAACAATATGTTGCTTCTATCTTTAATCAAATAAGCTATTTACCCCAATTAATAGAGAATATTTCAAAACCGGCAGAAAAAACAAAAACATGGGAAGAGTATAGAAGTATTTTCATCACTCCCAAAAGAATTGCTGCAGGTATTCTCTTTTCCAATCAACATAAAGAATTGCTAGCAAGAGTTGAAAATGAGACTGGGGTTCCAAAAAATATTCTCTTAGGAATATTGGGTGTTGAAACATCTTTTGGAAGAATTCAAGGAAACTATAGAGTCATTGACTCGCTCTATACACTTGTTGCAGGTTACCCACCAAGAAGTGATTTTTTTAAGAAGCAGTTAATTCACTTATTTTACCTTAGTAGAGAACAAAATCTTCCAATAGAGTCCATAAAGGGTTCCTATGCTGGAGCCATGGGTGCACCACAGTTTATCCCATCTAGTTATAGAGACTTTGCTATTGATGGAAATTCTGATGGGAAAATTGACTTATTTAACTCATGGGATGATGTTCTAATGAGTATAGGAAATTACCTAGAGAAAAATGGGTGGCGAAGCAATGAAAATATCCTTAGCGAAGCCTCTTTAGCGCATGATGTCACTGATGCGAAAAATGGGACACTAAATGATTTAAGCGATTATTTTTCTAAAGCCATTAAACCTAATCATTCAATCGAAGAACTTAAAAATGCAGGCTTCATATTCTCCACATCATTACCAAATAATTCTAGAGCTCAACCAATATATTTAGAAGGATCAAGCAAAGAAAAATCTTTTATCGGTTTCCATAATTTCTATGTAATCACTACCTACAATAGGAATGTAATGTATGCATTAGCTGTGTATCAGTTGGGTGAAAGCATACAATTGATTGTGGATTAGAAATGAGAAAGCTCTTCCTGAAATCTATGTTGTTATCCGCTGTAGTAATTATTGCTAGTTGCTCTACTCAATCCCCTGTATTTAAGTCGGACTTATCTAAAAAAGAAGTCATCAAAATTTTAAATGACGGTTGTACTTATGATAGAAGTAGTAAAGAAAGATATATTGTCAAAGGTAAAAGATATCGCACCTTGACCTCTAGTAAGGGGTATGAAAAAAGAGGAATAGCATCGTGGTATGGTCCTAAATTTGATGGAAAACAGACTGCTTGTGGAGAAATTTATGATATGTATAAATATACGGCTGCACATAAAACACTTCCACTCCCTTCTTATGTAAAAGTCATTAATATAAGAAATAGGAAATCAGTTATCGTTAAAATAAATGATAGAGGACCTTTTGTAGATAATAGAGTTATTGATTTGTCATATGCTGCTGCCAAAAAAATAGACATGCTTGATAAGGGCACAGCTATTGTAAGAATCAATGCTATCAGTCAAGAAGAAGCTGCAGAATTCATGAAAAAAAATAAAAAAAGACTATTTTCTGGCAGCATCTTTGAACGAATAATTAAAGATAATGAAAAGTTTTATTTACAAGTTGGGGCATTCAGTGATCAGAAGAATGCTGAGATATTAAAAATAAAAATATCTCAATTAGGCATCAAAACAGTATTTATCAACAAAGCTAGAGTAAATGGAAAAGCTATACACAGGGTTAGAATCGGCCCTATAAAGACTAATGAATTATACAATCGAGTAGTCGATAAACTTACCTTGCTTTCTTTGAATATTAATATTATTTCAGAATAATCAATGCATTATCTATCTCCAGTAAATTATGATATCGTTCTCAGATAATTAAAAATAAGAAAAAAAAAGCTAAAACAATCAATTAATTAAATTCTTATGTTGAAAATATCTAAAATAATAATTGTACTAATATCTTTTTTTTCTATACCAGTGCATAGCATTATCATCACTCCAAAAGCACCAAAAATACCTGCAGAGACATACGTATTATTAAATGCTAATACAGGAAAGATTATTGCTAGTTTTGATGAAACAAAACAAATTAAGCCGGCCAGTATTACTAAATTAATGACGGCTTTCGTAGTATTTGAAGCCCTCAAGGAAGAGCAGATATTATTGGATGATCGAGTGAGAATTAGCAAACGTGCAAGCTCTATTGGTGGATCAACTATGTTTTTAAACCCCATGTTAAATGTGACTGTTGAAGAATTACTACAGGGTATGATTATAGTATCTGGAAATGATGCAAGTATGGCTTTAGCTGAACATATTGCAGGAACAGAAGAAGCATTTTCTGAGTATATGAATGAATATGCCCAAGCAATGGGTTTAAAAAATACAAACTATCAAAATTCCTATGGCCTTGATGGAGATGAACACTATTCTTCCTCTATTGATATAGCAATTTTAGCCTCACGAATTATCAAAGATTTTCCTCAATATTTTCCGTGGTATTCAGAACAAACTTTTTCATCAGAAAAAATTAGAGATTTGAAAACAGATCAGCCTATAGAGCAATATAATCGTAATAGACTACTGAAAAGAGATAAAACTGTTGATGGAATGAAAACTGGCTATACTTCTTCTGCTGGATATTGTTTAGTAGCCACAGCAGAGAGAGATTCAATGAGATTAATTGCGGTGGTAACTGGATCTAAAACTCCTGATGAAAGAACAGAAGCAGCATCGGCTTTATTGAACTATGGCTTTAGATTCTTTGAGAATAAAACTATAGTTGAGTCATCAAAAGTCTACGCTCAAGCTAAGGTATGGAAAGGGAGAGATGACAATATATCTTTAATAACCAATAAGGAATTTCTTAAAACTATCCCTAAAGGATCTTCAAAAAATATACAATCTAAGATTGAAATCTTTGAGCCTATTATAGCTCCGATTAACACTGATCAGCCTATTGGAAAATTAACTCTTACATTGGATAATAATATCCTAGTTGAAACATCACTCTTTTCTAATAAAAAAATAGAAAAAGATTCGTTATGGGGTCAAATTTATGATTCTGCTATTCTTTTATTTGAATAAAAACGGCATAGACCTTGTCCAAGAAACATAAAGTACCAATTGTATTCAAAAATTTAGGTCTTCAGAATTATCAATCTACTCTTTTGAAGATGCAAAGCTTTACAAAAAAAAGACACGCTCATACTAAAGATGAAGTTTGGTTCTTAGAACATCAGCCAGTCTATACCTATGGTCCTAGAACTAAAAAAAATGATATTCCATTATTGACAAATATACCCGTTATAAAGACAGATCGAGGAGGTCAACTTACTTTTCATGGTCCAGGACAGCTGATGGTATATTTATTATTTGATCTTAAAAGAAGATCTATCAAAATAAGGGATTTTATTTCTAGTTTTGAGAAAGCAATACTGGATACCATTCAAAATTATAAAGGGGATGCCTTTTTCAAAAAAAATGAACCTGGAATCTTTATTGAAGAAGAAAAAATAGTAAGTTTTGGTTTAAAAATTTCAAAAGGTTGCAGTTACCATGGAGCATCAATTAATATCTCTATGGATATGAACCCATGGGATAATATTATGATTTGTGGTAACAGCTCAAATAAAGTTTCTGATTTAAATAATTTAGGTGCAAATCTGAGTATTAATGAAGTACGAGATGATATAAAAGAGAATATTTTAAGAAACTTCTAAGACAATCTAGTGGTTCACGAGTCTCTTAAAACCACTATCTAAATCTGCTATAAAATCATTAATATCTTCCAGCCCTATATACATTCTCAGCATCGTTTGGTCAAAGTGATCAGTGTCAGAGATTCTCTCTTTTTGAAGTCTACAAGGAGTTAACAAAGATTCATAACCTCCATAACTATAACCCATACCAAATAAATCCATATCATCTAAAAAAGCAGCTAAAGCACTGGTGGAGTATGTATCATCGAGTACCATACTCATTAAGCTCCCGCCTCCCAAAAATGTTTTCGACCAATTATCATGAGATTTAGAAAAAGAAACAGGTGGATAAAATACTTCTTTAATAACTTGCTGATTATGCAACCATGCAGCAATCTTCTTGGCATTATCATACTGAGCTTCCATTCTTAAACCCATAGTTCTTAAGCCTCTTAAACCCAGATAACAAGTATCAGGTCCCACTGATATTCCTTGATTTCTAGAACAATCTTTGACTGTTTGATACGTCTCTTTTGTGCATGCCACTAAACCAAGCATGGCATCCGAGTGCCCTACAATGGATTTAGTAGCCGCTTGAACTTCAATATCTATATCGAAATTAAAAGATTTAAAATACAATGGTCCAGCCCATGTATTGTCAAAAATAATAATAATTTTAGTGTTTAATTCTCTACTCTTTTTCCTAATAGAACTAATAACAAGCTCAATATCAGGTATCTCAAAAGTCACTGAGCTGGGTGCTTCTAAATAAACAATTTTCGTTGTTGGTAATATAAGATCAGCTATAGAGGATTCCATGATGGGAGAAAAAAAGTCAACATCAATGCCAAATTTTGTTAGATATTGATTGAATAATTCAGCTGCAGGTTCATAACAACCTTGTGTTACAAGAGCATGATCCCCTTGTTTAAGAAACGCACTAACAGCAATATTGATTGCTGACATACCAGAGCTAGTAGCAATTGATCTATAAGCTCCCGTAATTTCTGAATAAGCTTCTTCTAAGGCTAAACTGTTTGGTGAGCCCAATCTTCCATAGCGAAAACTTTTAAACTGCTTATCCCAATTGTAGTATTCCTCTAATGTTTCAAATAATACTGTAGAGGCTCTATAAGGTGGAATATTGACAGCACCCTGAGTAAATCTTTTATCCCTTCCTGAATGAACTAGTGAAGTTTTCTGATGATAATTCTTTTTTTTATCTTTCATTTGAATTACTTATTTCTATTTTATTTTTTGCTTTATTTAATCGTTCAAGGGTTCCTATATCAAGCCATTCACCATAAAATATATCCCCTGTAACGATATCTTTCTCAACGAAGTCTCTTAAAATTGTTGCTAATGATTCTGTCTTTTTATCTTGTTTTTCAAACATCTCAGGAGAAAGCAAACTAATGCCACTAAAAGTATACATCTGATCTGAATGATTGCACACAATTCCATCCATTAGGCCAAAGTCACCTTCAGAATTATGATCGGGATTAGGCACTAGAATTAAGTGAGCTTTTTGTTTGTTATTAGTTTTGATGCGTTTAAAAGAATAATTCGTCAAAATGTCTGAGTTAACCACCCAAAAATAATCATCCTTTAAATAATCAATGGCATTAAAAATTGCACCTGCAGTTCCTAATGGTCTTTCTCCCTCATATAAATAAATAATCTTAAGATTTGGATAATTTATTGTTGATAAAAAAACCTCAAGTTGTTTTGCCAACCAGGATGAATTAACTACAATTTCTCTTATTCCTGATAGATATAAAGATTCAATATTTCTCTCAAGCAATGTTTTATTATCAATAGATATTAAAGGTTTTGGAATTTGATTAGTAATAGGCCTTAATCTTTCGCCCCTTCCTGCAGCTAATACTATGGCTTTCATTTGTGAGTGTGCTCTCTTAGAAAATCAGATAATAATTGAAGAGAATCATATTTATCACAAATTTTTATTAAATAATCTCTTGTTCTAGGTATATCTAGAATATAATTTTCTTTTTGATCTCTGTGCTTTAATCTTGAAAATATACCTACTGCTTTTAAATGTCTTTGTATACCCATCAAGTCAAAATCTTTTATAAATTCTTCTTGAGTCGTCTTCATTAGCAATGCTGATGACTCATGATAAAAGTGTTCGATCTTTTCTGAGACAAATTTTTCAGGAAGAGTTATATAACAATCCCTAAGCAGAGAAACGAGATCATAAGTTATAGGCCCTAAAACTGCATCTTGAAAATCCAATATGCCTAATTGATTATTGCTATTGATAATAATATTTCTTGAATGAAAGTCACGATGCACGAATACCTTTTCTTGTTTAACTGCCCTGTCTGCAATTTGATTAAAAATACTATATAGATCATATTTTTGCATCTCTTTATCGTTTATTTTTAATTCCAGTTTACAGTACCAATATACAAACAACTTCATCTCATCGAGCATCATATCTTTATCATAAAGAGGTAGCTCAGAATGAGATGAAACTCCACTATGCTGCATTTTAGAAATCAAGCTGACCGCTTTTTTATAGTAATCAGATGAGTGTTGATTATTTGATGTCAATTTATCCAACATCGTGTTATTTCCTAAATCACTAATGATTAAAAAACCATGATTCAATTCACTATCAATAATTTTTGGAACTGCTATGCCCATATCATTCAATATCTGAGCAATTCTCAGGAATTGCTTATTATTTTCATGTTCTGGAGGAGAATCCACTGCAATGAAAGTATCTTCATTGTTAAGAGTAATTCTATAATAACTTCTGAAGCTGGCATCTGAGCTTGCAGGCTCTATTCTTGTTATCATTGCATCGATGGAATTTTCTATCCAAGACTTAAAAAGAATATTTCTTTCACTCTGCTTCAATTATTACCTTTATATATTCTAAAAAATTAAATTTATTCTTTAAAATTAATCATATTACATGATAATTAAGAGCATGAATTCAGAAACCTTATTTATAATGATGTGTGATAATAAAGTATTAAAGAAGAAAGGAATGTTATTTAAACTATATGAATACTACTAAACAGTTATTTATATTATTTATCATAATGATGGTTTCTGAAGCTAGTGCTGAAGAAATCTCCAACAATACTTGCTTGATTGGTTATAAAAATTCAAACAACTTTCCAATAGATTCTGGAACATCTACTTCACTGACCGCTGGCTCCATTGAAGGTGAAGTGGGTAAACAATTAAAAATTAAGAATGAGATAAAAATAACCTCAGGAAATAAGACCATTACTGGTGGAGAAGCAGCTTTTGATGAAAGTGGAGGCATTATCCGAGTAACTAAGAATCTTATATTTGAAAATTCAGATGCTCTCATATATGGAAAAGAAGCGATTATTAGGACTGAAGAGAAAACAGCATTGATACAAGAAGGTGATTATCAAATCTTTAGCGTTCCAGCAAGAGGGGTTGCTAAAACAATAGCAATAGATAGTAATAATAACTTTAGCCTGACTGATTTTACCTATACCACTTGTACTGCTCTTGATAATTCTTGGGAGCTCAGAGCCGAGTCAATGCAACTCAATAAAGATGAGGGAGTGGCAAAGAATCTAAGCTTGAGATTTAAAGATTGGCCTATCTTATATCTTCCATATTTAACCTTTCCTCTATCAGATTCAAGAAAATCAGGCATTCTTACTCCTAACTTTGGCTCATCAACTAAAAGAGGCATAGAATTAAGCCTTCCTTATTATTGGAATATTTCTCCTAATATGGATCTGATAACCA
>JAQWQE010000059.1 GCA_029244925.1 Gammaproteobacteria bacterium | reverse complement strand
TAAAAGAATTAAAATGAGATTAAATTAAAATGAAAATATTTCTTATTACACTATTACTCATTGGCGCACCAATAATACATGCTCAAGGACAGGACAGTACTTCTTTTGAAAGGGATGAGTTGATTGTCAGTGAATTCTTGCCAGGATTTTACAGTAATTATAATCAAGTTTACTTCAATAATCGTTCCAAAGTACCCAATAAAGAAAGGCACGAAAGAAGGGAAATTGAGATCAAAGAGATTAAAACCAATGTGTTTAGTGTGTCTGATACTTTCATTAATGCAAACATTTTTGAAAAGCCCATAACAGATGATGACAAAGTGGCATCGCATTCCATTATCATGGTGGCAGCAAATAATGTAGAAAAAGCAGTCCAATTAGATATCTACAAGAGTGATGAAAGCTATTCTGTTGATGGATTAAATAGAAATCCTGACTGCACTGTCATGATGATACGTGGAGCTGAAGAATTTTATGCTAGAGAATATATGGGTAACTGTGATGAATTGACCAATGTATCGACTCTTAGCAAAAAACATTTATTTGTCCGTATGAATGAAAGCTCAGGAATTACAACCAATATCCCATATAAATTAAATGAGGCTAGAACCTTTGAATGTTATGTGGATATACCTGGAGTCAGCGGCGGGCGAGATATACCTTATAAAAGATATGAACCATTCTTTATCCACGATCAAGGAGGTACCTTTGAAATTATTACCAATTATGAGAAAAGAAACTTAGTATTTAGGTTGGTCAAAGTTGATTGGGAACTTAATAATCATATTGGTGTTTTCACAAGAGACGTTCTTGTCCTTTATGCAGAAGAGAGGACAGCTGATGGTTATAAAATCAATGGATACACTTTCACTGAACCAGATATAACTCGAGTAGGTATCAATTTTAAATGGATGCTGGTTAGCTGCTTCATGGAGTCGAATAAATATGCAACACCATTTATGTAAATTTTAAGTGGAGATTAATAGAACTTTCTAAGGATTTAAATGTGATTAACAACTTTGGGTTCTTGTTTAAGCAAAGTTGTTTGCTTCCTGGAATTAACGTCATTAACAATCTCATTTGCTAGATCACTAGCTACAGTTTTAAATAAGAATGGAAAAACTGAATGAATCAAGCATGCAAAACCTGTGAAAACTATTCTTATACCGTATATAAATGCACATAAGAAATGTTCAGAGTAGCTTTCATTCAAAGAAGATGGATGTTCAGTAAAAAGGTTATTTATTCTTTTAAACACTTGTGTTTTATATAATATAACTATTTAGAATATATATATAACTATATTATTAAGACATGACGCTGTCAACTAATTAATAAAAGTGGCTATTTATGCAGATCGATGAATCCTAGGATTTCTTTAGTTTTCTCTTCCATTAGTTTTTGATTCTCTCTGGATTCAACATTCAATCGAACAAGGGGTTCTGTGTTTGACATTCTTAAGTTAAAACGCCAAGTTTTAAAATCAAAACTATATCCATCAAGATCATCGATAGCTGGATCATATTGTTGATAATGGCTCTTTATTGTTTCCAACAGTTGTTGAGGATTTGCTACTGTTGTATTAATTTCCCCACTAATAGGGAATTTACTCACCCTTTCACTTACCAATTCTGAAAGTGTTTTACCAGATTCTGAAATACTCTGCAGTAATAATAACCAAGGAATCATTCCGCTATCACTGTAATAAAAATCTCTAAAATAATGATGTCCACTCATTTCTCCACCATAGATGGCATTGTTCTCTCTCATCACTTCTTTAATAAAAGAATGACCTGCTTTTGAAAGCATGGGAACCCCTAAGTTTTTCTTCACTTCTTCTTGAGTATTCCAGACCAGTCTTGGATCATGGACAATTGAGCTATTAGGATGATTAGCCAGAAGCCTTTCTGATAGAAGACCTATTAGGTAATAGTTGTCTACAAAATTACCACTCTCATCAAAAAAGAAACAACGATCAAAATCACCATCCCAAGCAATACCAAGATCTGCATTGTTAGCAATGACAGCATCTGAAGTAACTTGTCTGTTCTCCAATAACAATGGATTGGGTATTCCACTAGGAAAACTTCCATCTGGTTCATTGTTTATCTTAATACAATCTATTGGGAGTAGTTTCTGCATATCATTAATCACTGGACCTGCACAACCGTTGCCAGCATTAAAGACTACCTTCAATGGATTGATTTTATTGATATCCACGAAGGAAAGAACTTTGTTTATATAATCAGAACGAATGTCTTTTTTGGTAAGCTCCACAAACTCATTATTATCAACATATACAGCTTTTTCTGTTAATGACATAATCTCATCCAGACCACTGTCCATACTAATTGGTTTTGCTTTGGAGCCTACTATTTTCAGCCCATTATAATCGGATGGATTGTGGCTGGCTGTAATCATAATACCGGCATCTGTATTGAGAAAATTCGTAGCAAAATAGATTTCTTCTGTACCGCATAATTCAATATTAAATATCTTACAATTCCTCGAAGCAAGCCCTTGGGAAAGAGCATTGAAAATATCTATGGATGATGGCCTGACATCATAGCCAATCACTATGGTGGAAGCGTTAAAATAATCAGCAACAGCAACACCAATTCTATAGGCAATAGATTCGTTTAATTCTGAAGGAATTCTTCCTCGAATATCGTATGCTTTAAAACAATCCATTTAAAGATAAACTTATTTTATAAAATCTTTAATATTTCTAGTGAGATCTTTTGCCATCGAAGACACAGACAAATTCAAGTATTTCATTCCCATCATTATGGACACGATGAAATTCCCCATCCTCAATTAAAACAACATCGCCTGGTTTGACCTCAAAGGTTCTATCGTCAATTTCCATTTTTCCAGTTCCTGTCATAAAGACATACACCTCTTCTTGACCAGGATGCTTGTGGCCACTGGTACTCTTATCTGGGTTTAAATAAGTAGCACTAGCTACAAGATTTTTTAATAGATTATTATCTGTGACGACGTATCTTTCATCTTCCTTGACTGTACTCCAACCTTTATTCTTCTCTTGCATAATTCTTAGCCTCCTAAAGGTTGAGAATAATAATCAAAAAATGTGTACATGACTATGGTGCATATCACTAACGTTAACAACATAACAGGTAATCCCTTTTTAGCCCACATTAGAGGTGTAATTGCCATGTCTGGGTTGCCTGTTTTTTTGGCTAACTTTTCAGAAACCGTAACAATGTATACATTCGCTGTTGATCCAATATGTGTTCCATTTCCACCCATACCAACACCTAATGCAAGACACCAACATAGTGCTGCTATATTAACACCGATAGCTTCTAAGGAAGCTATAATTGGAATCATGGCAGCAGTAAATGGAATGTTATCAATAGCCGCTGACATAATAGCTGCTACCCACATCAAAGCAATGCAAGTAATCATGAAATTCTCCTGAATTACATCACCAGTAATAGGGTCAATTAATAATGGGACTAAGAATTGACCTAGGTACTCTAGAAATTTGCTTCCCTCTACACCGCCGACAAGC
>JAQWQE010000056.1 GCA_029244925.1 Gammaproteobacteria bacterium | reverse complement strand
GTAGACTTACCCGGTTATGGTTATGCAAATGTTTCTAAAAGCAAACGAAAGTCATGGGACTATCTTATTACAGACTATCTCCAGAATAGAGAGGCTTTGAGAGCTGTATTACTTATTGTTGATAGTAGACGAGGCCTTTTAGACTCAGATAAAGTTTTTATTGATTTCTTTTTACCTATGAAAAAAATATTGCACATTGTTCTTACAAAGTCAGATAAATTAAAAAAGAGAGAGCAAGAAAATATTCTTAATACAGTAACCAAAGAGTATGATCAAAACATAACTGCTCAGCTTTTCTCGGGAACAAAAAAAAATGGAGTGGACATTGCTCAAGAAAGAATAAATGAAATATTTACTTTTGAAGGTTGATAGTTGAGATTTAGAAATTGGAGTTTCCCGACCACTCAATGAGCTTCTTGCCAATTGTCCCCCAAACCAACATCAACTTTTAATTCAACGTCTAAATCAGCTACTGAAGACATTATTTGATTAATTGACTCCTTTAGTGAATCAACAGCATCTTGTCGCACTTCAAAAACCAATTCATCATGCACTTGCATAATAATCTTTGCATCGAGATTTTCATTATCAATGTGTTTTTGCAAATCGATCATTGCCATTTTAATTAAATCTGCTGCTGTGCCCTGCATAGGTGCATTGATTGCACTTCTCTCAGCGTATTGTCTTCTTTGATAATTACTTGCATTAATATCTGGAAGATACAATCGTCTACCTAGAACGGTTTCAACATATCCGGTTTCTTTGGTTCTCAGTCTGGTATTGTCCATATAGTCTTTAACTTTAGGATAGCGAGAGAAATAAAGCTGAATATATTCTTCTGCCTCCTTTCTAGAAATGGATAATTGATTGGATAAGCCAAATGCTGACATGCCATAAATCAATCCAAAGTTAATAGCTTTTGCTGATCGTCTCTGATCCTGAGTCACATCTTCAATGGATAAATTAAATATCTCTGAAGCTGTAGCCTGATGAATATCCAATCCTTGGCCAAATGCATTTAATAATCCATCGTCTTGTGAAATATGAGCCATGATTCTCAACTCAATTTGAGAATAATCAGCTGCCATCATTTGGTAGCCTTCTGAAACAACAAATGCTTCTCTGATTCTCCTACCCTCAGTTCTTCTGATAGGAATGTTTTGTAGATTGGGATCGGATGAAGAAAGTCGTCCTGTAGCTGTAACGGCTTGATGATAAGAAGTATGAATTCTTCCTGTTCTAGGGTTAATCATTAGAGGTAACTTATCGGTATAAGTAGTTTTTAATTTAGCAATGGTTCTGTAATCTAAGATATCTTTCACGATGGGGAAATCATAAGCCAGCTGTTGCAGAACATTTTCAGCAGTGGAGGGTTGTCCTTTTGGTGTCTTTCTTAAAACTGGCAAACCCATCTTTTCAAAAAGAATTTCTTGTAATTGCTTAGGTGAACCCAAGTTGAATTCTGTTTCAGCCACTGCATGGACTTTGCCTTCTAACTCTTTAAGCGTTATGGCGAATTCTTTACTTTGTTTGCTCAATAAACCTTCATCAATTAAAACACCATTTCTCTCAACTCTTTGCAATACTTGCAGAGCAGGTGCTTCAATATCTTTATAAATAGATAACAAAGACTCATGTTCTTCCAGTTGTGGATAAATTTTTTGGTTTAGTTGCAGACTAATATCTGCATCCTCTGCCGCATAATAGGTTGCTTTTTTTAAATCCACCTGACTGAATGAAATCTCTTTAGCACCCTTGCCAGCAACATCTTCATAACTAACTGTATTGAGGTTTAAATACCTTTTTGAAACTGCATTTAAGTTATGTCTAGTTGCAGTACTATTTAAAATATAGGATTGCAACATGGTATCAAGCATAACTCCCTGCAAATCTATATTATGGTTCTTAAAAATATGACTGTCATATTTTAAGTTATGGCCTACTTTTTTAGTGTTGCCATCCTCCAACCAGGGTTTTAATTGTGTAAGAACATAGTCCCTTGAAAGTTGCTTAGGTGCATCATCATAGTCGTGCATGCATGGTATATAAAAAGCCTGGTTGGTCTCAATAGCAATAGAGATTCCAACAATTTCAGCCTCCATATAATTTAAACCAGTGGTCTCAGTATCCACTGCCACAATGTCAGCTAGAAGAATCTTACCTATCAAATTTGTTAATTCTATTTCTGATAAAACAACCTGATAATCAACGCCCTCTCTGATTAAATTTTGTTCAGGCTCAATATTAAATTGCTTGATTAAGCCATGCAGACCAAGATCTTTAAATTGTTCAAATAATTCATCATCGTTTGAGGGCTGAATAACTAAATCTTCTACTTCTTGATCCAATTTGAGGTTGCAATCAATGGTCACAAGTTTTTGATATAACTCTAAATGAGGCAATGCTGCTTGTAAATTTTCTCCAACTTTCCCTTTTATTTGATCAAGGTTATTGATTAGATCATCAATGCCTTTGTAATCAGTAAGCCATTTAACAGCCGTTTTTGGTCCCACCTTTTCAACACCGGGTATATTATCCGATGCATCGCCAGCCAATGCCAAATAGTCTATAAAAAGTTCTGGAGGCAAACCAAATTTCTGAATCACCGCTGCTCTATCCATGCGAGTGTTTTTCATCGTATCAACCAGAATAATATGATCTGATACCAATTGGGCCATATCCTTATCACCAGTTGCGATAATGGTTTTTATGTTCTTTGCCTCCGCTTCTCTGGCTAAAGTGCCCATCACATCATCCGCTTCAACGCCG
>JAQWQE010000054.1 GCA_029244925.1 Gammaproteobacteria bacterium | reverse complement strand
CAGTGGACTCATAATCCATTGGTCGGAGGTTCGAGTCCTCCCGGGCCCACCATTTTAAAGAGTTTCCAAGGTTTCACTGTTCTTTAAAAGTGAGAACAGGTAATTCTCTGTTCTCATTTCATATATTTCATCTAAACAGAGAGTTAATTTTGTATTGTTTGAGCATGGAAATAAAAAACTATGAAAACCATTTAGCTGATTCTTCAGCATCTTTAACTGCTTCCTCGATTTCTGACATCGTTACACCAGTGTATTCAAACTCAAAAGTAATGTAGAGATTACCTTCTATGTTTTCACCACGAAATGACAGAGTCTCTAAGATGTCTCCACCATCAGGATCAACATAATCCTCTTTATCATCTTTATCATCTTTATCATCTTTATCATCTTTATCGTTTAGTAATTTATCAATCACATATCGTAATGATTGATAGAGTGATTCATTTTTCATAATCCATCCATCTTTCACTTCGATAGTATCTTTATCATGAGTTACAATTTCTTCTTCATGCGGCTTATAACATAAACAATATATTCCATCGTCAAGAGACTCCAATCTGCCTTGTTCAGTTCTCAGTTCTAATGATTCATCTCCACCCCAAAGATGAACTTTGTATTTTTCTATAAATCCTTTGATTTCTTTATCTAATGGCATATCTTTTTCCTTAAACTTAAAAAAATGAGTATGTAAATACTGCAGTTGAATTCATTTAAATTGTAAATTATTCCTCATTATGAATGCTCGAGAATTTATTTGATACAATGAGAATTCGGTAAAAATATTGAGATATTGAAATGAAAATTAATTTAGAACTTTTAGGAGATCATCTTGAAGGGAAATTTACTTTATTTAGATATAAAATAGAAAGAGAGGGGCATTCAGTAAATATTTTCTTAAGCGCAGAACAAATGAATGCTGCTGCAGAGTATGATGATCCTTTTGAAGCTGTCTTAGAACTGCAAAATATAATGGCAGATAGTGGATTTACCGTATTACAAACTGTCACAATTGAAAATGGTGATGGCAGCATAGAAGAGTTAGAGTTTGTCGATGCATTCGATGGAATAACACATGAGCCATGGGAAGAGCTCACTCCAATAGAAATAAACACTGCGGATTATGGGAATATTGAACTCGTATCAGCCGGTGGACATGAGTTTATAATTAATCCTGAACCAGACGATTTGAAGCCAACAGAGATTGTTGAGAATTTAAAATCTATTTTTAACCAGAAATAAATCTAATTTTATTAATTTTCACTTTTAGATTTATTGATCATTATCAATGCAAAATTTGCCGCCAATAAAAGAACCCACTGTAAATAGACCACAGCTTGGTCAGATAAAAACCCTTGGTTTATGAATAAGTAAAGTTTGCCTATTCCTCCCTCTGTTCTGCTAACTCTTTTATATCCTCCTCTAACTCTGAAATCGTAGTTGTACCCCAATCGAAATCAAACTGAATGCACAACTCTCCTTCTTCAGTATTTCTATGAAAAAAACTATGAGCTTGAGCAATTTCATCATCTTCCATCTCTTCCAGTATGTCTAAGCTATCCATAAAATAGTTCATGGATGAATATAGGTTCTCATTTTTAACAATTTTCTGATCTTTAACTTCAATAACTTTCTCATCGGTTGTTTTTAGCCCATCTCTCTCTATCCCCAAACGATATTTACCATCTTCTATCGGATCTAAACTCGTATCTAGATCTAAGTAACTATCATCGTCATCGCTAATGGTAACTTGATACTTTTGAATTAATGTTTTTGTTTCTTCACTTAAAGGCATATCTCGCTCCTACACTAATAGTCTATTTCTATATATAAAGGGTATTTTAAATTACGCTTAATTACAATTGTGCGAGAATTTAGTGTGATAGAAATTAACTTCTATTTCTTATAAGCTATTCCTGTATATATCCTCTATTATCCTCCTCTTCTATCCTTCTTATAGATCTTGTGAAGTAGCTGTAAGACTTAATCTCATAAATTAGTTATAGTTATTGTTATGAAGAAGATAATCTTAATCCCACTCCTTCTATCCACAATCCTTCTTGTTGGTTGTGAGTCAGAGCTTGATAGGTGTATAAAAGTTGTTAGTGATGGCTTTGATGAAGGTACTTATCAAAACCGAAGATTATATAAAAAATATGAGGCTAGTGGTTATGGCTACGTTAGTGCATTTACAGATCTTGAAGAGAAAGTTTATGCCTGCGAAAGAGATAGATGGACCAAAAGAGATAAAGAGTTAACTGAACAAGGATTAACTGAGGATAAAATTAGCGATTTACTTAACTCTGATCTAGAACAAGAAGAAATAATATATTTTTGTATGAAAGATATTAAAACTTCTGCCAAGCTAGTTTGTCATTCTCAAGGTGTCTATTAATTATCATGTTTAACAATGAGAAATATTATCTAGAAGCTACTAAGGAGTTTGAGTCAGGTAGTCTTGATGAAGCTTTGTGGAGTAAAAGTCTAGCCGTTAATCAAGGTAGTGAGAGAAAAGCTAAGTATTCCTATATCAATCAAAGAGCAAAAGAACTACAAAAAGAAGCTATAAAAGAATCTATTTCAAATAAGTTGAGAAATAATGCAGTTATTAATTTTATTAAGTCTCAATAAGTAGAGTCTATAGACTTCTAACCTCCCAAAATTAACAAATCAGCAGCCTGTCAACTGCTGCTAACAAGCCCTGTCAGGGATTCACAAAGGTTGGTGTTTGGCAATCTTTATTCTTAAGCATCTCTGCTACAGAGTTCTTTTAATCTCTCAATTTCTTTTTTTTCTTCAGGATTAAGCGGTCTTTTAATTTCTTTTATTCTATTGAGAATATTTTGTTGTATTTGCCTCATTTCTGTTTTCTTTTTTTCATGAATAGACTTCAACCATTCAATGTCATCCGGATCTGTTGTATTAAGATAATTCCATTCACCTCCAGGTGGGTCTTTTCTAAAATAATTTTCTAAACTAACTAGTGGCATTCCAAGAAAATCAAAATTTCTTAAATCTCTAGTTTCATTATGTTTATATATTTTTTCCATCTCACTTACGTCTTCACCAGATTTCTTGGCAAGTTCTATGGCAACAGAGAACCATTTTCTTGCTTCTTCTGTACCTTCTTTACTATATTGATAAAGTCTCCATGCTGCATAGCTACTTCCATTATTAACTTCTATTTGCCATAGATTTTTCGCAGTTTTAACACATTCTTCAGGGCTGAAATCGTATGATTCTTTCTCCCACCAATCATCATGGGTAAATATATTAGAAAGCTGCATTGCTGCTTCTCCACTGCCTAACTCCATTGCCATCAATAGATGCGTTATTGCCTCGTTTTTATCTTTCTTAACTCCTTCACCAATTCGATATGCATTTGCAACGGTAATTAAAGCATTTTCAATTCCATCGAATAAGCTTCCAGAATAATCAGGATCAACAGTCTTTGATCCTTTGTATGCATTTACTTCATGAAAACATAATTCAAGATGGATTAGTTCTTCTTTACTAAGAGGCATAACTTAATTCTCATATATTAATTAAATCTAAATAGATGCAGTTGTAATCATTAATTTAAAATCTCTAAACCATTTCTCAAGATATTCTTTTCTATTCTCATAGTGGTCTATAACTTCATCGACACTCTCATGGAGTCTTTTAGATTCTTTTAGAAGTCTGTATGTCCTAATACTTAATGTGTCATTCTCATTACGATAATTTTGTAAAACCTTTTGCTGTCTTTCTACAAGAGAACTGTGATCTTTAAACTTATAAATAATCTTATTTGTTTTGCTCAACTCTTTCATATTGACATGGTAGCTTTCAATCAACTCATGATTGATGTGGTTTGGGAATAGCTCTAATTGGCTAGGCTTGAAAGCATTAAAATGATTTTGATGATTCATAATCCTTAATCCCAACATCCACCCATGCCTTCATATAGTGTTTTTTTACCACACTCTGGACATGGTCTCTTTTGGAGAAAAGGAGAGGTTGATGTTTCAAATTCATAAAGACGCATTTTCCCTCTGCACTTTCCACATCTAAATTTTTTTATTCTTTTCTTCTCAATGTCTGTTTGGTCTTCCCTGTATCGGTTCTTAGAAGTGTTGGGTTGACAGTGTCTCTCACTAAAATGACCACATTTAATGCACTCAAATAAATACGTTGGCTTTAGTTTATTCGGGATATTAGGCTCATCAGGATTATCTTCTAAATACTGCTGTATGAGGTCCATGTATGCCATTCCAACCCCAAGAAAATACAGATCACTCTCGTATTCACAAGATTTACAGTTAAATGAAATCATATTACCCATAGTTAAAGATTAACAAGACCTCCCTGCATAAACAAATAGCAAGCTCAGTCAACTGCTTTTGCTAACAAGTCCTCAGTCAAGATTCACATAGGTTGGTGTTTTAATCTAATCAATTAATTCAAAGAGAAGTTCTAAATCACTTCTTTTTGATTTACATTCACTTTGGGCTTTTTCATAATCACGTCTATATCTTGCTCTACTTTTATTATATTTTGATTGGGATTTTGCATATGCTGAGCTAGGTGCCCTATTTAAAGTTAAAAGCCCGTAGTTAGGCTTTTTTGGCTTTCGTGGCATCTGACAACTTTTCTTGTCTGCAGTAACCACATAATAAACCATTGCTAAGGATGCAACATCACTAATGAATTGACCAATCTCAGCTTTGTTTCTTTTATTTTTTGGCTGTTCCTCGTATACACTATATAAAGCCATACTTTCCTGGAGTTCATCTGATGTAGGAAGATTCCTTCCCTGTATCGCATCTATTAATAAAGCAAGGAAATAAGCTATCGTGAAGCTATCTTCTATACTCTGATAAGCTAAGAGTAAACCAAACGATGGCTTTAGTTCCACATAGTCAATGCTAACTTCCTTCCGTATCTTGCCACCCCAATAATTATTAGCAAAACCAACACGAAAATTGTCTTTCCTATAATAATCAAATGGAATAAATCTATAACCATTTAAATCATCGCTGTATTTAAAATCAGGTTTATTGTTTACATGAAATCCTTTCTGAGTAATTGCTAATCCATAACATTTATCCCACCAAATACCTGTGTCAATTATGAGCATTATTTCTTCTGATGGTTCAAATTCCATACATTTACGAAAGTTAGTTTCAATCTTTTCTGGTATTGATCCCTTGTAATAAAAAAGATTATATTTCTCTTCCTCAAATAACTTGATTAGTCCTGGCGGAAGAGATTTAACTGTAAAATCAACATCAGCATCATCATCAGTTGAACAAGATGTTATAAATAATAAAAAAGCTAATAAGGGTATTTTCTTCATACCTATACCCTAACAAACCTCCCAAAAACTAACAAACTAGCAAGCTCAGTCAACTGCTTCTGCTAACAAGCCCTCAGTCAAGATTCACAAAGGTTGGTGCTTTAATCACACCAAAATTCTTGCTCAGGATTATTCTCACAATAAGAATAAAGTCCATATGTAAATAGGTTAATAGGAATAAGAAAAAGAACTATAAGAATCAGGATCCATTTAATTATTTTTTTCATAATGATGATTTAAT